>JBKCIQ010000099.1:0-4002 GCA_046302135.1 Bacteroidota bacterium | reverse complement strand
ATAAATATAAATCAAATACACGTTGTGGTGCTCGGGATCAGCCTTTTTCTTAAAAACCAATAGAATTTAAAAACACGACTGCCGGAATCTGCGCGATATTACTCGGAGGATTTGGTATTCATAAATTTGTCCTTGGGTACAACACTGAGGGTATAATTATTTTATTATTAAATATTGTTGGTGTTCCAGCAATAGGAGCTTTTACTTGTGGTTTTGGTTTTGGACTCTATTCAATTACATATGTGATTCCTATTATTGAAGGCGTTATTTACTTGACCAAAACTGATGAGGAATTCATTGAAATTTATCAAAAAAATAAGCGTGCATGGTTTTAATTTATGAATAGAAACTTATTTTATAAGTTTTTAATTAGGTATAATTAAAATGCTACCATGTGCTTTTCGTTCAGTATTTGGTGTTGATTGTTTGGGCTGCGGATTTCAGCGTTCGCTTACGCTTCTTCTAAAAGGTCAATTCATTGAATCAGTAGCCATGTACCCCGCTTTAATTCCGTTTATTTTATTTGTTCTTCTACTACTCTCATTTTTATTTACAAAAAGAAAACTAAACAACAAATGGGTTTATATTTCAGGATCTGTTGTTTTGTTTATTATTGTTTTTCATTACATATTAAAAATTACAGGCAACGCTCCTTGGTATGATGCTGTCGTACTGCGTTACTATTAATTCTTTAACAAAACAAGGAACATATCAGTTTTAAAATTAATCTTTTCGTTTCTAAATTTTTTCTAAGTTTTTACCATTAGTGAATTGTTTTTATTAAAAATTGGTTTAAATTTGATTTGATGTGGAGGACAGAAACCACCTTTTGCCGTTATTCTCGGTAAACAAATAAACGTCCTTCTCCGGTAGGATCTCCGGAGGGAGAATCCGAAAGGCCATAAGAGTAGGAAATTTATTACAATTGTATGAAAAAGTTATTTTTTGTTTTGTTTGCATTCTTGAGTATAAATTTTGCAATTGGACAGGCTAAAAGCGGTGTCTCTAATCACGTGTTTCTAATGTGCGATCAAAGTGAAACCCCCTTAATGATGTATGGTCAGGCTTTTTATATTGTTCTTCACAACAATGGCAAAGTGCAAATGATCTGCGGTAAGGACCTGAGTAGTGCAATCAGCAACGGACCGACAAAATCAGGTACTTGGAGTGCAAGCGGCTCGAACGTTTGGTGGACCTGGTCTGATGGTAAAAGGAGCGAGGACTGGAAATTTAATTCTTATTCAAATAACCTATCAACGGGATCAAGTGTTCTTAAGGACATGGGTAAATTCTGAAAAAATTAATTGTAAGAATAATCTTTGATATTTTTCACATTGAATCAAACTCCTTCAATATTTTATTTCGAGAATAATAAAAGTTTAAATTCAATATTTTTTCACTTAATTTCTTGATAAATGAGAAAGTATTCTTTTTTATTTTTTCTTTTGTTTTTTTTGTTTTCTGTTTGCTACTCACAAAAAAAGAGCGATCAGAGTTCAAACGAAGATTTTCCTTCTGAGGAGTTATTTAATTTTTTACTCACCTCAATAAATAAGTACCGAATATCAAACGGACTAGATAGTCTAGAGAAAAATGATTTGCTTACAAAAGCCGCAGTAATCAGCAGTAAGGCGATGGCAAAGGATGGTAAAGCAGGCCCAGACGCCGGTGGAAAAACTCCGGGGCAAAAGCTATATAAGTCCGGTGGCAGTAAAAAAGCAGATGAAGTGGAGGGTGCAGTTACACCTAACAAAGGGAAAAAACAATATACCGCCAAAGAGATGTCCGAGGCATTAACTGCTAAATGGTTTAAGGATAAACGCATGAAAGTTGCACTGCTTCAGCCCCAGTGGGTTTATGCAGGTTTTTCAGTTACACCTGATAAGGAAAAAAAGAACTACTATGTTTCTTGTATGTTGGGAGGATTTGACAGTGATAATGCAGGTGCAAAAAAGAGAAGAGAATTAAGTGTTTCATTTAACCGAAGAAGCAAAAAAATGCAAGGATATGATTCAAAGGTTTGTAAACAGTGTGATGCATGGAAAGATTTTGAAAAACTTCGAGATGGATTAATCGTTCAAGGAGATGCCATTTATCTCCAATATGATAATCTTAAATATTTAAAAAAAATTTTAAAGAAGCAGACTGATGGGTTTGCGGTAGATATTGTTCAATATTCACAGTATAAAAATTCAGGATATAATATTCTTGACAATAATTTATTGCATAAAGGAGTAATGCAAAAAGTTGTTTATAGAGATAAATTATTTTCAAAGAATGAGGTAAAACAAGACACTAAAGACAAGAAAAAACAAAAGTTAAACTCACTGAAAGTGAAAATAGGTAAGTTCCCTTTTGGTATTGCTGAAAATTATGAACTCAATCTTATCGTTATTCAAGACGGTAAAATCTGTAAGACTGTTTTGCGTTCTTATTTGGAAAAAGGTAGTCAGGAAAGTAATACGCCATTGGACATGCTTACTGTTCCGCTCTCAGATGCGGCCAGAAATCCCGCATTTGAACCAAGAAGCGAAACTGCAATACTGAATTTTGTTGTGCCATTTGAAAGAGGTAAATCAGAATTTAAACCTGAAGATATCAAACCTTTATTGGACGCTCTTCAAGAGCCTGATTTCAAAATTGAAGGTCTGTACATTTACGCATATTCTTCAATAGAAGGAGATTCAGCAACCAATGCTAAATTGCAAATTAATCGTGCACAAAGTATTGCCAAAGTACTTCATAAATTAAACAACACCAGTGTTGAGCCTCTTATAAAAACCAATGATTCATGGTTGTTGTTTCAGATGGAGGTAGAAGATGGAAAATTTGATACATTGGCAAAGATGGGGAAGAGAAAAGCGATTAAAACCATCAACTCTGATCCGGCTCTTCTAGAAGAACTCGAGCCCATACTTGCACGTGAACGCTTCGCGCAGATTGTGATGGACGTTACTTACGATATCAGCGGGCCTAAAGAAGAGAAGTTTTGTTTTGTAAAATTTAATCAAGCGGTTAAGCAAGGAAATTTTAAACAGGCGTACAAGATTTTGGATTTTATCCACAACAAAGTTATTGCAGGCTCTTACAGTAAAGAAACATGGAACAAGCTAGAAATTCCTTTTGATAAAAAGAATGCAGGGCTACTCATGATGAAAAAATATTATGACTATGTTGATAATGGCAGACAACTTGATGAACAGGACCTGAAAGACGTTACGAAACTAAGTGAGCTTGATCCTAATGATAATATCATCAAGTACAATAAATTGTTTTGTATGTTGAAAGTAGATTCAACCATTGGAGACGTTAAATATCAAACAGCCATGCAAACAGCTATTGATGGGTTCTATAAGACAGACCTTCAGAAAAAGGCTGTTGATGGATTAAATACTGAATGGAATTTTAAACAGATTGACTATTATGATACCATTGAGGGAATGGAAGATAAGGTTGAAGCTTGTGTGCAACGAATTAAAAAGTTTTACGATTTTAAAGGCACCAGCTGGCAGAATGCTTTAAAGTTAGCTTATGTTTTTACACGCTCCAAAGAATATAATTTCTCTGCGAATTTACTGGAACCCTTTGTTAAAGCGCCTGACGTAGATGAGAATTTGCTGTTTGATTACATAAGTATTGCTTCTCACATCCCTGCAAAATTCTTTTCCAGGAATTTTTCTGATGCACTGGCGAAAGCGAAGGAGAAAAATCCCGAACGATATTGTAAATTGTTTGGTGATCCTTTTATGAGTTTTCAGGTTTTGGATAATCCCAATGTGAAAAAGGTTTTCTTCGATGCTGGTTGTGGTAAGTGAGAGGTTAAAAACAGGTAATTTGAAAATTCTTTTTTTTATCAATTTTTTTTTTAGGAAGAACCAAAAGCTTAACGTTGTAAATCCTGAAATAAATAAACACCTTTCTGTATTAATCGTATTTTTTTGTTGGCTAAACTTTCAAGCACAGAATATTCGTGTTGTACCACAGAATTGGTCAAGGAATACC
>JBKCIQ010000098.1:0-20982 GCA_046302135.1 Bacteroidota bacterium | reverse complement strand
AACGCAGACAGAATCGCAAAGAAGGAAGGTACAAAAACTGATGCGGCAATAGTAGGTTTTCGAGGTGATTATTATGATTTAACGGAAAAGGGAAGAGCCAAGGTTAAGAATTTGATTTATCCTGTTCCAAATCCAAAATTTCCATTTCTAGGAGTTCATTTTACACGAATGATAAAAGGTGGTGTAGAGTGTGGGCCCAATGCTGTTTTTGTTTATAAACGAGAAGGGTACAGTAAAACTGCTTTTTCTTTTAAAGACACATTAGATGCCTTAACTTTTAAAGGAACTTTAAAATTTTTCAGTAAACATTGGAGGTTTGGACTTGATGAATATAGAGGGGCTTTTTCGAAGGCTTATTTTCTTAGGCGATTGCAAACGCTTATCCCTTCTTTGCAAATGGATGATATTGTTGCCAGCCGTTGTGGTATTCGTGCAATGGCTTTAGGTCCTGAGGGAGAAATGATAGATGATTTTAAGATTGAATTTCATGGAAATGCCGTGCATGTTATTAATTCGCCATCACCTGCTGCTACGGCATCTTTGGCGTATGGTGAAGAAATAGCTATAAAGAGTGCCCAATATTTTAAATTTTAATTTTTAGAGATATGAAAAACTTTTTCATTTATTTTTTTTTAATAGTGAGTTTAGCATTATTTTGTCAGAAAAATGCTATTGGAAAAGTTTTTACTGAATGTTCCGGTGAAACATTCTCCGGTAAGTCAGTTTCGATACCAAATGACACCAAAGGAAAGTTTACCATTTTGTGGCTTGCATTTTCAAGAAAAGCTGAAGATGACATGAAAACTTGGTTAAACCCGGTATACAATCATTTCATAGTAAAAAAAGACGAAGAAGATGCTTTTAGTGCTGCAGCCAACTACGATATTAATTTTTACTTCATTCCACTTTTAAACAGGGTTAATCAGGTTTTGGGTGATAAAGAGAAAATTAAAAATAAAACAGATAAGGAATTCTGGCCATATGTCATGTTTTTCAAGGGAGAAGTTAAATCATATGTGGAATATCTTTCAATTGAGGATAAAGACACTCCATATTTCTTTGTTTTGGATGAAAGCGGAAAAATCGTTCACTGGGAAAAAGGAAAGTATACCGAAGCAAAACTTACAAAGATTGAAGACTACCTGGAATAATCTATTCCTCTTCTACGGCATTAGGATATTTATCCTTCCACATTTTCATTGCCTCTTTAGATTTTACGGCTATTATTGTCCTGGAATCTATTCGTAATTTATAAATTTTGGCAGGTGCTGTAGTTTGTGGAATTATCTTTCCTTTCTTGTCTAATACAGGTTTTTCTGTTAGAGGCCTTACATTGCCAACCGGTGAAGAATTTGTTACAGTTGTTTTATCAGCTGTGTCATTTTTTATTGTTACCGATTTCTTTACTTTAATATCGTCTTTAACTTTGTTAATTGGAGCTTTTACTGTCACTTTTTTAAGGGTTGATTTTTTATCCTGATTAGATGATGTCTTTTTATTTTCTGTTTTTGGCTTTGTTGACGCCTTAATCGGATTCTTGTCTTGTGGCTTTGGTTTATTTGGTTTTTTGTTCGAATTTTTTGCGGATGGCTTTGCTACTACTTTTTTTGACAAAGTATTCTTTTTTGGTGAAATCTTATTTTTTTTGACAGGAATGTTCTTTTTTTTCGCTGGCTTTTTACTCATATTTTAGACTGAAAGATTATTGAATATTTTCTAAAACTAACAAAACAAACGAAAACTCAAAATTTAAGCCTGTTAAAGTTATGTACAAGTTATTATTGCTGAATAATCAAGTAGTTAGCTAAAATTTTTGGCGCTAAAAATTAATTTTAGTTAAAACCACCATACTAGTTTGGTAACAACACCCCTGTTTTTATTGTTTAAGTCCGAAGTATAATAGTTGTCTGAATAAACAATAAAAAGATCACTCATAGGCCTGAACCTCCATTGCAAACGGCTGTTAATATTAAAATTATTTGCTTGTGTATTGTATTGAAAGAAGGTTGTAAAAAAAACATTTCTTGTAAAAGATAATTCGATTTTCGGACCTATCAAATCAAGTGTTCGCCTAATGTTTGGTAGTTGAATCTCGTCTCTAGTATAGCTGAAATAGAAAATTCCCCATGGTTGAGTTCTTAGTGTAATCTCACTCAAAAGGCTAAATTTCTTCCCTGTAAAATAAGTCCCGTAATTAAATGTAAAATTTCCGTTTACTTTTTTTCTGGAATCTGTTCTGAAACTTAATCCTGCGTATTGATAATAGTAATCATCAGCCGATATAGGAAGATTATTGGCAAATGTTACATCCGTAGGGAAAAGTAATTTTGTATAAACATAATGGTGCTCTACCGTAAGGGAGCAAGTATTGGTAAAAAAAACATTGTAAGAGCTCCTTAAATTAATATCTGTGGTGGTTAAAGATGAATTGGCATATTGGTCAAGATATATTCCTGGACCATGCTTATTAACAATACTATTTTTAGGATAGAAATATCTGTTAATTCTCGGTTCTAGTCTCCAATAGGTGATTAGATTTATTTTATTCGCTGTTGGATCGTATTGCTGAATTCTTGGGACAAAACCGTTCTGCGCGTTGTAATCCTTGTCGACGTATTCGTGATTCCATTCAATACTCCAATCCGGGTCATTAAAAACCAAAAAGCTTGCGTGCGCCATGCTGTTTAAATTTGATTTTTCAGGCGAAAATGAGTGGTGATAAAAGAATTTACCCATCCACTTGTTGTTTTTGGAGTTGAGGTTGAAATCTACTCCCGCTACGCGGTTATACCCATCAGGATTAATACGATTATTTTCAATCATTTCACTGTTCACTAGAATAAATGCCAGATTCGAACGATCAAAAACTTGTCTCTGTGCCGCCGCAACAAAATAATTTTTTGAAGGCAAATTGAAATCTTTACTCTCCGCTGTCTGCAAATCCATAATCCCTATTCTCCAATCGTGATTAACCTTACCGCTCAATCGAATGCCACCGAGAATTGGAATCGGATTTCCATTTTCTAATCCGATTTTTCTTGAAAAGAAAGGCCTTATTTGTCTGAATCCGAAGTTGGCAAACAAGTCGCTGTTCTCAATGAAAAAATTCCTTCTTTCAGGGAAAAACAAATTGAATCGGGTGAGGTTGGTAACTTGTCTGTCAACATCCACCTGAGAAAAATCCGGATTTATGGTTACATCAAAATTCAAGGAGGAGTTGAGTGCTACTTTAGCATCTAGTCCTAAATTACCCTCAAATTTTTCTGGTGTTCCTACAACATTGTCTTTAGAAACTTTTCCGATTAGATAAGGAATGTAGGAAATGTTTACGCCTGCCGCCGGTGGTGTTTCTTCCCAAATTAATTTTCCTGTGAAAGCCAATGTGGAAATGTTGTATTGTCTCGGCACCTTTACCCAACAACTGTTTTCATTTCTCTTCAAATCATTCCTCGAAAAATTTACTCGCCACTCTTTCAAATCTTTTTTATACCTCAAAGTTTTGAAAGGAATTGCCATTTCCAAAGTCCATCGGTCTCCATATCTTTTTACCTCTCCGAACCATCTATTGTCCCAGTCTGTTGAAACGCCCATCGCACCGCCTCCAGCAATTAATCCTTCTCTCTGTACACCATAAGGATTCAAACCAAAACTAAAACCATTGGTTTTATCGCAAAGCGGATCTAAACTGATAACAAAGCAATCACTCACCGGATAAGAAAAATCTCTTTTGAGAGATTGAATTACGTAAGGTTTTTTTATAGTGTCGTAACAAATGGCCGCAACATAAAAATATTCATCATCAAAGGTTACGAAAGCTTCTGTTTTACTAAGTGCTAGCGAAGAATCAAAAGGAAAAGTTTGCCAGAAATTTTTTGCAGAGCCACATGCTTTCCAAACATTTTCATCAAGTATACCATCTACCGTAATTTTATCTTTGGTTTTCTTAATCAAAATGGTTTTTTCTGATTCCTGCCCGATAACAAAACCGGAAGCTAAAATCAAAAGACCAATTAATATATAAAATGCTGATTTAGACACGACGCAAAATTAACAGATTTGCTTGACTAGATATAGAGAAAGTGAGTATGGCAAAAAAATCTATGTGAGCGGTCTTTACTAAACGAATTACTGAATTGATATCAGTGTTTTACTTCCGTTAAACTCCAAGCTGGGAAACGGAATTTTGATACAATTTAAGGCATCTAAAACTTTTCTGAGAACTCTAGATTTTGTTTGTATTCTGCTGAGGTCTGCATCCAAGGAAAAATAAATCTGTCGTTTTCTTTCAAATTGTAAAATGTTTCCATTCGCATCTTTTATTTCAGGATTTTCAAAACCTCCTGTCATTCCATCGCCTCCTGCCCCAACGGCAATGTTTAACCATCTTGGAAATTTGGATTCTGGTTTAAGAAAAGAATGAATGTTGATGCTCATCCAGTAAGTTTGAGCGTTGTAATCTTTGAAAAGTTTTTGCAATTCGTTGTCACCTAATAGCTCAGGTCTGAGTTTTGCGTATTCGCTCGGGTAGTAGGAAAATTTCATTCTTATTCTTTGCTCCTTCCATATTTTTTCTTGTGCAATCAGTACTATGCCGCCTACTGCATTCGAACCTAAATCGGCCCAACTATATCCCCATCCTTCACTGTATCCGTCCATCAATTCTACCACTCCCATATAGGCAAATCCGGATAATCCGCCCAGCCAAATGGCTTTATTTCTTTCAACTCCCGACCATTTTAATGCACTGATTCCAACAGCGCCCAATTGATAACAAGTAAACACATGCCCGAATTTATCCACTTGAAACCATTCTTCTGAATCATCAAACAAACGAAAGTTATTGCTTCGATAGTTTTTATACCAAAGTTCATTCAGTAATAATGCAGAACCGCCATATCCTATAACTCCAATGCTTGTTGTAAGAATTTTACGTTTTCTGAAAATCTTTGCCGAGTCATTTTGTGAATGAGAATTCAAAATATAAAAAACCAAAACGACGATCAGAAATTTCAACCGCATTTTTTCAAAAATGAAAGTACATTACGAAATTACATCATAAGCTTCAACAAAACTTTATCTTTGCAAAATGAATTTACTCTCCGTTGAAAATTTATCTAAATCTTATGCTGCCAAAACACTGTTTACCAATCTTAGTTTTGGTATAAGTAAGGGCGATAAACTGGCATTAATTGCCAGAAACGGTGCAGGTAAAACCACACTCATCAACATCATTAAAGGAATCGAAATTCCTGATGAAGGAACCGTTACGATTAGAAAAGGTATTAAAGTTTCATTTCTGGAACAGGATCCGGGTTTTAATCCTGAAAAAACAGTATTCGAAATTATTCATGGAACCGAAACGCCAATCAGAAAGTTGGTGGATGACTACAATAAGATTTTACAACTTTCAGAGGAAAACCCCAACGATAAAAATTTGTCCAGACTCAATGAGCTTACCGGTCAAATGTCTGAGCTTAATGCGTGGGATTATGAAAATAAACTTAAAGAAATTTTATTTCGTTTAAAGATTCAAAACACCGATCAAAAAGTTAAGACGTTAAGCGGCGGTCAGCAGAAAAGACTTGCGCTAGCGCAACTGCTGATTGATGAGCCCGATCTTTTGGTTTTGGATGAACCAACCAATCACCTCGATGTTGAAATGATAGAGTGGCTGGAACATTATCTGATCAATAGAGATGTGAGTTTGCTTTTAGTAACGCATGACAGATATTTTTTGGATGCAGTTTGTAATCATATTGTAGAAATTGATAGCGGAAAACTTTTTCATTATGCCGGAAATTTCAACTATTACCTAGAGAAAAAGGCAGAGCGAGAAAGCATGGCCGCTTCGGAGTTTGAAAAGGCAAAAAATTTATATCGACGTGAATTGGAGTGGGTGAGGAAAAGTCCAAGAGCAAGAGGCACAAAACAAAAAGCCAGGACAGATGCATTTTATAAAGTTGAAGAGAAAATTAAAAACAGGAGAAAGGAACGTGAAATTGAGTTGAATGTAAAAATGTCTCGAATGGGAGGAAAGATTCTCGAGTTGATACATTTGAAAAAAGCGTTTGGTGAAAAGAAAATCCTAAATCACTTCGATTATGTTTTTAAGAGTGGAGAAAAGATTGGAATTGTAGGCAGAAACGGAACAGGCAAGAGTACCTTTCTTAACATGATTTTAGGTAGAGAAATGCCAGATTCGGGAAAAGTTCAAACCGGAGAAACCATTGTTTTCGGATATTATTCTCAGGCAGGTTTAAAATTACCGGAGGATAAGAGGGTGATTGAATTTGTTAAGGATTTCGGAGAGTTTATTCCAATGGCGAACGGGACAAAATTGTCTGCCTCACAGCTTCTTCAGGTTTTCAATTTTCCTCCTGATGTGCAATATGGTTTTGTAAGTAAACTTAGTGGCGGTGAAAGACGTAGGTTGTATCTGATGTCCATTCTCATTCAAAATCCGAATTTTTTGATTTTGGATGAGCCCACCAATGATTTGGATATTGCAACACTTCAGGCACTGGAAGAATTTCTTCAGAATTTTAAAGGTTGTATTTTGATAGTTTCTCACGACAGGTATTTCATGGATAAGCTGGTAGATCATATATTTGCTTTTGAGGGCGATGGAGTGATTAAAGATTTTCCGGGTTCTTATTCAGAATACAGAGAGTGGAAGGAATTGGAGGATATGCAAAAATCCGATGAACACCAAGAAGAAATTCAAGAGGAGTTAGTTGTAATAAAGGAAGAAGTAAAAGCAAATACTACTCCAACCAAAAAATTATCCTTCAAAGAAAAGTTTGAATTGGAAAGCCTGGAAAAAGACATTGCAAAACTAGAGGTCGAAAAGTCTTCGGTTGAAAATTTACTTGCTGTAGAGTCCGATCATGCAAAGTTGAATGAGTTGTCGGGAAGATTTGCCGAATTAAATTCTTTGATCGAAGCCAAAACACTTCGCTGGTTGGAATTAAGCGAACAATAAAAACTTTATTTTATCTGATAAATTTCATTCGTAATTGAATGAAGAATACTATTTTTGTAATACATGGCATTAATTGTAAAAAAATCAAAGATTCCGGGAGCAGGTAAAGGTCTGTTCACCACAAAACCCATAGAGAAGGGCGCGAAAGTTATTGAATACAGAGGAGAAATCATTGCATGGAAAGAATACGGAGAGCGCGTAAAAGCAAACAAAGATGGTTATCTTTTCTTTGTGAGTAGAAAAAAATGTATAGATGCTTTCTCCACGCCTCAATACAAGGCCAGATACGCAAATGATGCACTTGGTTATGTTAGAGTAAAAGGCATTACAAATAATAGTCAATACGAAACAGAAGGAGATAGGTGTTTTATTGTTACTACCAAAAAGATAAAAGCTGGAGAAGAAATTTATGTTGATTACACCAGAGATTACTGGAAGGTAATGAAACAAAATTTGAGGTGGGAAAAAGAACAGAGGATGAAAAAAGAGGCGCGTGAAAAGAGACAAGAGCTTGCAGAACAAAAAAAGAAAGCATTGAATAAAAAGAAAAATATCTCAAAATCTAAATCTAAAAATCGCAAATAATTTTTAATGCCACAGGTCAAATCCAAAAGTAAAATCATAATTGATGGCCCGTTGTTGGATATCATCATTACCAGGTTGGCACATCAGTTAATAGAAACCCATAATGATTTTTCTGATACTGCTCTGATTGGTTTGCAACCGCGAGGCGTTCTGCTTGCTAAACGTGTTCATCAAAAATTAAGTGGCATTCTGAAGAAAAAAAATATTATGTATGGTGAACTTGATACCACATTTTACAGAGATGATTTTCGTAGAAAAGAGTTGATACCGAACAAAACCATTATAGATTTTATCATTGAAGATAAAAATGTGGTGTTGATTGACGATGTGCTTTTTACCGGCAGAACTATCCGTGCAGGATTGGATGCCCTGCTTGCATTTGGCAGGCCTAAAGATGTGGAGTTGTTAGTTTTGATTGACAGAAGATTCAGTAGGCATTTGCCTATTCAGGCTAAGTACGTCGGACGAGTAATTGATAGTATCGCTTCGCAGAATGTGAAGGTCGAGTTGGAGGAAACCGATGGGAAAGATAAAGTAACCTTAATTAATTGAATTAACTATGTTGGGATTAAAACTTCCTACAGATCCGCGTTGGGTGAAGTTGGTTCAGACCAATATTTCCGAGATTCTTACCGATCATGCGTGGTGTGAGCAAAAGGCCGCAAGTAATGCAATTTCTATTATAGTTGGATATCCTGAGCACACAGAAATGGTAGATGCATTACTCAGTATTTCTAAAGAAGAGTTAACTCATTTTGAAATGGTGCACGGAAAGATAAAAGAACGTGGATATACGTTGGGTAGAGAGCGAAAAGATGATTATGTAAATGAATTATATCAATTCATGAAGAGAGGGCAGGGTAGGGAAATGGCATTGGTAGATCGTTTGATGTTTGCGGCCATGATTGAGGCGAGAAGTTGTGAGCGATTCAAAATTTTATCAGAACAGGTGGAGGATGAGGATTTGCGTAAGTTTTATCGGGAGTTGATGATCAGCGAAGCCAATCATTACACAACCTTTATAGGATTTGCAAGGAAATATGCAGTTGGTATTAATGTAGATTCCAGGTGGCAAGAATGGTTAGATTTCGAAGCCGGTTTGATGGAAAAATATGGCAAGAGGGAGACCATGCATGGTTAATCCTTCACACTCTCTTGATTAACATTTTCACTTAATTCAGGAATTATTTAATGCCCCGAAAATTTTTTCGCACTCAGGATTTAAACTAAAAATTTATCTCAGTAAAAAAATATATTCTCTTAAAGTTGAAATAACTGTTACTTAATTTCAACGTAGGTCATTTCCTTCTTTTTTTGAAAACCATTTGATTTTGTTGTTTTGAACTCCAGTGGTATCCTAAAGAGAAATTCAGTGCACCTTTATATGTTTTATCAACCTTATATGCCGAGTCCAAATCTCTTTGGAAAAGACTCGTGGTTTTAAAGTCTTCAACAGGGCGTGTATAAACACCATATAATTCAACTTTCCATTCGTTCGGTTTAAATTCTTTGAACGGGATTCCCGTATCATCTTGAGCCAAATAATCAGTTTTACTTTTAATAAAGTTTCTCATTTTAACAAAAATATTATAATGTAGCAGATAAGATGCGGATTTTATAAATGAAATACAGGTGTCAGGAATTCTGTTTTGAAGGTATTTAAAGTACTTTGGTTTTGCTGTAAATCCTGGATCAGAAATGTCACAACTTAGGTAAGTTAATTTTTTAGTTGTGTTTGTATTAATTTTCCTTAACGTAACTTCAACCGCATCTGGTTTAATCCTGTTAAAGAATTTTTTATCCTTGAATTCCATTACTCCGGAATCATTTACGCAACCAAATTTTACCTCTATAATTTCATGTCCTGTTTTACTTGCCGCCCACATGATTAATGGAAACATTCCGTTCACAAGATTTCTACCATTAATATCATTGTTCATGTTCTTTGTAATAAAATAACTTCTGAAGTAAATATCTCTTAAAACAACGTCAATATTTTTAAGGTAATTGTTTACCGAAACAGAATCAGAATTCATTAAATCCGGAAAATCTCCAACAGGTTCTTTGGCAATCATGTAATACTCTTTCGCGTTAGGGTATAGCCAGTTTAGATGTATGAAATCTCCCCCGGAAAATGGATAAAAAGCAAACCCGGAGTCAGCTTGATTATTTGCTGACATGACCTTATTGTTCCAGCTTAATATGTGTTCCAATCTTTCTTTTTTGATTTTTTCATATTTTGCATTAGAGTTCTGACTGAAATTCTTAATAAATTTTATGTCCCATTTTTTTGGAATATTTGTTAAAGTGCTGTCCATTCCACCAATCAATTGGGTAATAGTGTTGTAAAATGTATCCACAACATAAATAGGTTTTTCTTCTGTTGGTTCTTTTTTTACAACAATTGAACTGTCTTTTTTTACTTCTTCTTGTTTATTACTTTTAGTGTCATTAGAGCAAGCAATCAAGAGCAAAACAGGTAAGCAGATGCTTATAAGGTTAAGTTTGGAATTGTTTATTGTTTTCACTTTTTATTTTTTTTGATATTTTTTTTGTTGGTAATAACCTTTGAATTTACTCCTTTTTTCTTCATCGAGCCTTTATTTAATCTTTTATTTTTATTTCCTTTCCTCTTTAACGCATACTTTCTACCATTTTTGACGTAATATTTTTTACTGCCCTTTTTATTATGTCCTGATTTGTAATTTTTTCTTCCTGAGTTGTATTTAAATTCATCAATTTTTTTCTTTTCAATATTTGTTACCGTATCAATTAATTCTTGTGTGTTTTTATCAATAATAAGATATGGATCAAAAGAAAAATCCCGGTAGCGTGTTTCAAAATGAAGATGGGGTCCGTCAGATCTGCCCGTTGATCCGCAAAGACCAAGTGTGTTACCAGCCTTTACATATTGGTTCTCTTTTACAATTATTTTACTCATATGCGCATATAGGGTTTCAAGTCCGTTTCTATGCCTAACAATTACACAGTTGCCGTAACCTCCCTCATGAAACCGCGCATATCTTACAACTCCATCAAATGAAGATACTATAGTATCTCCTAATTCAATATCAATATCTAATCCCCTATGAATTATATTACCTCTAGGTCCATAACCTGAAAAAAGATGACCTCTCCAGTTAAAGTAGAACTCTTCATTATTTTTAAGCAATTGAAGTTTTAGTGTATCCGGTATGATATCGTATTTTGTATCCCAGTAAACAAATAAAATATCATTGTGCCATTTCTTTATAAAATTAGTATCTGTTGTGAAAATTTCTTCTAAGATCGAATCTTCCACCAAACGCGATACGTATGGAGTGGTTCTTGCCCTTTTTTGAACGCTGTCCGATTTATTCAATTCGAATCTCAAATAGTTTGAACCGTTTATTAAAGATATTTTAAATATCAAAAAAATGAAAAAGAATTTTATTTGGTTTGAGATTTTCATTTTCCTTTAAGATATTTTTTGTAATCTTTTTCTAAGGCGTAATATGCGTCCAAAATGAATCCGTTTCTGTAATCTCCTGAATCGCTAATCTCAAGTCTTTTTGCATCATCAGGTCTGTGCTGATTTATCCATTTTCTGAATTTTTGTCCCTCTGCCGCGGTTTTGAAAGGAAGGTATTCCATTATTGAACCTTTGTAATCAATTTTTTTATGATACCTTTTATCATCATATGAAATAAAAAAATTGCAGTTTTGAGGAGTCCACCATCTGATAAACTTTGAACCGAAGTCTGTCACCCTTATGCAACCAATGCTATTGCCTGTACCAAGCATTCCTCTCGCAAGGCCTCTCAAAGCTACCTCATGAATTCCGTTGTGGTGCATTGCATTTTCATAAATAAGAAATGGATCGATTAGCATGAAATTCGGCAGTTGAACTTTTCCTTCATAATAAGTTACATGTGCACTTCCTCCACCCATCTCCTCATCGCGCTTTATATCTTGTTTTTCATATTTTCTTTCAGTTTCCCAGTTTCTGATTGTTATTCTGTTTTTTCCTGCATAATACCTCCTTCTTTTTCCTGTAGGAAGGTATTCAATGAAGTATTTATGACTATTGCCGTCTTTATCTGTATATAGACCAAAATCTTGTCTTTTTGCAGATACAGCGAATTTTCCTTGCATTATTAGTGTGTCTTTACATGCTTCACACAAAATTATGGTTTGTCCGGCAGCGTATAAATTATTATCATTAATTGAGTACTGCCTCTTTATGGGAAGCATTTTATATTTCCAAACTTTCTCAAGAAAATTTATGTAAATATCTGCACTGTCTTTTAATTTTGTTTTAATTTCCTCTACTAATAACTTATATGCCTGTGTGCCGTGTGTAGTAGTATCCATTTTTGTCACTAGGTCTTTTGGAAGGTTTTCGAAATCTTTAAGCGTGTTCAAATTAGGGTAAATTTCTTCTACACCCTTGTTTTGTCCGTCTCGTTCGATTACATTAAAATCTCCAACAAGGTATCTATTCCTGTATTTATTTTCTTTAGGCAATAGATCATTAATTAGGTCTTTATAATCGAAACCCGTAGGCTTTCCTTTTTCCCATATTGATGAGTCTTTTATTAAAGGAAGATAACAAGGATTAATTTGGTAAAAAACCCACAACTCTTCTAAGGTAAGTTTTTCAATTGGTTTGCGTGACTTGATGTTTTTGTTAAGGACTCTTTTTTTGATTTCAACAACTTTTTTATTTTCAAATTTGTTATTATCTGTAACAAATGCAAATAATATTGCTGTAAGCAACAGAACAGAGACTGAAAGGCCAATTATTATTTTTTTCTTCAGGTGCTCCAACTCAAAAAATTAAAAATCAAATAAATATTTTTTATTAACAGGTTAGTAACAAAATTTTTTCAAAATAGGGCTTCAAAAATAAGAAATTCATATTGAAATTCAATGATATATTATTTGTTTTATAATTTATTGCTTTTATTCGTTGTGAATTGATTGTTTTTCTTTTAAATTAAAACAATAAGTCTTTACAGAAATTTTTTCGCATTATGAACCACTAAAAAATATACTTAAATTTGAGTATGGAATCTCATAAAATTTTATTGGTTGATGACGAGCAGGATATTCTTGATTTTTTAGGATATAATCTTAATAAAGCGGGTTTTGAAGTTCATTATACCAACAATGGTAAGGAAGCAGTAGAATTGGCAAAAAAAATTCATCCTCACCTAATAATTCTAGATGTGATGATGCCTGGAATGGATGGCATGGAAACTTGTCGTGAGTTAAGAGAGATTTCTGAATTGAAAAATGTATTGATTGCATTTCTTACTGCAAGAAATGAAGATTATTCCCAAATAGCCGGATTCGATGTTGGCGCAGATGATTACATTACCAAACCAATTAAACCTTTAGTACTCATCAGCAGGGTAAAGGCACTTATACGAAGAAGATTTCCTTCGGGACAGAATGAAAACCAAACAGAGATTGGAGGTTTAAAAATAGATCATGATAGATATATTGTGATTAAAGAAAATATTGAGATCAATCTTCCCAATAAGGAATTCAAATTACTTGCACTTTTAGCTGCAAAGCCGGGAAAGGTGTTTACAAGAGATTCTATTTTACAACAAGTATGGGGTGATGAAGTGGTGGTAGGCGATCGTACCATTGATGTTCACATAAGAAAATTAAGAGAGAAATTAGGTGATGAGTACATCAAAACTATAAAAGGCGTAGGGTATAAATTCGAATTTTAATTTTTTTCATCTTTTAAATTGAATACCTTTTTTGCATCAAAGACTAATGATAAAACTTTGACTCTAAATAGTGAGGAGTCTTGGCATTGTGCTAAAGTGCTTCGTATGAAAGCAGGAGAAATGATTGAAGTAATCAGCGGTTTTGGTTCGAGATGGCAAGCTGAACTGTTAGAGGTTAATGAAAAACAAACTACTGCTTTTATCATTAATGAACAGGTAGATCCTCCGAGAAATTATTACCTGCAAGTTGCTATTGCTCCGGTGAAGAATGCTGACAGGCTGGAGTGGATGTTGGAGAAGTTAACTGAATTGGGAGTAGACAGAATTTCATTTTTGCTTACGAAAAATTCTGAAAGAAAAAATGTAAATGTTTTCAGACTAAATAAAATAATTGAAAGTGCAGTGAAGCAATCGAGGCAATCATTTTTACCTCGGTTAGATGATTTGTTGAATTTTGAATCATTTATTGATACTTTTAAGAATTCTGAAGAAGCATTAAAATTGATTGCTCATTGTCAACCGGAAGAAAAATTATCCCTTCGAAATATAAATTCAGAAGTTAAAAAATTTATTTTTCTTATTGGGCCTGAGGGGGATTTTCGAAAGGATGAAATTCAATCTGCGATTCGTGCGGGATTCAAACCTTTGACACTTGGAAGTTCGCGATTACGTACAGAGACTGCTGCTATTCATCTTGCATCTTATCTTCGTTCGGTATTTGATTAATTTCTTTACAGGTATTTATTATTTTTTCTAAGTAAACTCTACTGATAGAGATTTATGAACTTAAATACTTTCCTTGGTCTTATTTAAATTAAACATAATTTAGTTTCTAATTATTATTTTTCATTCTCATCTCTAACTCACTCAATTTTGCTTGGTACATAAGAAATAATGAATTTTTATTTCCTTTAACTCTTCCAAGAAAATTTATTTTACCGGTTAATGATCTCAACATTTCTGTTTCAGAATTTTTCATTTTTCTTCCCTTAAAATATTTTTTGGAGGCGTCTTTAATTCCTCTCTTAGTAATGTCATGAAAAACTGCTCTCAGGTTTCTAACGTATTTTCTTTCTACATTCAATTGTTCGTTCACCTTAACTCCGGTTACAATTTGCGGTTCGTTTTTTTTCTGCAATCTCCATTTCTTTTCATTCACCTTAAACCTGCATTCATTTACAATTTCGCGAATATTTTGCATGATTAAATTACTGATTTCCTTATCCGAAGAAAATGTAATATCGTCCGCGTAACGTGTATAGTTTAAATTATTTTTTTCTGCGAGCTCACTTAATCTGATATCTAATTCTGTGCAAGCGAAATTGGATATTGCAGGTGAAGTAGGGGAGCCGGTAGGTAATGTTTTTTCGTATGTACATAACAAGGCCAAACAAGTTGATATTTCCTCGTTAAAGTAAAATGGATATTCGGAAAATATATATCGCACTCTTGTTGCACTTATGGAAGAAAAAAAATCCTCTATGTCCAAATTGAGTACATAATTTTTTTTCAGATGTATTGATGCATTACTTAAAATATCTTTAGGAATATAATTTCTTGATACGTGTTTTTTATAGGATCTCACAAATCCGTGTACAGGTTTTGGTGATTTAACACAATAAACAGATTGGAGAAAAAGATTGAGTCTTTTATGAAGTGTGGCAAGAAATTCCTGCGGTGCCGTTACTTCTCTATAGCCTCCGCTTTTCTTAGGTATTTTGAATTTATGATAGTTCGGTTCTGCAACACTTAAATACAGTTGCTCTTTATCAGTGCGAAGTAATTTGGCTAAATCATCAGTGTTGCTGATGTTTAAAAATTTTT
Source organism: Bacteroidota bacterium (assembly GCA_046302135.1). Lineage (GTDB taxonomy): Bacteria > Bacteroidota > Bacteroidia > B-17B0 > Aurantibacillaceae > AM-1111. Next base: position 5,865 of record JBKCIQ010000098.1, on the reverse strand, counting down.
TGCGATAGTGTTCGGCGAGCGATTTAGTGAAAATCATATTTTAAAAATTTTTCCATCTGTCTCGAAGAGAAATATCTGTTTTGATATTCCTCCCGAGACTGAACATCTTCATTTCTATCTCGAAATTTCCACAGGAAATTTCGAGGATCTTGCTCCGACATTATTCCGGATGACAGCAGGTACAACCGCCAAAAAAGATTTATTTAAACCCCCGCAAGTATTCATGTTCATCAGATGGTATTTACATCAAAAAGGAAACTTATCATCCAGATCATCATTTCTTAGATTCAAATAACTCAATCCATCCATTTCCCAATCTTTGAATCTGTAATATTGACCTGTAAAATGCATTTTTATTTCTTCGCAATATCCGTGGTTGTTTTTAGCTACTACAATTTTGGCGATGTTGTTTAAGGTATTTCCATCTTCATCCTCCTTAAATCCATAATATGCAGGGCGATATATCATGTACACCTGTGTTGCATCCTGTTCAATTGCGCCTGAGTCTCTTAGGTCTGATAGAGTAGGTATTTTACTGAGTGCCCTACGTTCTACGTCACGACTTAAGGCAGAAGTAATTACAATCGGAATGTTATTTTCTTTTGCAAAAATTTTCAGCGAACGTGTGATAAAGGCAATTTCAGCATCTCTCGATTTAAAAATCTTTGTATCTACTTTTAAAAGCTGTAAATAATCAATCATTAACAATTTAATTCCTTTTTCTTTGATGAGTTTAGATGCATTTTCGAGAATTTCTTCAATACTGCAATCAGAAAGATGATTGATAAAAAGTGGGGCATCCGCGAGAAATTCGGTTGCCTCATGAATCTGTATGGTTTGATCTTGATTTACACTGCCCATCTCCATTTTTATAGCAGGTACTCCTGATAAGTTAGACATCAACCGCATCATTATTTGTTCCGGAGTATCCTCCACCGAAAAAAAACCAATTGGCAAAGTAGATTTTTTTAAAATAGATGAAATAGAACTCAATAAAAACGCGGTCTTACCCATTGCAGGTCTCCCTCCTATAACAATCAACTCTCCGGGTCTCCATCCTCCTGAACAAATGTCGATGCCTTTGAAACCGGATGAAATAATACCAGAAAGTTGTTGTGCTTTTTCTCCCAAACTTATTTGCTTCATTACCTTGAAGTATAACTTAGGATCATTTTCTGCTAATCCATTTCCGGGTTGAAATAATTTTTTCAATTTTAAATTTTGGCGAATGTTAGATTCCAATACCGATTCTACGTCTCCGTTTTCAAATTTTTTCCCCGATACAATTTCCATTGCCATATCGGACATTTGAAATTTTACATATTTGGACATTAATATTTTAATGGAATTCGAAAAAATAGCACCGCTTAACAGCCTAACCTCAATCTTCTCTAAATGATTTAGATAAAATTCTGTTTTTTTGTTTTTATTTCCGTAGATAGAAGCCCACTCACACACACTTGTCTTATCAATATTCATGTTTTTATTTCTTAGAGCTGTGAGTGATAAAAACAATTCTTTCGTAGTTTCGTCTGTAAAAACTTCATAGGGAAAGTTTTCCGGTAGCAGTCGGAAATCGTAAGGATTTGCAACTAAATGACCTAAAATGCTGTTTTCTATTGATTCCATAAAAAATATTTTTAATGAATTTGGGGGATTGAATTTATGAAGGTTAAGTCAAACCCTTCTGTATTGTTGAAAACAAGAATAAGCTGAGTTTTTAACAACTACCATTTATTTACATAGGTCAAAAACTATAAATCAAGTATTTAGCGACTAATAATGACGAGTTTACTTTACTAAAAATCAGCATCTGAATATGACAAGAATCAGAAAAATTGTCACAAAAATATTTTTAAACAATACAGCCTTTAACAAATAATTTTTAAAAATTTGATCTCCGATGAAATTTGATAAATACATAAGACCAGGTGTGTCCTCTCTAATGAAATTTGACAATTTTTTCAATAGCCAGCCCGAAATAGAATTTCTTAAGAATGAATTTTATGCATACAATACAAAATTTTGTGCTGTATATGTTTATGGAGAAAGTGGTAATGGAATTAGTCATTTGTTGAATGCTGTTTGTAATGAATTTATACGCAATGGTAAAAGGGTTGCCTTAATTTCAACTCGTTGGCTCAGGATATTTTTGAAGGAGAATAAAAGTTTATATCAGATAACTGATTTTCAAAAATCTCTTTTGATTTATGATCTAATTGCAATAGATAATCTTGAAGAATTACGTATTAGTTCAGTGCGTTTAAATAGATTTATTTCTGATTTGGTAAATAATGCCTGCGAATGTAAAAAACGGGTAATATTGGGTTGTAGTAATGGGAATAAAATTTCTTTTAAACATATCTCAACGGATAAAGAGTTTTTTCGAATTAAATTAAAAAAAATTAACGCCGAGGCCACTTTAAATCTTTTGAATTATTTATCTGAATATGATTTAAAAATTTCAAAGGAAATTGTTCGAAATATTGCTAAGTATAATGGAACAATTCAGGAGTATATCAATTGTCTGATTAGTATAAGATACAATGATAATTTATCTGAAGGGTTGGATGATTCAAGACTTAATAATTTAGATTATGCGGTATTAAGAAAATATTTTAATGGGCCTCAACTAAGAAAATGCTTCCTAAAGGATAATGAAAATTTCTTTTCACCAGAAGATTTTAGGACTCGAAAAATTAATTTTCAGTAAATATAAAAGGCTCTCCCACGGACCAAAGAGTCAGCTCCTTCACTGAATATTTCTTTGTCATGAATTTTTATAGCAGAAATAAAATCATAGTCAATAAATGAACATCTTTCCATTTTTAAATCATTAATTGACATGTGATCAATATTTTTCTTGAATTTAAAAATTTGTCCGGATGTCCTTTCAATAGAGAAGAGTTTTACGATGTTTTCCTCCGGAGTAATATTTATTTTCTGCAGTTGCCAATCAATAATAGGAAATAATGCATCTTGCCCGATTAATTTTTGTATTGTACCGGTATAAATTTTGGAGTTGTTGTGTCTAATCTCCAACAATGCATTTTTATCCAAAGCAGGTCCGTATTTAACATCTCGCATGAACCTTCTTAAGGTTAAGGCTTTTTGCTTTAAATGAGAATCTGGTAAGTTGAATAGTTCAAAAAAGTCGGGATCAAATATCGAAGCCGAAAACTTTTTTTCCGTAAGATTGTTTGTTTTTAAAATTGCATCCCAGTCACCTTTTGAAAAGATGCGTTGACGCAGTTCTAAAGCATCTCCAAATATTTTAATGTTAACTTGTCCGATTAGGCAAAGTTAAAACAAACTAAACCCGATTTTAGTAGTTGCATTGTTGTGTTTGAACAATTCATCTTCACAAAAACTTTTAATGGAGTCAGAATTTATTTCAGTTCCTTCGATAACCGATTCTAAAACTACTTTCTTCACGATATTATCAATTTGCCCGCCTGAGAATTCAAAGTTAGTAGCCAGTAATTCAGCATCTTCCTCCATTAATTGAGGTAATTTTTCTTTCCAGATTCTTTTTCTGGAAATAACATCAGGCTTTTCGAACTTAATTTTAAAGAGAAATCTTCTTTCAAATGCGGAATCAAGATTTTGAACCAAATTGGTTGTAGCAAAAAATATTCCTTCAAACTTTTCAAGTTCCTCCAATAAAATGTTCTGCATGGTGTTTTCCATCTGATCAACCGAATGACTTACTTCCATCCTCTTTGAGATTAACGCATCACTTTCATTAAATAACAGTATTGGATGTCTCTTATTCAGTTTTACAGCCTTTCTGTATTCTTCGAATACCCGTCTTAATCTTTTCTCACTTTCTCCAACAAACTTATTTCGTATCTCGGATATATCTACATGAAAGATTTCTCTGCCTGATTTTTTCGCTAATTGATTTACCATTTCAGTTTTTCCTGTCCCCGGGTGTCCATACAACATTACTGTAATACCTTTACTTAGTCCTTGTTCTTCTAGTTTGCTGCAAATCTGATTGAATTTTTCCTCTGAAATAGCTGAATTAATTTTTTCAAAACCTTTGTTCAGTTTCTCTTCAAAATATAATTTTTTTGAAAAAATATTCTCCGGTTTTATCAATTTGCAAACGGTGGGCTTAAATTCTTTCGTATCCTGACCCAACATATAGTCTCCTAAAATTTTTTCCTTGAACCAAGGAGTGAATACGAGATAACGACCTTCCATATAATTTCCCTCCTCAAAATCTACGATATTATTCCTGAAAAGTATTGAAGATTTTGCTAAGAAGTTTTTCCTAAATCTTATTTTCTGATCAATTCCATCTAGAATTTTGCTTGAAATATTATCTAGGTCGCAAGGCGATTGTTCAATGATGAAATTCATGAACGTATCATAGAAAACAATTAAGTCATTGTCTATTAATTTTAGATCCTCTGCTTCTTTGACCGCTTTTATGTTAGGGAAACTATTCACTAACTTTTGTAGCTTTTTTTTGAAGACTCTAATGGAAATGAACTTACCGCTTCTTTCATTAAAGAGAAGTTGAATGGTATCAATTAGTTGATCAAGCTCAGATTTTTCTTCTGTTTTGTATCCTTCTGATTCAATTTCATCGCATACAATTTTTTCAAATAAGTTAGGTTCAACAGAGTATCTTGTTACATTTGAAAACTCGCCTCTTTCCCTAACCAACATTCTTCTGTTACAAAGATCATTTAATTCATTTTGCATGCGTAGTAGCCCAAATGAATTGAAATTTAGATAGTGTGCAATTTCACAGGTTGTTACTTCACGATCTTTTGAGGCGAGTGAAAAAACCGCTGTAAATAGCATCACTTGATTGAGGTTGATATTTAGTCTTTTTTCAATTTTTTTAATTGTTTCACTATTCAAATCATTAAAGTTCCAACAATTTAATATGTAGTCAGACTTATCGGAATCGAAATGTCGGTGTATTTCTTCCAGTAAATCAATAAGTGTTTCGGGTTGATTATCTGTCATTTTTAATGGTTTTTGGTTTAGCAATTTGGACTACTGTGAATTTCTTTAAGGATATTTATGGCTCTGAATAAGTTTGTACCTACATAATTCTTATTCCAACCTGTTATATCCATTATTTCAGAGTTTGATTTGCCTTGAATGTGCAAGTCCAGAATCCTTCGCTGGCTATCATTAAGTGCGCTCATTGTTCTATACAACACTTTAATCATTGTATTTTTATCCATATCGTAAGCCGGACAAGAAAAATCATCGGCAATGTCTAGTGAGTTATTGTCATCGCTATCTCCTTTATAGTATCTTTCGATGCTATCTTTTTTTCCGTTTCCTCTTTTTTCCTCCATTCTCCATCTATCCATTAACTCATTTTTTAAAATTGTTCCGAACCACGTTGATATCATGTATTCCGGGTTGTAGTTTTGAAGATTTTTAAAAACCTTAAATATTGATGTGTTTAAAACTTCTTCCTGGGTATCTATGTCAACCTCTAAGTTTTTTTTCTTTAATAATATTTTTCCCAGTATGGCCAATTCCTTATAAAGTGAATTCTCCGCCTTCCATTTTTCTTTGGCTGTGCCATTCAGAAAACTTTCTCTTAAACAAATAAATCTTTCTTGATTCATAATTAAAATTTTAAGTTTTTAAATAATAAACAATCAGAACCAGGGGGAAGCCATTTACAACATCCCTCCATATATATATAAGCTTTTAGGAAACTACAAGACCTGGGGTCTTGATGGATGATTGATAAGAATTAATTGTTGAATCAAAAAAAATCTTTTAAAAAAATACTTTAAATCAATCATGGGGAAAAATATACGGAGACTCTTTATTTTGGTTACAAAAAAATTCATTTTTTTTATTTCTTTGTTTAACTTTTTG
>JBKCIQ010000097.1:0-6428 GCA_046302135.1 Bacteroidota bacterium | reverse complement strand
ATAACTGTTGCCGGACATGGTGTTTTAGACAGTAAGCTGGATTATTATCTTGCTACTTATGACATGGATTTTAATAATCCTTCAGTTAAAGGTATTCCTTACGAAGAATTAGAATCCTTAGTTGATGGAATTGCCCCACTTAAGAAAGTGATTTTTTTAGATGCTTGTCATAGCGGTGAAGTTGACAAAGAAGAAGTTGAACAAATGACCCTGAATACTAGTTCATCAGGAGACATTAAGTTTCGTGTGGCAGGCGCTGGGATAAAGAAGAAAAATCTTGGATTAAAAACTACCTCTGAGCTCATGAGTGAGCTCTTCACCGACTTGCGAAAGGGAACAGGCGCCACAATTATTTCATCTGCCGGGGGAGCGGAATACGCTATGGAAAGTGATCTGTGGAAGAATGGATTGTTTACCTATTGTTTATTGCATGGATTAAAAGATAAAGCGGCAGACTTGAATAATGATGGACAAGTTATGTTAAGTGAACTGCAAAATTATCTTCGCACAGAAGTAACAAAATTGAGTAACGGAGCGCAACAACCAACCTCGAGAATTGAAAACTTAACAATGGATTTTAGGATTTGGTGATACAATAGTTTTTTTATTTCATACCAAATGCATACTGTAGTTTTTCCATTGCAAAAACATCTACACTTAAAAATCCGAAGTCATTTACCACTTTTCCTTTGATCAGATAAATTCCCTTTCCCCGAAACGGATATTGTGCAATAATTTTTGGAAAGTGTGTAGTATCGAAAAAAAATCCTTCTTTGTCCAGCAAGGTTCCGAACATCATGAGTTCTCCTTTTGTGGTGTGTGTTGGTTTGCAGGTAACGTAATAGCCCGCAATTTCAATTGTTTTTCCCAGATGTACTTCCAGCATAGAAGCAGTAAAGTTGTATTTACTTGAATCGGGTAGTAGGGAAAACGGTGAGCATAAGGGAAACCCCAGTAATTCTATTTCATCCATCACATCATCAAAAGTTCCGTAGTCGAGGTGAGGTAAACTGAATTTTTTCGATTCACTTTCAAAAAGTGCTTCCGTTCCTTCGTATTTTTTTTTGGAATCAGTTTGTGCCATTCCGGGAAGCGAAAGCATTTCCCAGAGTAACTCTTTTTTCCTCATTCCGGTAAAACGCAGTGCGTTAGCACGAATCAAAGTACGAAGTTGTTCTGGACCCGTTTTCACACGCAGTACAAAATTTTCCAACGATAGAAATTTGCCATTATGCTCACGTTCTCTTTCAATTGATTGAATCAGTTTTTCTCCGAGTTGTGCAATCAATCCCATTCCAAGATAAATATCTTTTCCTTTAATACTTGTGAGAAAAAAACTGTGATTCACACAAGGCGCATGAATGTTTGCCCCTGACATTCTCGCTTCATGCACATAATATTCTGTTCGGTAAAAACCACCAAAATTATTGATCACGCCTACCATGAACTCCAGAGGATAATATGCTTTAAGAAACAAGCTCTGATAACTTTCAACCGCATAAGAAGCACTATGTCCCTTGGAAAATGAATAGCCCGCAAAACTTTCGATTTGCCTCCACACCTCCGCGCTCAATTCTTGTGAATATTTTTTTTGCTCGCAATTCGAAAAAAATTTCTCCTTTATTTTCTGAAATTCTTCTCGTGAACGAAATTTACCTGACATACCCCGGCGCAGGATGTCGGCTTCTGCCAGCGTAAGTCCTGCAAAATAATGCGCCACCTTAATAACATCTTCCTGAAAAACCATAACGCCATACGTTTCTTTCAGCAAGTTCAGTAATTGAGGAGGAGTCTTGTCCATTCTCGAAGGATCATGAAATCGTTCTATGTATTCACGCATCATCCCGCTTTGTGAAACACCCGGACGTATAATAGAACTGGCCGCCACAAGTGTGATATAATCTTCACAGCGAAGTTTTTTTAAAAGCATACGCATTGCGGGAGATTCAACATAAAAACATCCCATACAACGCCCGTTACGAATAAGATTCGCAATTTTTTTGTCCGTTTTAAAACGAGCGATATCATGGATATCTATATGCTCTCCACGGTTTTGTTTTACAATCTCTACTGTATCTCTGATGTGTCCGAGTCCGCGCTGACTCAGGATGTCGAATTTGTATAAACCGAAATCTTCGGCCTCGAGCATACTGAATTGCGTAAGTGGAAAACCTTTTGGTGGCATAGACAAAGCAGTATAATAGTTCATGGGTTTTTCCGAGATGAGAATGCCGCCTGCGTGAATGCTCAAGTGATTCGGAAATTCGTGAATGTGTTTGCTGTAGTTTACAATTGCGCGCGTTATGGCATTGTCGTTTGCAGTATGAATTCCGTTTTGTGCGAGCTCATCTATTTCCTGCTTAGGTAAGCCAAAAACTTTTCCTAACTCCCGCACCACCGCGTTGAATTGAAAGGTGCTGTATGTAGCCAACAGTGCGGTGTGTTCTTTACCATGTTTTTTGAAAATGTATTCGATGATTTCATCACGTTCCTTCCAAGAAAAATCGAGATCAAAATCCGGAGGACTGGTGCGATAAGGATTGATGAATCTTTCAAAATACAAATCTAGGTCAATCGGATCCACATCTGTGATCTGAAGGCAATAGGCAAGTATACTATTGGCACCGCTTCCTCTTCCCACATAAAAAAAACCGCGATTCCTTGCATAACGTACAATATCCCAACTGATGAGAAAATATGCAGTATAACCTAACCTCCGCACATCTTCCAATTCTTTTTTCATTCGTTCTACTACCTTATAAGAGGCGTCTCCGTAGCGATATTCCAGTCCGCGGTAAGCTTCATCGTGCAACAATTCATAATCATCGTTTGCATTTCCTGTGAAGAATTTTTTATTTCTGTTTACACCTCTTGGAAGATGGATACTACATTGTTCAATCATTTTTTTGGCATTCGTCAGAATTTCCGGAAGGAGCGCGCATGATTTTTCCATTTCGTTTTCCGGAATCATCACTTCATCTTGATTTGATAAGTCTTCAGGATTAATCTTAGTGAGTAAGGTGTTTTTGTCTACTGCCTGAAGTAATCGATGAATATTGAAATCTCTTTTGTGCAATGAAGCGCCGCTGTTCATGCAGTTTCCATTTCGGAAAGTTACCGGGGCGAGCAGTAGCAGTTTTTCTTTTCTATTTCGTAGTGGAGAAAAAAGTACCTGATGAATCTGACTGAGTCTCACACCTATGAATTCATTCTCCCTCAGTTTTTCCGGAATATTATGCAGAGGGTAGATGACGAACGCATTATTTAATTCCGGTGCATATTTAGGCACCAAGGCTTTTTCTCCCCCGGCGAGACACTGGGTAAGCAAATGGTTGAGTTCAAAAAATCCTTCTTCATTTTTCGCGATGCCAATAAATTGCTGTTGAGTCCCGTTCCTGAAATCTATTCCTGCAATAGGGTTTATTCCTCTTTTATCACACTGTGAAATGAAGTCTAGTATTCCTGAAGTGTTATTGATATCCGTTAGGGCAAGTTTGCTGATGTTGCAACGTATTGCCTCATCGAGCAGGCGTTCTATGCTGAGTGTTCCGTAACGGAATGAAAAGTAGGAATGGCAATTCAGATACATACGTTACACGAAACTATTTTTTATTTTTACCGAAAGGATTGAATTTGCGTGATTGAAACTCACTGCTGACAGCCCTTTGTACTGCATCATCACCGTATCGTTTTCGTATTTTATCCATGGCCTGATACAACTGAATCATTTCTTGGGAATCTTCGAATAGATTGATCTGATGTCCTCCGCCAACCAGATGAGAAAAACGCACACCAATGAGTCGCACCAACATTCTGCGATTGTAAAGTTTATCAAACAATTCCTTCACCCTTTCAATTAGCAAATGGTCGTGAGAAGTGTAGGGGATACGGCACTGCAATGTATGCGTATCGAAATTGGTGTAACGCAGTTTAACCGTTACGCAGGCCGTTAGTTTGTTTTCATTGCGCAACTGAAAAGCGAGTTTTTCAGTCATGGCTGTGAGCCTATTCTTCAGAAAAACAGTATCAATGGTGTCTTTTTCAAAGGTATCTTCTGTGCTGATGGACTTACGTTCGTTGTAAGGTTCAACGGGTGTGTTGTCAATGCCATTCGCTTTTTTCCAGATGACTTTTCCGTTTTCTCCCAGTATTCGCACAAGCAATTCGGGAGGCATCTGTTGCAGGGTGAGAATTTTTTCTATTCCCATTCTCCGAAGCAACTGATACGTTTGCTCTCCCACCATAGGAATTTTGTTTACGGATAAAGGAGCAAGAAATATTTTTTCTCCTCCGTGTTCCACCTCTTTATGGTTGTTGGGTTTTGCTTCTCCTGTGGCAATTTTAGAAACCGTTTTGTTGGCGCTCAATCCAAATGAAATGGGGAGGTTGGTTTCGCGCATAATTTTCTCTCTCAATTCCTTTGCCCATTTGTAACAACCGAAAAATCGATCCATGCCACTGATGTCCAAATAAAATTCATCAATCGAGGCTTTTTCATATGTGGGTGCATTTTCTTTTATGATGTCGGTGATTAAATGTGAGTAGTAACTATAACGCTCATAATCTCCGCGCACCACAACTACTTCGGGACAAAGTCGAAGTGCAAGTTTCATGGACATTGCAGAATGAATACCAAAGGCGCGGGCTTCGTAACTGCAAGCCGCTACTACACCCCTCTCTCCACCGCCTACAATTACAGGTTTTCCTACGAGTGCAGAGTTTTCCAGTCTGGATACGGAAACAAAAAATGCATCCAGGTCAATGTGGACTACTGTATTCTTTTTATCAGGATCTCCAAGTAAACTCACGCAAATCTTTATATGATAATTTTATTAACAAGAAAATAATAACTATGATATCAATAAAAAATGACTTTTAGAAATTTTTATTTGAACAATTATTTCATCGAGCTGATTTAGTGAATTTTAATTTTTTCCTTTGGTTTTTAATGATAATAAAATTATCTTTGTTTTAATAATATAGTTATCATGCATTATTTTTCTGGAAACATTCGTTTGCTTCGCAATAGAAAAAAACGCACGCAGGAAGAAGTGGCGATTGCCCTCGATATTAAGCGCGCCAAATACAACAGTTATGAAAACGGTATAGCGGTAAATCCTCCTTTGGAGACCTTGGTGGCCGTCTCTTCCTATTTCAAAATGAATATCGACACACTGATAAAAGTAGATCTCAGCGCACTTTCAGAATTCAAGTTGTACGAGTTAGAAAAAGGTTTTGATGATTACATGCGCGGAACCAAGTTGCGCGTATTGACTACCACGGTTAACAGTAATAATCGGGAGAATGTGGAGCTGGTGAACATGAGGGCGAGAGCGGGGTACACCAATGGTTACAGCGATCCGGAGTTTATTTCTACATTGCCTGTTTTTCAATTGCCTTATTTGTCACCCGAAAGAAAATACCGTGCTTTTCAGTTGGAAGGAGATTCTATGCATCCGATTCCGCACGGTGCGTTTGTAATTGCTGAGTTTATTCAGAACTGGAAAGAAGTTAAGGATGGAACGCCATGTATAGTGGTTACGGAGGATGATGGAATAGTTTTTAAGATGGTAGAGAATAAGTTGAAAGATGAAAAAACTTTGTTGCTGAAATCTCTCAATACATTATATGAGCCGTATGAAGTGAAAGCGAATGAAGTAAAAGAAGTTTGGAAGTTTGTGCAATACATGTCAAAGGAAATGCCCGATGAACAGATGACGCCCGACAAACTTGCTTCAACAGTTTTGAAAATGAATGAGCAATTGAATTTATTGAAGAAGAAATTGAAGTGAGGGATTTATCACGGGGGCTTCGACACACTTCGTTGCTCAGCCCCTGCTACAAAAGAATTAAAATAAGTTCATTATTTTTCTTGATAAAAGTTCTTTTCGTTCTTTTTGCATGATCAAAAAGAACCAAAAAATCTAGGCTTTGTAAAATTCTTTCCTCGTTTCCTCGGAATTTTTCTCTCATCAAAAAATGCTGCCATGAAGCCGATCTCTTCCCATTCGGTCAGAGCTTGCTTCATTACACTACTTTAAACTTTCCTGATAAATAAAGGGTATAATGTATCGAACTATAATAAGCATTTTTATCTTCAAGAAAAATCGAATTTTATAAGGCCGGTCCTTTTAATGTTGGTTGATAAATTAGCGTTTGTGTTACTGCAACAAGCAAAGTAAGCAATTGAGATTTAGGTGGCTGAGCCTGAGTGTTGAGTAAAACGCAACACGAAAAGTGTCGAAGCCACCTTGTTATTTTATTTTTTTGATAATATGAAAAGAATAGGCAGAATTTATAATCGTCTCATTTTATTGATCCATTCTCTTGCCTCACTCTCCGATGAAAATATCTCAACTCGCTTATTGGTTTTGCTGATGTGTTTAAAATAATTAGCATTGATTCGACTGGCGAGGTTTTTAACTACA
>JBKCIQ010000096.1:0-1918 GCA_046302135.1 Bacteroidota bacterium | reverse complement strand
AAGATTAATGACCCTAAAGATTAATAATTTCGAGACTAGTAATAACTAATTCTTGTATATCTGATTCAGGAGTTGGTAACTGTAACACTGAATGTGATATTCGAGTCATGACTCAATGCTTTACTCACAGAACAGTATTTTTGATGAGATAGTTCCGCCGCGCGTAATGCTTTTTCGTAATCTACTTTTCCTTTAATGTGGTAATGGATATTAATATTTCTCCAAACCGAATACCCCTCAACTTTTTCTTTCTCTCCATCAACCTCAATAAAGAAAGATTCAATTTCCTGTCGCTGTTTTTTTAAAATATGGACGATATCTATTGCACTGCAACCCCCAACTCCGGCAAGTAAAAGCTCCATGGGGGTGAATCCTTTTTGAACTTCTCCTGCTGAATTATCTAGTGTTATTTTATTCCCCTTCTCATTCTCAGTTTCAAAGGCAAAATCATCATCGATTCTTTTGAGAGTTATTTTCATTCCAATGTTTTTTCAAATTTACTAAAGTTTAAGAAAATCATTCAGCATATGCGAGAGAAGCTATACTAATTTTAATACCTTCTGCTTTTTGTAATACTACACAGCATGATTCTAAAGTTGCACCGGTGGTAATTACATCATCAACCAACAAGACATGTTTGTTCTTTAAAAAATTTAAATCAGTACACGCAAACAGATTTTCCACATTCTCCCATCTTGAAAACTTAGATTCTTTGGTTTGGCTTGAGGTATACTCCGGCCTGATAAGAAGCCTTGTGTTAACTGGTATTGACATTGACTTTGAAAGCCCTAAAGCAATGCATTCACTTTGATTATAACCGCGTTGATTAAGTTTTTTATTGTGCAACGGAACTGGAATAATTAAGTTACAGCTTGAAAAAACAGTTTCGTTTTTTAGTTGTTTGCCGAACCATTCTCCTGCAATAACACCCGCTTCTTTTCTTCCCTTGTATTTTAAATTATGGAGAATGCTTTGCACCCTTGATTTTTTATGAAAAAACCAAAACGACGCAGCGGCAATTAATGGAACTCTTCCCCAAAATATTTGCTCAACCTTGTTCCCTCGATGGTTAAAATAATCTGTTTTGGGAATGGCAACAAAACAAGCGTTACAAATTTCCTTTTCGTGTAAAAAAAGATTCTTGTTGCAAGCAACACATTTTTCAGGGTAAAAAAGGGATATAAAATCGCTGAAAATCATTAAATAAAAATAACATAAATCTACACATTGTATTAAGAGCAATTTATAGTTATATGATCAATTTGCATTAAATTTTATATTGCGGTAAAAATATGTTCCCTCCAATATTTAGTAGGGTAGTTTTCGCAATTTGCAACACATGCGGTAGAATTAATTTCAATTTAAATTTCTTCTTGTGATATTGAATTAATTATATCATAATTGCTAGAACAATACAACAGTAAGATGATGTGATAGATGCGATAAATCATCCATTTCTTAATTTTCTAGGATTCCTTAAAATAGGGCATTAGAATAAATGTTAGAAGAAATCCGGAAACTATTCCTTCTACAGCAATAACTACCCCTGCTACAAATGGTGTTAAATAATGTCCGAATACTGAATTGTGATAAAGAAAAGTCATGAATGAGGTGTCGATTTTCAAATATAATCCAATAAAAATGGCAAATGGAATAATCGCAATCAATGTCATGCGCATTCCGGTTTTAATCCCATTAAAATATTCAATTTTATTTGATTCATTTTTTTTAGAAATACTGGATAACGCAAAGAAAAGTCCAAGAAGCAAAAACACTCCATTGAAATAGTGCAATGATATTATCTCATGCAAGCCAAGCGACTTCATTATTAAAAAGAATCCAACCAATAGAACAAAGATTGTTAAACCAACCATGTAGCATAGCTTTATTGTATAGGCATCTAAAGATTTTATTTGCA
>JBKCIQ010000095.1:0-2785 GCA_046302135.1 Bacteroidota bacterium | reverse complement strand
CCATTCAAGGAACAAAAACAATAACAAATCAAGGAAGTGGAGCAGGCTATTTTATGCGTCATTCTATTGTTGTGAATGGAACCATTGTAAAAGCTAATGGAGCGGGTACAATAACCTGGAGCTGCAATAGAACAAGAGATTGGGTTAGTGGGGACACTACGTTTATGTGGGATGATGATATTTATCACATTAATGGTTCGGCTTCAGGTACTAAGGCTAATGGAAACACCTACACCAGTACAATTACCAATGCCTTGGTAAGAAAATTTGATGTGACCAATCCAATTTGTAAAAGGTATTTTGTGCAAGGAACAATCAATCATCAGCCTGCTGACAAACCCCTTAGAGTAATTGATTTTGGTAATGGAACATGTGATAATATTGCAACCATTACTGTTAACGGGCAGACATACACATTTCAGTTGAATTAAATTTCACATGAACTTTAAAAAAACCCGAAGTAATGAGCTTCGGGTTTTTTTATGGCTTTAATATACTTAAAGCTTAATGCAAACATTTTTAGGCTCTGTAAAAAAATCAAAGGCTTCGAATCCTCCTTCTCTGCCAACACCGCTCGATTTAACGCCTCCAAAAGGAGTTCTTAGATCTCTTAACAGCCAACAATTAATCCAAACAATTCCCGCATGAATATTATCCGCCATACGGTGAGCTCGTGTTAAATTTTGGGTCCATAATGTGCTTGATAAACCATATATAACACTATTTGCCCATTCTAAAACTTCTTCTTCAGTTTCAAAAGGGGTTAGGGTTACCACAGGCCCGAAAATTTCTTCTTGATTGGTGCGACAATCATAAGAAAGACCTTCAATTATTGTCGGTTCAAGGTAGTATCCGTTTGCAAATTCTCCTTCCAATATTTTTCTTTTTCCTCCACACAAAACTTTTCCACCTTCCTGTTTTGCCAGTTCGACATAAGAAAGTATTTTTTCCATGTGGGATTGAGATACTACTGCACCAATCTTTGTTTTGTCGTCTGCAGGATTTCCCACGCTCAAGTTTTTAACTCTCTCAACAAAATCATTTTTAAATTTCTCATAGATTGATTTTTCAACAAATATCCTCGAGCCACACAAACAAATTTGTCCTTGATTAGCAAAAGAAGAGTGTAAGGTGGTTTGCATCATTTTCTCATAATCACAATCTGCAAAAATTATATTCGGATTTTTTCCTCCGAGCTCCAAAGAAAGTTTTTTAAACTGAGGAGCCGCTATTGATGCGATATGTGCACCTGTTTTAGTGCCACCAGTAAAAGATATGGCTTTTATATCCTTGTTACTGACAATTGCGTTGCCTGCTTTAGAGCCTAATCCGTGAACAATATTTAAAACTCCAGGAGGAAGACCGGCTTCTATACAAATTTCTGATAATAAATAAGCCGTCATGGGAGTGATTTCACTGGGTTTTGCCACAACGGTGCAGCCTGCTGCTAATGCAGGGGCAATCTTCCATGAGAAAAGGTACAGCGGTAAATTCCATGGAGAAATACATCCTACTACTCCGACAGGCTGTCTAAGAGTGTAGTTTATGGCAGAGTTCTCCATGGAGTGAGCGTGTGATGCGTAATGTAAAATGCCGGTTCCGTAAAAATTAAAGTTGGCGGCGGCTCGTGGTATGTCAACTGTTTTGGCTAACTGAAGGGTTTTGCCGTTGTCAAGACTTTCGGCTCTTGCTAATACATCAAGATTTTTTTCAATTAGTTGAGATATTTTAATTAAGATCTGAGAACGTTTTTCTTTAGGTGTGATGCTCCATTCTTTAAAAGCATTTTTAGCGGCAGCTACGGCCAACTCAACATCTTGCTCGTCGCTGTCGGGTATTAGTGAATATACAGCGCCACGCGAAGGGTCATAATTATCCAGATAATTACCGCAAACTGGGGCTTTCAATTCGCCATTTATATAGTTTTTTAGCTTTTTCATTTGAATTTGAAGTAATGATGTAAAGATAAGTTGAATTTATTTCTTGGCAGATATTGAATGAAATCCTATTTTTGCAATCCAAAATTTACCGGCGCCTATAGCTCAGCCGGTTAGAGCATCAGACTCATAATCTGAGGGTCCCTGGTTCGAGCCCAGGTGGGCGCACCAAAAAGGGGATTTCGTATAAAAAACGGAGTCCCCTTTGTTTTTCCGCGGGTGTTAAGTTTAACATTGATTTGATATCTTTACTTTAAAATGAATTGATCGTTATTTTATTAATGCACAATTTAAAAATTCCAATACTTGGTCAGAGCACATTAAAAATTTCTGCTGTTAATAGAAATGCAATTGTTCTTAAAATTCTATTTACTTGAAAATATAGAGGTCTGAAATTTATTTTTTAAAAGATGTCGAGAATTTATAAGATAATAACAAAAAATAAATGTTATAAATTTTGGAAAAAAGAAATAATTTCAGGTAATGTAAAGGATGGTTGGGGTTATTCAGACAAAAAATTAAAAGCAAAATCTCTGTTGGAGTCTGCTGAAAAGCATTTCGCTTTTTTTGAAAGTATAAATTGTTCTGTAGAGTTAAAAAAAGCCATTCATAGTTGGGCTTTAAATTTTCTAAAAGAATATGAGATAAAGCAAAACAAAAATAATAGTATTCAAGTTGTTGAATTGTCTGCACATTCAAATAGAGTTTTAGAAATCTACACAAGAAAACGGTTAGAGAAAGAATTAAAAAAAATTCAAAAAAAAATAAATGTCAAAATAGCAAGAAGTAAAAAAATTAATGATAAAGAAGATGATATTATTTTAGGTGCAGTCGACTTAATTGAAATT
>JBKCIQ010000094.1:0-110078 GCA_046302135.1 Bacteroidota bacterium | reverse complement strand
GTGGAGGGATGAACATTGAGTTGTGTAGCAATGGATTTTTGGCTCATACCGGCTTTAAGTAATGCTTCGATTTGATACCTTTGCTCTAAACTGAGTTGTTTGTAATTTTTTGACATAGACAATCTAAAGATTGCACTACTTTGTCAAAAGGAAAAAAGTCATTAAAAACTTTTTTCCTTTTGTTCAAAAAATTGCACTTATTTGTTGAATTCAGCAAATAATTTATCGACAACATTTCAAATTGTTCTGTTTATATCCCATTGCTCCAGGTAATCAGCTATTCTTCTAAGGAAGCTTCCGCCTAGCATTCCATCTACCCATCTGTGATCATATGACAGCGACAAAAACATCATGTGTCTAATTCCTATGGTATCCCCTTGAGGAGTTTCTATTACTGATGGCTTCTTTTTAATGCTACCAACAGCAAGTATTGCAACCTGCGGCTGATTAATTATTGGTGTACCCATTACATTTCCAAAAGAACCAACATTTGAAATCGTAAAGGTACCGCCTTGAATATCATCTGGTGCGAGTTTGTTTGTTCTTGCTTTTTGCGTTAAGGCGTTAACCGATTTTGTTAAGCCCAATAAATTTCTTTCATCTGCATTTTTAATTACAGGAACAATTAGATTTCCGCTAGGAAGTGCCGCAGCCATTCCGATATTTATGTTTCTCTTTTTAATTATAGATGTACCCTCAATTGAAACGTTGATCATAGGAAAATCTTTTATCGCTTTTACACAAGCCTCAATAAAACATGGAGTAAATGTGATCTTCTCACCTTCTTTTTTCTCAAAAGAGGATTTTACTTTATCACGCCACAACACGAGATTGGTAACATCAGCCTCTACAAAGGAAGTAACATGTGGAGATACTTTTTTGCTCATGACCATATGGTCCGCAATTAGTTTTCTCATTCTGTCCATTTCAATTATCTCATCGTTGCCACTTAAAGATATCGACTGGCTAACTTGTTCAGAGGTGTTACTTGATACCGCTGGGGTTTGTTTAATATTATTTGAATTTTCCGAGGAAATCTTAACCTCCGTTCCTTTGGACTTATTGGGTATGTAGGCAAGTATGTCAGATTTGGTAACTCTTCCGTCTTTTCCGGTACCTGAAATATTATTTAATTCTTGAACGCTTATTCCTTCCTGTTTAGCAATATTTTTTACAAGAGGCGAATAAAATCTTTCTTTAGAGTTATCAGAAAAGGATTCAGTTAATTTTGTTTCTGGCCCTTGTTTCAATTTTGAATCCGATTCTTCAGTTACTTTTTGAGCAACTGTTGAAGGAGTTGAAACTATAACATTATTTTGAGTGTCAGAAGATGCGCTTCCTATTATAGCAATAACTGCACCTACCTGAATAACGTCTCCTTCTTTAAAAAGTTTTTTTATCAATGTGCCCTCAAACGGCGATGGAATTTCAGAATCAACTTTGTCAGTCGCAATTTCCAAAACGGGTTCGTCCATTTTTACAGGTTCTCCTTCATTTTTTAACCATTTAATAATTGTTGCCTCAGCAACGCTTTCACCCATTTTGGGCATCGTAAGTTCAAACTGTGCCATTTAATTTTTCTATATTACAAAAATACTTTAATTACTTTAAAAATTCACATTCAATTTATTCATTAGAGAAGAAAATTAAAAAATTATTTAATTTGCTTTTTTTTATTGGGCTTTATGTATGCCTCAACATATTGATGCTTCTCATATTCCCTTAATTTTTTTCTGTAGTCCTTTGTAAATTCAGGACCCTCAACTGCAAACTTCAATTCAAACTTGATTTTTTTAGGGTCTTTTTTAATATCTATTAGGTGCTGAATTAATTTTTTTTCAAAATCGGTTGCTCTTTTTTTAGATAAAGCCTGTAAACCTCCTTTAAAATTAGTAGGTAGGTGAGATGCACAAGCTTTAACTGCAATTGTAATTTCTCCATAACGGTTTATAGTTGCGTCAATTGAATCTAGAAATTGTTGATAGCTGTGAAAGTGTTCAATTGCAGTAATATTGAATTCAAAATAATGAATAAACTTTCCATGAATAAGTGAGTCCGGATTATAAGTTTCTGTAGATGTAAAAACATAAAGTATTTTGGATAAGGCGTTGTCTTTAATGTTTTTGGTACTTATTATTTCTTCTTCTCCAATGAATTCCCTGAAGGAGGCTTGCAACTTGTAATAATTTCCTGATGGAAGAATTATTGAATCTGCTATGCCTTTGGAATCTGTATAAAATTCATATTCTTTACCATTTGGACTATCCTCTTTTAGCACAATTCTAGCGTTTGGCTCAGGTTGAAAATTCTTGAGATCTATTACTGTCAAGCTTAGAGTTACCGGTTTTTTCATGTGTTCTTTATTGTTGTCAATTACAACAACTGGTTCCTGTTTGATGACCGGCTTAATAGTATCTTTTCTCTCTATTTCAAACATTGTGGTTGAGTCTGGAATTTCCAATTCTTCCATAAAGAACTCTTTCCCTCCTAACAAGTACGAAAAAACAAATGCATTTCCGGGTTTAAGTGCTGAAATGAAATTACCATTACGCTGTGGTTTATAGCTTCCGTACAGCTCCTTGTT
Source organism: Bacteroidota bacterium (assembly GCA_046302135.1). GTDB lineage: Bacteria > Bacteroidota > Bacteroidia > B-17B0 > Aurantibacillaceae > AM-1111. The sequence goes on along the minus strand of JBKCIQ010000094.1, from coordinate 107,494 downwards.
TTTTTTATAGGTCACGTTAATTGAAATTTTTGCATGCATTTCCTCGTTTTGAGTAACAAGTATATGTCCAGTGTAAATTACCATTCGCTTTTCCGGTCTTGTTGAATCTTTCCCTGTAATTAAATTAATGGAGTAAATGTCGAAATCTCCCTGGCTGGTCTCTGTTTGCCTGTCGGAAGAGAAGAATGAAAATTTTTCATCAGGAGATATAGAGTAAAACATATCATCTCCAACTGAGTTAATAGGATAGGCAAGAGCCACAGGATCTCCTGATGGATTCAAATTTGAATCTAGACTGATGTTAAAAATATCATATCCACCCATACTGGAATGTCCCTTCGAACTGAAAAAAAACTCGTGACTTTCCAGGTGTGGAAATGGGCTATCTTCATCGTATTTTGAATTTATTTTAGGGCCTAAATTTTCCGGAATTCCCCATTTCCCATTTGGTAGTTTTTTACTTCTATAAATATCAAATCCTCCAAAGCCACCTTTACGGTTGCTGCTAAAAAATAGTATACCTCCATCCTTGCTTAAAAAAGGACTTTTCTCTTCATATTTAGAATTCAAACTTGGCTCCAGAGCAGTGGCTATTCTCCAATCTAAACTATCCGCTGAAGATAAATAAAGATCCAGGAGTTCATCGTCTCCTCTCGAAAACATCAACTCATTTCCTTCATTGGTAAAAGCCGGACTATTTTCGTGTAATTTAGAGTTAACAAAACCTCTCAAGGGGAGTGCTTTTGACCAGGTTGAGTCGTTATGTTGGTGTGAAAAAAAAATATCCGAGTAGTGTTTCCCTTTTCTGTTTAAATTTCCGCCGTAGGAACCGAGAACCTCTGGTGAGGAGACCGAAAAATAAATTTGTTTGGTTTTAGGATTTATTGCAGGGGAATTCTGAGAAAAAAGATTATTGATGCTATCTCTAATATTCATTATTTTTGATGGAGTTGGGTTTTGTAATCTGAGAATTGCATTTTTACACAATTGAATATTGTAATCAATGAGTTCTGTTTCCTCTTTAAATTTAGCAGGTACATATTTCCTGTAATCCTCAAAATTCTTAATAGCTTCTTCAAACTTGTAGTCTAAATGGAGAGATGTAGCGTAATAAAAAAGAGCCATCGGTGGTGCTAGCCTACTCTCAGGATTATTATCTTCAGTTTCAATTGAAATAGATTTTATCGCTTTAAGTAAAAACATTTCTGCCATCTTTTTTTCTTTCGGGTGATGCAGATAGCAAATCCCAAGTTTGTAATTTAGATAGCAATTGGAAGAATCAAATTTATATGCCTTTTTATACTCATCAATTGCCTTCAGGTAGTTTTCTTCAAGTAACAATTTGTTACCCTCTAAAATTTTGCTGTAAAATGGTTTGTGTTGAGCTGATATATATAGGCTCACAATTAGGAACAGTAAAAATATAACGCGCTTAGGGTTATTTAGCATTTTCATTTATAAAAACTAAACCAAATTTAATCATTTGAATCAAAGTTTAAAGATAGAAGAACAAATTTCTATTTGCAAAATTCTTCGAGTACGCCTTCAATTTTCTTTTTCATCTCTGATGGTTTGCAAATAAAGTTGTTGCATATTATCGAAAAGCAAATTGATTCACCGCCTTTAGTTTTTAAATAACCGCAGTATGATCGCACTCTTTTAATATAACCACTTTTAGCTTTTAAATTCCCTTCCAGACATGTGCCTTTACCAAGTCCTGTTAGAGTGCCACTTTTACCTGCAACCGGTAATGATGCACTGAAGCAATTGTAAATGCCGGGGTTTGTATAAATTTTATGAAGTACCTGTGCTTCAATTTGTGGGGTTATGCAATTTGATCTGGAAAGTCCACTTCCGTCGTTCATAACGAGTCCATCAACATCAACACCCTGAGCTTTCCAGAATTCTTTTATGTACTTTATTCCACCGGTAAGCGTGCCTTTTCCCGTTTTATAGTAAGCAATTGTCCTTAAAATTGTTTCGGCATAATGGTTATTGCTCTTCAAATTACACCAATAAACAATTTTTTCAAGTTCAGGAGAATAATATGTAAAAATTAGATTTTTTCCGCTGGAAGTATCCAGAATGTTGTTTTCTATAATAATTCCCTTTTTTTCGAAATAATCTGCTAAGCAATTTTTAAAAAATATTTCAGGATTTGGAATACTTCCTTCAGCCTCGTAATTTTTTTGGTTTGGTGGTATAGTGCCTTTTGCAATTCTTTGGCCCTCATTTTCTCCTCTGAAAATTACTAACTCCTCGCCATCTTTTTCAGAAAAAACTTCATTCACGAAGTCTAATTCTAATAAATCAGGTTTTATTTTTCTTAGAATAGTTTTTTTTCCTGTCTCAGCGCTCGAGAAGTAAGCATAAAATTTATTGTCTCTGAATGATAAGCCATTGGGAGGTGCACCATAGTAGTTTCCTAGATCTGACCAAATCCAGTCATCAGGTACCTGATTATCAAAACATGAATTGTTGATTAATATTTTACCTAGAATTTTTTTGATTCCTTTTTCTGATAATGCTTTAAATATTTCCCGTTCAACGTTAGTAATTGTGTCTTTATTTTTTTCAAAATATTCCGATCCAAGGCTAGGATCTCCACTCCCTTCAACTAAAATATTTCCATTTAAAACACCGGTGTTCTGGTTTAATTCTCCGGTTGTAAAAATTTTGGTTTCATATCTATAATTTTTTCCTAAAATGCCTAATGCGGCTCCGGTGGTGAGTGTTTTTAATGTACTTGCCGGAGTCATCATTTTTTGTGAGTTGTATTCATAAAGTGTTTTGCCTGTTTCTGCATTCAAAACGCAAATACCCACATTCCCGTGTTTCAGTACGGGATCCTTCACAAGAGTTATAATTTCATTATTTAATCTTTCTTTCCATACTTGTCCGTGATAGGGATTCAAAAAAAATACAAAATGCAATAAAAAAATATTTTTTATCTTGAACTTCATCCTATAACAGCTTATTAATTTTTTCTGCTAATTCGTAATCGAGTTTAGTAATCCGGTTACCCAAATCATGTGTACATAATTTTATTCCAATCCTATTGTAGTTGTTCCACCAGTAGGGGTGGTGATTTGCCTCTTCACAAATTACAGCAACTTTTTTCATGAATTCAAATGCCTCTTTGAAATCTTTAAAACAAAACTCTCTGTAAAATGCATTATCCTTAGTTTCCCACATAATTTTATTTTTTCAAAGTTAAAGATTAAGATGATTGATGTAAATTTGAATTTCAATTTTTAAAGATGGAAACACATAAATTAAAATCCTGGATTGAAGTAAGTGAAAATTCTGACTTCTCGATTTATAACATCCCTTTCGGTGTATACAAGGATGGTTCAACACTACATCATTTATGCAGTATTATAGGCGATAAGATAATTGATCTTTACGTTCTTGCTACCTTAGGATATTTTTCAGATTTAGATATCGATAAGGAAGTATTTTCAGAGAAATACCTCAATGGTTTTATTGCTTTGGGTAAGCATAAAACTAATTCCGTTCGTAATTGTTTAATAGATTTATTGAGTGAGGGAAATTCAAAACTGCACAGCAAAAAGTTAGATTGTGCATCTGTTTTTAAGGAAGCATCCGAAGTTGAAATGTTACTGCCAATTCAGATTGGAGATTACACCGATTTTTATTCAAGCATAGATCATGCAACCAATGTCGGTAAAATGTTCCGTGATCCTCAGAATGCTTTACTTCCAAATTGGAAACATCTTCCGGTTGGATATCATGGAAGAGCAAGTTCAATTGTTGTATCGGGCCATACATTTCACAGGCCAAAAGGACAAATGAAACCTGCAGACTCAGACATGCCAATATTTGGTGCATGTAAGCTTTTAGATTTTGAACTGGAGACAGCTTTTGTGATAGGCCGTAAGACAGAAATGGGTGAAAGTATCACAACGGAGGTTGCAGATGATTTTATTTTTGGTATGATGCTGTTTAACGACTGGAGTGCTAGAGATATTCAAACTTGGGAATATGTTCCACTTGGACCATTTCTAGCAAAAAATTTTGCATCTACCATTTCGCCGTGGGTAGTTACGCTTGAGGCACTAGAACCATTTAGAACTACTGGATATAATCAGGATCCTGAAGTTTTGCCTTATTTGAAATATAAAGGCAACAGAAATCTTGATATCAATCTTGAAGTTTTTATAAAACCTGAAAAATCTGAGGCAACCCGTGTTTGTTCCAGTAATTACAAATACATGTATTGGACTATGGAACAACAATTGGCGCATCACACCGTAAACGGATGTAATGTAAATGTAGGTGACTTAATGGCTTCAGGAACAATTTCAGGTCCCGAGCCAAATGAATTTGGAAGCATGCTTGAATTAACATGGAGAGGAACAAAGCCAATCACAATGGTCGATGGTTCTGAACGAAAATTCATTAATGATTCGGATACAGTTATTATTAAGGGTTGGTGTGAGAAAAATGGTATCAGAGTTGGTTTTGGCGAATGCAAGGCCAAAGTTTTACCGGCAATTTCATAAGATTAATTTCATCTCTCCCAATATTTTTTTCGTTGCGCCTGAATTTTCTTTGATATAGTTCGCCGCACTTAATGAAGCATTTTGGTAACAACTTTTATCGAATAACAGCTGATTTAAATGTAGATTGAGTTGATTTGAATTCTCAAAAGAAAAGGCTGCACCGAGTTCAATCATTTCTTTCGCTTCTTTAAATTTTAAATGATTTGGACCGAAAAGAACTGGTAATCCGTAAACAGATGCCTCAATGGTGCTGTGAATTCCATCATTAAACCCACCACCAATTACAGCAATGCTCCCGAAACGATAAACCCCGGAAAGCATACCCATGGTATCTAAAATGATTACATCTGTATTTGATATTTTATTTTCTGTATATCTGCTGTAGGATAGATTATTTTTTTTTAGCGTTTTTTCTATTCTGTTTATAGAACTCTCATTCAATTCGTGCGGAGCAATAATTAATCTTATTTCAGGGAACTTTGATTTATTTTTTACAAAAAATTCTGCCAGCATATTTTCCTCCTCATCGTAAGTACTGCCACCAATAATTAAACTTTTATTTTCACAAAAGGCACGTATTTTTTCATCGGAAAATTTTTCTTGTGCGATTTCGATAACTCGATCAAATCTGCTGTCTCCTGTCACAGAAAAATTTTTCAAATTTAAATTTGATAATAATTTTGCCGAGCTATCGTCTTGTAAGAAGATCTTTTCATAATTTGGGAGTGAAGACCTGAAAATGGTTCCATACCATTTAAAGAATGGTTGATTTTTATGAAAAACAGCTGAAATCAGATAAACGGGAATATTTTTTTTCTTCAATTCGTTAATTAATCTTAGCCAGAACTCGTACTTAATAAAAACAACAACATCAGGATTTAGTATACTAACAAATTTTTCAGCATTTTTTTTGGTGTCGAAAGGGAGGTAACATATATGATCTGCGAAAGGATAATTTTTTCTCATCTCATATCCACTGGGAGAAAAGAATGACAATAAGATTTTATAATCTTGATACTGATTTTTAATTACTTCAATTAATGGTCTTCCTTGTTCAAACTCACCAAGAGATGCCGCATGGAACCATATGATTTTATTGTTAATATTCTTTGATTTGAAAACCTCTAGTTCTGAAAAAATATTTGCTCTTCCTTCTATCATTTTTTTTGCTTTCCTATTCCATAAAGAAAACAATCTGACCAAAATCTGATATACGGCTATTCCTATTGAATACAAGATCATTATTTAAGATAGAGATTTACTTATTTTTCAATTTAATATGTAAACAAATTATCGGATTCCTTACGTTTGTAGATGGGTAATGTCCATCCGATCCTAAAACTGCTTAGTAGGTCTATTCTAAGATTATTATCGCTTTTCATTAGGTCGTAATCATACGATCTCATGCTTCTTGTAAATCCCTGATAGAATTCAAATCCGCAGTAGAAATTGAATAAACGATTATTGCTTAGATATATGTAACCTAAAAATTCCTTAAAGCATAGACCTCCCGTTAGACGATCATATCCTTTTTTGTAGTCTCCACTAACCTGAGGTACATTTCTTTCTTCGTTCAGTATGTTTATATAATGTAACATGTAGCCCGATCCCGCCATCACAATAAGTCCTGAATTTGGATTAGGTGAAATCTTTTTTCCAAAAATTTTTGGTAAAATTTTACCTCCTGTTAAGCAGGCAACCAAACCTCTTTCGTTTAATCTTATTTCTCCAAAGTTTCCATCAGTATTGGTGATCGTCCCTTCAGCTGTTTTAAGCGGCGCAAGTACATCTTCTTTTATTTTATTGCCGTAAAAGTAATGCGGGTCAATTCCGAAAATATAGTTTTTTTCTGTTTTAAAAAAGTACGATATACCGGCGCCCAGGTTTTCTCCAAATCTATTATTTAAATCACCACCGGGAATCTGGCCACTAAAATGCGCACATACCAAATGCATTTTAATTGAACTGTCTTTAGGCGTTTGAGCAAAAAAGTACAACGTTAACATGAACGATAAAAGTGAGAGAAATTTTTTCATTTTAGAATAATCATTAATGTTGAAAATTATTTTTCGTATATGAATTTATTTTTTTTAATGTCATAAAAATTTCTTTTTCCATCTTTAAACATCGTAATATAACCTTCATTGCTGAAATCGATCTCTTCATTTTCAGATAATATCAGATAATTCATTTTTTTATTTAAGACCCCATATCCAGTTTTGTTTTTAATAATAAAAAATTCTGTGTTGTACATTTCATTTTCCGGCCTTTCAATGGATTCACAATTTTGATCGAATAAAATATTTCCAGATTTATCAATGATCATCCATTTTCCTTTCTTTTTTACAATTGCTGTCCCTTCTACAAAATCTTCAGCGTCTTCAAACTTTGAACTGAAAGCAGATTTAAGCTTTAAATCTAAGTAGTGATATACATCATCAGAGAATACTCTTATCAGTCCTGAAGATGGCGGATAAATTTCTTCATAATCTCCGAAATCGCACAGCAACTTCCCGTTTTGATTCATCAAAGCCTGCTCCTCGTCCTTTATTAGTTTAAAATATATACTTTGCTTTTTCTGGTCTATTATCGAAAATAACTCATTAGATTCAAGTTTGTTGTCAAAATCAAATTCTATTGCTGTATAAAGACAGCCCTTTTTATCTGCAAATCCATATTTGTTGTTTTTAACGAGAATAAAAATTCCTGAATTGTGCTTGTCTATTCTTTCATATTCAAAAGCAATAATTGTATTTCCGGTTTTATTTATGACTCCATATCCATTGTTTTTTTTAGCTCTTATATTTTCCGAGAAATCTTCAATCCAGTCGAATTCATTTCGTATAGTTTCAAAGTTTTTATTGTCTAAAATTCCAAATTTTCCTTCAGATTGAAACCAGGCGTGTTCATTCTTGAAATCTCCTATTTTTTCGTAATTAAAAGGAATGACTATATTACCAAGTTTGTTAATTGCTCCGTATTTATTACTTTGTTTAGCAATTGCAAGTCCTTCACTAAATGAATTAATCTGTTCGAATTCTTCAGAAATTTTACTACCATTTCTGTCAATTAAAAAAAATTTATTTTTCAACTTGACAATGCTTACTCCCTCAATAAAACTTTCAGCCTCGTCATAAATTGCTTCTATAATCCAGTTGCCGTTTTTGTCAATAAAACCATATTTTTCACTTTCGGAGGCTACGCAGAGCCCTTCAGAAAAATCACCAAGCTCTTCAAATTTTGCAGGAATAATAATGTTACCGGTAGTATCAATAAAACCAAACATTTCTTCTTTTTTAATTTTTAAAAGTGGTTTTTTAAAAAGCTCAATTTCCTGAATAATGGTTTTTTTGAAAGGAAATTCCGGATAGTCAAGTACAAACTCTGCAAGGTTGTCTGAGTTGTATTCTTTTACAGTTAGTGAGAAAAAAAGTTTCCATGCCTCGTTACAATTTTCGTTTCCTGCATATGACTTGATAAAATTGATAAGACCTTCTTTATCCCTATTTTTTTTATGTATTTTGAAAATCTCATTTTGTCCTGAAATAACAAACCTATTATTCGGAAAATTTTTGATGAAATTCTGGTAACCGATAGTTGTTCCAAGGCTGGTATTCTCCTCGTAAATTGCCTTGTCAAGGAGGTAATATGCGTCAGCAAGCGAATAGGATTCGGGCCAGTTAGAAATAAATTCTTTGTAATTTTCGCTGGTATGATGGTTTCTTGTAGAGGAGATTAAAACCTCATCCCTTTTTTTTATGGCACTTTCTCTATAAGGCGAATAATAGTGCCAACTGATAAATTTATTGATTATGCTATCGTTGTATGTATCATTCTGCTCGTATTTTTTTGAATAGTATTCGTATGAATTTTTAAACACGCTGTCGCATTGTTTTTTAATTACTGATTCATTGATTCCATATTTCAAGTAATCATTTTTCAAATTATCATCTGAAATTTTAAATGAAAAATGACTTTTAGTAGCATATAAATAGGCACTATCGAAGTTGTGAAATGGATTGTCTTTTCTTAAATAAATTATTGAAAGACCATAAGATGAAAGTGTCGTATTTTTTTTTAGATTTTTATAAAAAATTTTCTTTGCCTTAAAGTAATCAAATTCAGCTAATGCCTCAAAACCTGTTTTGATTTTTTGAGTGTATACAAAAAAGGACCATAAAATGGAAAGCAAAAATGCAAACGCCTTCATATAAAAACAAAGTTAGCATACAAATGTGAATATTTATAAACTAACTGTAATCTTAGTTAGTTGGGTTTATTCAATTTTAATATTTTTGTAAAAATATGTTTACTACAGGCCGCATTGTTTTTATTGCTTTTTTTATTGTTTCTTTCACCTCGCTCTTAATTTGGGCTTATATGAAGGACAGCGGTGTAAATAAAAAAAATTATAAGGGCGTTTTATGGGTCCTGTTTTCTATTTTTGCGGTTATGTCTCTACTTTTTCTTGTAGTGAAACTACGTTCACTTTAGTTCTCTAATAATCCACCTAAGTTCGTTAAGAATCATTGCGGTTGCACCCCACATTTTATTTTCATCAATGCTAAAGTAGGGAGCCAAAGTGGATTGATTATTAGAAGATGAATAAAATTCTCCTTCGTATATTTTTTCGTGTAAAAATTTAGTCAAAGGATATTCGATAATTTTAGCAACCTCCTTTTTATTTTGTATAAAAAATGGAATTTCTTCAAGATAAAAAACAATGGGGCTTACCAGAAAATTACTTGGTGGGATAAAGAGCGGGGTTAATGATCCTAAAACATTTTCGTGTTTTAATTGAATTCCTATTTCTTCTGCTGTTTCTCTAATCGCAGTGTCAAAGTTATCTTTGTCTTCAGGGTCTGTTTTACCACCGGGTAATGCTATTTGGCCACTGTGAACTCCATCGTATTTTGTTCGTTCAATTAAAATAAAATGTACATCATCATGCTTTATGTATAAAATTATAGCAACGGAACCTAATTTTATTTCTTGATTTCTTCCTGATTTAGGAGATAAAAGTTTCCTACCCTTAGGTATAAGTTCTTCATGTGCCTTTGAGCCGGGAAGTTGTTGAGAAAGTACCGTTTTTAATTTATCAACTAAATGTTTAAAATCTAAAGGCACGTTTAAAAATCAGTTTCCTTGCGCCTCTTTACTTCCGAAAACTTTTTTAAGAATGTCAGTGACCCTTGCTACAGGATCTTTACGGATTTTTTTCTCCTCCGAGGCAACAAGTTTAAAAACTCCATGAACTGCACGTTCTGTAACATATTCATTCAGATCAGGGTTTACTTTCTCTCCTCCGGTTAGCATAGTTACCTGGTTATATTTCGTAATAAGTGGTTCCCAATATTTTGTAACCTGAACTTTTTCTATAGCATCTTTCACAACCGGTCTGAATTTCGATTTTAAATCATTTGAAGTAGTTTTTCTTAAAAAGCTTGTGGCTGCAGTATCTCCTCCTTTTAGAATTCCCATAGCGTCTTGTACGGTCATATTTTTTACTGCATTCACAAATATTGGCGCAGCTTGTTCGCAAGCTTTTTCAGCCGCACGGTTAAGGCTCATCTCGAACTCGTTGATCTTGCCCTCAAAACCTATGTCTTTTAATTTATTTTTAACCTTAATCGCTTCTTGTGGGAATGGTATAAACAATTCGGTGTTTTTATAGAAACCATCTAACTTACTAGACATACTTCCTGCGTTATTGGCGCCAACACTCAAGGCTTCTTTTAGCCCGGAAATGATTTCATCGTTAGTTAATCCTGGAACCTGGTTTGTTTTACCTCCGGTTGAATTATTTAACGTATTGTTAACGGTACTTAAAATGCCGGAGGCAGTTGATCCGCAAGACACAATAAGTATAGTTAAAGCTAGAGATGCTGATAGTAGTATAAAATTTCTTTTCATGTGTTTGAGTTATATGAATCAAAGATAATATCATTTTTTATCTTTACCCTTAAATTGTTTTTAAAAATTATTTAAATCATGAACGCAGAGATAATTTGTATAGGCGATGAATTGCTGATAGGTCAGGTAATCAATACAAACGCTGCCAGAATAGCGGAGCGATTAAATTTATCGGGCGTAAAAGTTGCTTATAGTTCTGTATTACCTGATGATGAAACGGCTATTTTAGAAGCGCTTCATGCTGCTGATGTTCGATCTGATTTAATTATCATAACAGGAGGTTTGGGACCAACAAAAGATGACATTACAAAAAAAACGCTTTGTGATTTTTTTCAATCAAAACTAATTCTCAACGAAACAGTACTCAGTGATGTAGTTGAAATATTTGCAAGAAAGGGTAGAGTTCTCACTGATATTAATAAGAAACAGGCAGAAGTTCCGGAAAATTGTGATGTAATAAGAAATTTTAATGGAACAGCGCCGGGTATGTGGTTTAATAAAAACGGGAAGATATTTGTTAGTATTCCTGGAGTTCCATATGAGGCCATGGCAATGGTTGAAAATTACATTATACCTAAAATAAAAGCTGAGTATAAACTTCCAGCAATTTTTCACATGACTGTTCATACCCAAGGAATAGGTGAAAGCTACCTTGCTGAAATATTAGAAGATTGGGAAAATTCACTTTCAGTAGAAGGAATTAAATTGGCTTATTTGCCTGCCCCGGGAATTGTTCGTTTGCGCCTCAGTGGATATGGAGAAAATTTTTCTGATGTAAAAGAAAAGGTTATTAAGAAAAGGGATCAGCTGCTGCCCCTTATCACTGAATATTTCGTGGCTATTGAAGAGTATGGAGAAAAGCAACCTTTAATTCAGGAATTGTTGGGCGAAGCACTAAGAAATAATGGCAAGAAAATCGCACTTGCTGAAAGTTGTACAGGCGGATATATGGCTCATCTTATTACCTCAATTCCGGGCTCGTCTGCCTATTTCAATGGCTGTATTGTTCCATATCAAAATGAATTTAAACAACAACTACTAGGTGTTCACGGTGAAGTTTTCTCCAGTTCAGGTGCGGTAAGTGAGGATTGCGTTAAACAAATGGCAAAATCTACTATTATTAAATTTAATGTTGATTACTCAATTGCCGTAAGTGGTATTGCAGGCCCATCAGGAGGTACAAAAGAAAAACCGGTAGGAACCGTTTGGATTGCATGGGCAAATAAAAACGATGTTGTTGCAGAACGATTTGTGTTTTCTCATGATAGGGGAAGGAATATTCACATTACTGCCATTACAGCATTGGAAAAATTAAGAAAATTAATTTTGAGTGGATTTTAGATCTATTCCTGAAAATACTTTTTTGCTGCATTAAAATAACAATCAGCAACTGTTTTTACTCTTTGACTTGTTTTAATGTTGGAAAAAATTTTATCTGTTTGCATCAGTTTGATGCACTCTTCTGAATTATCTTGATATAAACACTCTCCGTATACCAATGGTGAATTTACACCTCTGCACAAAGCAAGATTTCTGCAAAATACCCCGGGTGAATTGGTTATCACGCATTTCTCTTTCAAATAATCGGCATTTTGGCTCTGCGCTATTTTAATATTGAGGTTTTTGGAAAACTCATTAACTGTAAGTTTTGAAATTCTTTCAGAATTATCTAGGTCATCAGATAAGAGTAGTCGTAAAAAATTAATTTTATGTCCAGGCTTTTCAAAATTTTCCATACTCATTCCTCCACCAATAAAACACATGGAAAAATTTTTGTCTGTGGTTTTTTTCCAGTCTGTATTTTTTTCATCAACGTTGTAATGAATAATAATGGTTAGGTCAGGCTGAAAGGCGTTGATTTTTTTTACTCGATTAGCCAACTCATAGTCTCTAAATTAGTCCCAGAAAAATTTTTTGCTGTTGCATTTTGAAAGCTTCTTGTGCTCTGCTTGTGAAATAACTTGATTATTTTTTAAACTGTCGAGTATTCTGCCTTTATATGTTTTAAACCATTCTGAATAGCTTATGCCAAACGAGGTCGCGTCAATTGAATCTCGTGTCATCATTACAATTGCACCTTCTTTTTCCAATGCAGATTTTAAAATGTATGCGGTTTGCCAGGTTAAAACGCCTTCGGCAATTCTAATTGATACAGAATCACCAGCCGAATTTTTAATTTTAAATTCCAGAAATTTCTGTTCAATTTTAGCGGTAGACATATTTCCTGCAAAATGACCGGCATCAATTGCAATTCTCTTTCCTTTTAATCCTATTTTCTTTGTTGAATCCGATTTTTTTATTTTCACCTCGGGGAAAATATTTCTATTACCTTTTTTTATCAGTATTTTTTCAATTGAATCAGGTGTAAGAATTTTAGTTAGTGCTAAAAAATGTGGAATTTCATTATTGAAAATAGTTAATTCGGGCAGTGAATTCTTTTGATTATCGAAGCTCCTCAATCTTACAAAGTCTTTATCAACTTCAATTATTTTTCTTAGTTTACTATCCATGCACAAATAATCAAGTCTTTGGAAAATTTTTTTGTTTTCTTCTTGGCTCTTGGCGCATGAGCTAACTAATAAAATCAAGAAACAATTAAAAATCACGGAAATACAATACTTCATGAATTTGATTTTTTGGTTTTGAATTTTTCAGATTTTTTTCTTTACAACATTCTGATTTTTATGTTAAAATCTTGCATTAAAGATAATTATTTATAAATTTGATAAAATTTCACTTTTACAGCATGAAAAAAATCATTCTGTACTCTGTTTTAATCTTAGTTGCAATTGCAACTAAAGCTCAGAACAATTGTAATACTGCAAGTCCCTTTTGTACCGGAACTACGTACAATTTTCCGGCTCCTGTTGGTCAAACCGCTCAATCTGGTCCCGATTATGGTTGTCTTACAACCCAACCGAACCCTGTATGGTATTACCTTCAAATTGGTTCGTCAGGTAGCATTACAATGAGTATAGGTGGGGCCAACTCCGGTGATGATATAGACTTTGTATGTTGGGGACCTTTTTCATCTCCAACAGCTCCATGTACTGCTCAGCTTACTTCAAATTGCAGTCCCGGTTGCCTAAACAATACAGACCCATTTGCTAATTACCCATCAGGTAACATGGTGGATTGTTCATACGATGCTCAGGCCGTAGAAACATGTACGATACCTAATGCAGTTACCGGCCAATATTACATTGTTTGTATTACAAACTTTGGAGGTAATGCCACTAATATTGTTTTCAACCAAACTAACACCGGACAGGGGGGGGCCGGTTCTACCAACTGCAACATTCTATGTAATATAACTGGTATGACAGCCACACCAGGGCCATGCCAAACCGCCACCAATACGTTCAACGTTACTGGGTCAATTTCGACTTACGCACCTCCGAATTCGGGCACCTTAACTATTACTTCCAGTTGCGGTGGCACCACTACGCTCAATCCGCCTTTCGCAACTTCAACAAACTACACACTATCCAACATTTCTGCCACAGGAGGAAATTGTACGGTTACTGCAAGCTATTCAGCTGATCCTTTATGTACTTATTCTGTTGTAATTGCTTCACCGCAACCCTGCAACGTAGTTCCTTGTGCAATTTCAGCCGTTACAGCGACTCCTGGAGCATGCAACCCTACCTTTAATACATATGATCTAACCGGAACAGTTACTTTTTCTAATCCACCAAGCTCAGGTATTTTAACAGTCAGCAGTTCTTGTGGAGGTAGCCAGGTATTCAATCCTCCTTTTACAAGCCCTTTATCATACACAATTGCTTCCATACCCTCAACAGGTCAGCCTTGCACGGTTACAGCTACTTTTAGTAGTGCATCCTGTACCAATTCTGCAAATTATACTGCGCCGGCATCTTGTTTATGTGCAATTACTTCAGTTTCTTCAAATCCTTCTCCATGTGATCCGTCAACAAACACTTTTGATGTTTCCGGTTCCGTTTCATTCACAAATCAACCTAGCGGAGGAACATTGACAGTATCAAGCTCATGTGGAGGAACTCAGACATTTAATGCTCCTTTTACTAGTCCTCTTACATATACTCTTACAGGACTACCGTCAAGCGGAAGTTCCTGTACAGTTACAGCAACTTTTAGTGGAGCGTCATTCTGTAATAACAATTCAACATTCCAAGCTCCGCCTTCCTGTGCAACCTGTACAACTTCAGCATCGAGTAATGGTCCGATTTGTGAAGGACAAACATTGAATCTTACATGTAGTACTGCAGGTGCAGTAAGTTATTCTTGGGCAGGACCTAATTCGTTTTCTTCAAATGTTCAAAATCCTTCAATACCAAATACTACAACCAATATGAGTGGTAATTACACAGTGACCATTAATATGCCTGGAGGTGCGGTTTGTAATGCAATAACTTTGGTTACAATAAACCCGGCTCCTAATGCTGATGCAGGTCAGACTGTAAGTATTTGTACAGGAGGTAATGTTGGACTAAATGCGAGTGGAGGAACATCGTTTAGTTGGACGCCCGCAACGGGTTTAAGCAGTAATGCAATTGCTAATCCAACTGCATCACCAACCGTTACTACGCAATACACAGTAACTGTGGGTAACAATGGATGTTTTCAAACTGATACAGTTACCGTATTTGTAATTACACAAATTAATCCTACTATAAGTCCAAATTCCAACATTTGTCTTGGTCAATCTGTTCAGTTAACAGCAGGTGGAGGTTCAATTTATTCATGGTCTCCTCCTACGGGATTATCTGCAAGTAATATTTTTAATCCTGTTGCATCACCAACCGCCACTACAAATTATACTGTTACTGTTTCAACTTCAGGTGCTTGTCCTCCTGCAAATGCAACGGTAACTGTGAATGTTTATCCTGCTTTTAATATTACAGTTTCTGCAAATGATACAATTTGTCCCGGTGAATTAGGAACCGTTACCGCTTCCGGTGCAGTAAGTTATATATGGTTTCCAGGCGGTAGTACGAGCGCCTCACTATCACAATCACCTAATTCGTCTACCACATATACGGTTGCAGGTTCAAATGGTTTTTGTGCCGATACCCAAACTGTTGCCATTATTGTTCTTCCGAATCCTTCTGCTTTGTTTCTTTCCACCACTCAGTTAGAATTAGGCAATTTCTCTCTCTGCTTTACAAATAACTCTACAAATGGTGTTTCCAATACTATTAATTGGAATTTTGGAGATGGAAATTTCTCTACCGAAGAGGATCCGTGTCACGAATACCTTGATCCAGGTACTTATCAGGTTTGTATGAGTATTGAAAATGCAATCGGGTGTAGTGATACAAGTTGTAGCTCGGTAATTTTAAAACCTGACTGGACACTCTATGTTCCTAATACTTTTACCCCCAACGGAGACGGAAAAAATGAAATTTTTTATGCTGTTGGCACCAACCTGCTTTCATTTGAAATGAATATTTTCGATCGTTGGGGTAATTTAGTTTACAGAGGTACCGATATTAACGAGGGCTGGAACGGAAAGATGAACAACACTGGTTCAGAAATTGTTCAGATAGATACGTACGTTTGGCAGATAAAGATAACAGATAGCGAAAATAAGAAACGAAGTTTCATCGGACATGTAAATGTCATTAAATAGCCTTTAAATTTTAATGCGAATTGATATTATTTCCGTACTTCCGGAATTACTTTATTCTCCACTACAGCATTCAATTGTAAGACGTGCACAAGAAAAAAAAATTGTAGAAATAAATTTCGTAAATCTTAGAGATTTTACAGGTGATAATTATAAATCTGTAGATGATTATCAGTTTGGTGGTGGTGCAGGCATGGTGATGATGATTGAACCAATTGACAAGGCCATCAGCATGCTAAAGGCTCAACGTAATTATGATGAAGTAATTTATATGAGCCCTGATGGTGAGTTGTTAGAGCAAAGAATTTCCAATCAGCTATCTACTCTTGGCAACATTATAATTTTATGTGGGCACTACAAAGGTGTTGATGAAAGGGTAAGAGAACATTTTATAACGCGTGAAATATCTATTGGAAATTATGTACTTAGCGGTGGAGAGTTAGCCGCTTGCGTTTTATGTGACAGTATAGTCAGATTAATACCCGGTGTCTTAAACGATGAAATGTCCGCATTGTTTGATTCGTTCCAGGATAATTTAGTTTCCCCACCGGTCTACACAAGACCTGCAGAATATAAAGGATGGAAAGTTCCGGATATTTTATTGAGCGGTAATCAAAAGAAGATCGAAGATTGGAGAATGAATGAGTCCGTAGAAAGAACCCGCAAGAAAAGACCGGGTATGTTTGATGAATAACTATGTAACTTCAGTTCAAAATCATAAGTTCTAGTTTCAATTTTATGAGGTTTAGTTTTCTTACGCTAATTGAAACTGTGTTGTTTCTGAAAAAAATATTTTCCCACTTTTCATTTTCTCCGTTTGTATTAAGAAGATCGTCCCTTATTATCTTATTTGATCTTTCGGGAATATAATTGTCCACTTTGTTGTATGCAGCTCTTAATTGATAAATATATGCGTCTTTTTCTTCAGCGGGCATATGAAACAATACATTGCCCGAAACTTCAAAACTGTTATTTAAGCTTATATCTTCAAAGCTGGCCGGTTTTCCGCTATCACCACTTTGTATTCTAATTTGCTCAATCACATAATCAGTAAGTTTGATCGCATTTTCAATTGCTAATTTCTTTTCATCTTTAGAAGAGTCTACTCGAATGGTTTTTTTATCCTTTATTAAATCAAGATTTTTTAGTAAAAACTGATCTGCCTGAATATTTGACGCATTAAAATTCCTGCTTCCTGTTAAATTATACATCGAGAAAAGTATTCCTGCTACACTGATGAAAAGTACCGTGTTTACAATAACGTTTAACTTTTTTTCTTTATCTCTAATTCCTGAGAAAAAATAAATAGGAATGAATAAGGAGATAAAAATCACAAACGAAGAATTCATCATAATATTTGCATATGGCCAATGCATTATTTTAAATAGTGTTCCGAGAACCGATCCACTTCCGGCTACTAAACCTAACAGCATTGTGACCTTGTTTAGATAATTTTTTTGCTCATTGAATTTCAGTAATATCATCATTGGAAGAAAAAATAACGCAAAACTTCCAAAACCAAATATTAACATTACGGAAGCGCCCGGTAGGTGTAAAAACTTCAATAGTCCACCAAGGATAAATCCAATACTGCTGATTAATCCTGATATTTTCATCGTTTTTTTCATAGTGTAGTAATTTTTATAGGTTAATAACATTTTTGTTTCTCTTTCTATTTCCGATAGTTCTTTTTTGTAGAATTTTTTTATTGTGGATTCGTAAAATAACATGAAATCATCCTGATCCTTCATTTCATTTTCAATCATGCAACAAACGTGATCAAGGATTCCCTCCCTCAGAGAATTCATTTCGATCCCTCGCCTTAAAAGATCTTCCTCAATGAAACGTACCTGGTTTTCATTTAACTCGTACATGTTCAGGAAGACGGTTTTAAATCTAGAACAAGCATCATGGTATTCATAAAATCTCTGAACTCATTTACTCGCACTTGCATCATGTTTTTTCCTGCTTTTGTGAGTGAATAATATTTTCTCACACGCTTTCCAATAAATTCTGTTTCAGTTGTTACTGCGCCTTCAGATTCCAACGCATGAAGTGTGGGGTACAGTGCGCCCTCAGTTATCATGATTTTTTCTCCCGATAATAATTTCACTTTCTGGGTGATTTCATAGCCATACATTTTACCTTCTTGTTCCAAAAGTTTTAATACTATGGTTTTTAAATTACCTTTTACTAATTCTGATGAGTACATGTTGTTTTTAAATAATGCAATTATGGCAGCAAAGATACATAAATAACTTATGTATTTTAATCTTATGTAATAAAAATAATTTTAAGACACAGATTATCAGTGTTATAAATAATTTTAAATGTGCTTAATTATTATAAAAACTTTGGAAATCTTTATTTTAATTTAATTTCCAACAAAGAATTCACAAGCTAAAATTCTACTTCGTTTTACAATTAAAATCACTTATCTTTGCGCCCGTAAAAAAATCATTCTCATGTCAAAACAGACCGGAAAAGTTTCACAGGTAATTGGACCTGTAGTTGATATTTCATTTGATCTACAGGGAGGCAAGCTTCCTAACATCTTAGACGCTCTTGAAATTGTAAAAGGCGGAGGTCAAAAAATAATTCTTGAGTGTCAGCAGCACATTGGCCAGGACACCATCAGAGCTATTGCGATGGACTCTACTGATGGACTTACTCGTGGAATGGAAGTAGTTGCAACCGGTAGTCCAATTAAAATGCCTATCGGTGATAAAGTAAAGGGAAGATTATTTAATGTTGTGGGTGAAGCGATTGACGGAATTGATTCCGTTTCAAATGAGGGAGGATACAGTATACACAGGATGCCTCCGAAGTTCGAAGACTTATCTACTGCAACCGAAGTTTTGTTTACAGGTATCAAAGTAATTGACCTTCTTGAGCCTTACGCAAAAGGTGGTAAGATTGGATTGTTTGGTGGTGCCGGTGTAGGTAAAACTGTTTTGATTATGGAGTTGATTAACAACATCGCAAAAGGCTATGCTGGTCTTTCGGTTTTTGCAGGTGTTGGTGAGCGTACCCGTGAAGGGAACGATTTGCTTCGTGAAATGATTGAGTCAGGTGTAATAAAATACGGCGAAGAATTTAAGCATAGTATGGAAAGTGGAGGTTGGGATCTGACCAAAGTTGATAAAACAGAATTGGCAAAATCTCAGGCAACGCTTGTGTTTGGTCAGATGAATGAACCTCCGGGGGCTCGTGCACGTGTTGCCCTTTCAGGATTGACAATGGCAGAATATTTCCGCGATGGAGATGGTTCAGGTCAGGGACGTGATATTCTTTTCTTTATCGATAATATTTTCCGTTTTACTCAAGCAGGGTCAGAAGTTTCTGCGCTTTTGGGTCGTATGCCTTCAGCGGTAGGATATCAACCTACACTAGCAACTGAAATGGGATTAATGCAAGAAAGAATTACTTCAACTAAAAAAGGTTCAATTACTTCGGTGCAGGCGGTTTATGTACCTGCTGATGACTTAACCGATCCGGCTCCTGCTACTACATTTGCTCACTTGGATGCAACTACTGTATTGAGTAGAAAAATTGCAGAGTTGGGAATTTACCCGGCAGTTGATCCACTAGACTCTACTTCAAGAATCTTGAGCCCAACAGTTTTGGGTGATTCGCATTACAATACTGCACAGCGCGTTAAACAAATACTTCAGCGTTACAAAGAACTTCAGGACATCATTGCCATTTTGGGTATGGATGAATTGAGCGAAGAGGATAAGCTTGTTGTTCACAGAGCTCGTCGTGTACAACGTTTCTTGTCTCAGCCATTCCATGTTGCAGAACAGTTTACAGGATTAGAAGGTGTGTTTGTATCCATAGAAGATACCATAAAAGGATTCAACATGATCATGGATGGTGAAGTTGATGAATATCCTGAAGCAGCTTTCAACTTAGTTGGTACAATTGAAGACGCAATTGAAAAAGGTAAAAAGTTATTGGCTGAAGCAAAATAATTTAGGGCATGAATCTAGAAATAATCAAACCCGATAAAAAATTATTTGAAGGAGAAGCCAAATCTGTTGTTGTGCCAGATGCCAACGGCCGACTTGGTATTTTAAAGCGTCATGCTCCCTTGATTTCTTCACTTAAAAAAGGAAAAATAAAAGTTACCGATAACTCAGGTAAGGTTCAGTATTTTGAGATCAATGGTGGAGTAGTTGAGGTATTAAATAACCATGTTATTATTCTAGCAGAGTAATTTCCTAATACAATTAAATTAATCCCTGTCACCAAAAAATGGCAGGGATTTTTTTATCACCTGTATTTCGAATTTTATCAACCTACTAAATGATTATTTACGAAAATGTTGTTGCATTAATCTCAATTGTCTATTTTTAAAGTCCTTTAAGAAATCATTATGGCAGTTTACCGTTTTAGGGTTCAGTTTGAAGATTACGATGAGATTTATCGTGACATTGAAATAAAATCTACTCAAACGTTTAAAGAATTGCATGAGGCAATTCAGCATGCAATAAATTTTGACAATAAACATGCAGCATCTTTCTTTATAAGTGATGCTTACTGGAGAAAAGGAACAGAAATTACTTTGCTAAAGGATGATCTTGAGGAGGGTGTTAGGCATATGGAAAAAACCAAAATAGCATCATGTGTTGAAGATCCACATCAGAGATTTGTTTATGTATATGATAAGACTGTAACCTGGACATTGAATATTGAATTGTTGAAAATAACAAAAGAGGAAAAAGGAAATTTTCCTACATGCATCAAGTCTGTTGGTGTTGCTCCCAAGCAATACAAACCTGCCGGCGGTCAAAAGGGTGATGAGCCCCTATCCAAAGAGGCGGGAATGGCCGCATTATTACAAGCTATGGAAAATGATGACGATGCTTATAAAAATGCTGATAATGGAACTGAAGAAATACTTGATGAAGAAGAAGCAAGAGGAGTAATTGGAAATGCTGAGGAGCAAGATGATAATGAATATCAGGAAGAAAATGAAGAATCTGATGAAAACGATGAATATGGTCAGGATGAATTCAATAGCAATTATGATGAGGAGGATAGGTAAAATTCACCGACCGTAATTGAATCTGAATTAATTATCGATCAGACAAATGCTATTACCGGAAAAATTTAGAATTAAAAAGGAAACGCACGTTTTTTTTTATGCAGTACTAACCGGTATCGTCTCCGGACTCATAGCAATGATATTTTCTATTCTCCTCAATCTTTCGGAGGAATGGATTAGTGGGCTTCATAATTATGATATTTCACAGGGAAAGTCCATGCAGGAAAAATTTAACTTTATTAGCCAATTCCCAATTCAATCTTTTCTTGTAGTGTTTCTGCCATCATCCGGGGGATTAGTTTGCGGACTGATTATTTATTTTTTTTGCAGAGAGGCCGAGGGTACCGGTACTGACGAAATGATTAATGCTTTTCATAATAAGGAAGGTAAGATTAATACAAAAGTTCCTTTTTTTAAATCATTGGCTACAATTTTCACATTGTCATCAGGTGGTAGCGGTGGAAAAGAAGGTCCGATATCACAGATAGGTGCCGGTGTTGGAGTGGCAATTGCCAATATTGCCGGTGCTGGTCCAAGAGGTCGCAGAACACTTTTGTTAAGCGGAACAGCTGCAGGTTTGGGTGCGGCATTTAAAACCCCACTAGGCGGAGCTTTAACAGCCGTTGAAATGGTTTATAAGAAAGATATTGAAAGTGATGCGCTGATTCCTTGTTTTATTTCCTCTGTAACCGCATATCTGGTTTATATTGCTTATGCAGGTAGTGAGCCATTGCTTGCAATTTCCGAAAAAGAAACTTTCCATTACTCTGAAATTGTATTTTATCTTCTCTTAGGTGTCTTATGTTATTTATTCGGATTTCTTTTCATTAAAGGTTTTAATGATGCAAGTAAATTCATGAGTAGCGTTAAGATACCTTCATGGCTGAAGCCTGCCCTTGGCGGATTATTTACCGGAATTATTGCGTTGTTCTTTTTTGAAATCAGCGGAACGGGCCACAACTATTTACAGAAAGTAATCAATGGTAATTTGCCTGATTTTTTTTTAAAAGAAGGAATTATATACACATTGCTTGCTCTTTTAATTGTTGCACTTTTAAAGATCGTCGCGACTACACTAACAATTGGTAGCGGAGGAAGTGCGGGTATCTTTGGTCCTTCACTTTTTATTGGTGCAATGCTTGGTGCAGGTGTTGGAATAATTGCAAAATACTCACTTAATAATCCGGATGTAAAAGTTGTTACCTACATGGTGGTCGGAATGGGTGCTTTTTATGCCGGTGTAGCAAACGCTCCTCTCGCAGGAATTATCATGATTTGTGAAATGACCGGAAGTTATGCATTGCTTCCGCCTGTCATCATTGTTTCAATATTCACTTTTATTTTATCAAGACAAATTTCTTTTTATAAAAACCAGGTAGATGATAGATTTTCCAGTCCTGCTCATTTATGGGATATGAAAAGAGATGTTATTGAACAAATTATCATTAAAGATTATTTTCCAGAATTTAGATTACTGGCACTTGTAAACAAGAACACCTCTTTTTCAGATCTTAAAGAAATTGCAAATTATTATCACTCCAGCGATTTTATTGTGGTAGATGAAAAACTTCAGTATGTAGGTTCATTGTCACTTAGAAAAGTTAATCTTAAAGACTCAGAAAAAACCCCTGAAAAAAATACTGCAATGAATATCACAGATTTAGAAGTTCCTTCAGTCAAAAAAAGTGATAGTCTTGGAAAGGTTTTGAATATTATAATGAAATTTGATGTCGATAAGGTTGCAGTTACAGAAGAAGACAATCGTACAATAGGTTACATCAGAAGCAGAGATGTTTTTGCGGCATACGCCAAACAAACCAAAGGAAAATAATTAAAACTAGGCAATATTCTTTTGTTTTTTAGTTCCTTGATACATTTCGTATTTCAGAAATTTGCATTCTAATGCTCCGTTGAAGAGTGTGATCTTTCTGCTGTGATGTAAGCCAATGCTTTTTATTGCCTCAAGATTTGATGTGATTATCCAACAAGAATATCCATTGAAATCTTTTTTGAGCTTATCTCCAATTTCTTTGTACAACTTAGGGATATCATCCATTTCCATTCTTTCACCATACGGAGGATTTATCATGATCAATCCTCTTTGCTTAGTTGGAATAATATCGAAAAATGATAAACCAGAAAATTTTATTATGTCTTCAACGTTTGCGTTGCCGGCGTTTTCTTTAGCTTTTTTTAAAACATTTTTTGAAATATCGCTGGCCAAAATTTCAGTATCAGTGTCTTTGATTTTTTCAATTGATTTTTCACTTATTAACTTCCATAATTCCTCATCAAAATCCTTCCAACTCATAAAACCAAAATTATCTCTATAATAACCCGGAGGAATATTTGCAGAGATGAGCGCGGCTTCTATTGGAATGGTACCACTTCCGCACATCGGATCGATGAACTGAATGTGTTTTTCCCATCCGCTCAGTAGTATCATGCCTGCCGCAAGAACTTCGTTAAGGGGCGCGAGGTTGGTTCCATTTCTGTATCCTCTCTTGTGCAATGATTCTCCGCTACTGTCCAAAGATAATGTTACCTCATCCTTAAAAATGTGCAGATTTAATCTTATGTCGGGTCTCTCCTTACTTACGCTTGGACGAATTCCGGTATTTGACCTGAACTGGTCTGCTATTCCATCTTTTGCAACTTGTGAAATGTATTGACTATGATTAAAATTTTCGGAATTAAGGGTTGAGTCAATCCATAAATTACCGTTCTTTTCAAGGTATTGCGCCCAGTCAATTTTTTTTATTTCATTGTAAAGTTGCTTATCGTTTGAGGCGATAAACTTTTTAATTGGTTTCAATACCCTTAGACCTGTTCGCAAATTGAAGTTGATTTTATACATAAAACCAAGGTCGCCAACACATGAAACAGATCTTGTGTGTTGTTGTACATCTTTTCCTCCCATTTTTAAAAGCTCGTTGGCAAGGGTCTGTTCAAGACCGGGTATAGTTGTTACAACCAACCTGAATTCATCATTTTTCTGAGCTTTCATTTTATATCTATATTTTTTTCAAATTCAATGAATTTATGCTTCCAAATCTCAGGTACCATAGTACTGGATTTTGTATTATAATTAAAGCAAACAAACACACTTTTAACTTTTGCACAAACTTTTTTCTCTTCTGCAGTAATTTTTAGAATTACATTTTCCATGTCAAAGCTTTTGTTGCCTATGGCTGAAACAGCACATGTTACTTCTATTTCATCTTCAAAAAAAATGGGTTCAAGATAATCTATTTCTGTTCTTGCCAGCAATAATCCTGTCTCGTCCCAGTCAACATCTTTGCCTAAAATTTGCTGAAAGTAATTTACTCTTGAAGTTTCAGCATAGGTCAGATGATTTGCGTTGTTAACATGTCCTTGTTGGTCTATATCTTTGAACCTGACTTGTATTTTTGTAGTGTGGCTGTGAGTTTGTGAAGCTGTCATTGCTATTTTTTTGAAAAATATATCCAGTTGGTTTGTTTGTCTGTATCAAAGAAAATGCTTCCCATTTTGTGGCTATTTCCTTTTTCATCTTTATACCATCCTTCATCCCATGATCCCATATCTGTATAAATCAACTCCTGTACTTTTTCGCCAAGATCATTTGCAAAAGTTTGTAGTGTTATTGCTTTTTCACTCTCTGCAATGCAGATCTCACCGGTTTTTAATCTTGCAATTCCTCTGCACTGAAACACTTTTTTGCTTTTAGAAACCTCGGGCTTTCCGTTTACAATAACGTACAATTGCTGAAAAAAAGAGGACTTTGATTTACTCAACTTTTTCACATATGCTCCGCTGAAAATTTTACCTTTTTTGGTGTTGATAAATCTCACTTTTCCATTTGAAATTACTAGAGCTCCTCCTACACTGTGGTTTATTTTATTATCATTAAATATTCGGCCGTTTACCGCGTGAATTCCATCAACCTGTTGATCTTTAGTAAATGCTGCAGCAATACAAAGTTGGATATTCTCGTCCTGCTTTGATGGTCTATTTACACTGAAATTAATATGATTATTACCTAACATGTAAAATTTATACTTGTTACCTGATTTTGCTGTGAAACCCTGAACAATTACACCTCTTACATTTTTATCTGAAAACCCTAATAAAAAAAATGATGTTAATAGAAATGTGATAGATAAGCGAATGTAACCATACACACCTTTATTTTGATTGCTTGCAATTATAAAATTCTGTTTTTTTATTTGCGGTTTGATAATTGCTGACGCTGTTTAGCCATCTCTTCCAGTCTTGCGGCAAAACCTTTTTTCTTCTTATTCGGATTTTTTAAATTCTTGTCTACTTCAGCTCTCAGTGCTTCATCCTTTATAAAGAATTTCAATAAGATATTTTGCAAAATATTTATGATGTTTGCCACAAAGTAATACCAGCTCAATCCTGCGCTGTAACTGTTCATGAATCCAAGAAAAAGAAAAGGCATAGCATACATCATGAATTTCATTCCGGGCATGTTGGTCTGCTGATTAGGAAACATTTTTTGCTGATAAAAAGTAAACCCCAAGGTAGAAGCAAACATGAGTAATGCAAATAAACTCACGTGCCCTCCGTAGAGCGGGATATTAAATCCGAAATCAAAAATTGAATCATAGGTCGACAAATCATCGGCCCACAAGAATGTTTTTTGCCTCAATTCAAAGGCGGCAGGAAAGTAATTAAATAATGCAATTAACACGAACATTTGAAATACCAATGGTAAACATCCACTGAATGGTGAGACGCCGGCTCTATTATAAAGTGCCATTGTTTCTTGCTGTTTTTTCATCGGGTCTCCATCAGCGCCAAATTTCTCATTGATTTTATCTGTCTCAGGTTTCAAAACTTTCATTTTTGCGGAAGACTTGAAAGTCATGTAACCTATAGGTAACAATAACCCTTTAATAACAAAAGTCAAAATCAAAATTACCCAGCCGTAGTTAAAATCTGTGTTTCTGAAGAGGTAAAATACAGGAACAACCAACCACTTGTTGATGTATGAAAAAACCGTCCAACCCATAGGAATAATGTCCTCTAGGTCCATATCATATTTTTTCATGGTCAGGTAATCGTTGGGGCCAAAGTAGTATTTAAGGTTAAAGGAACCTTTTGCAAGAGGGTCAGCGAGGTAAAGATTTGCGCTGGCACCTTTAACGTAGTTAATGTCTAAATTGGTTATAAAATTTTCATTCTGTCCGAATGGTTTAATTTTCATGTTTGTACCGGTTGCGAATTTCCCTTGGTTTATTATTGCGGCAGTAAAAAACTGTTGCTTAAACGCTACCCATTTTAATTCTGATTCTGTTTTGGTGGTACTGTCATCTTTGGTTAAACTCAGATTATCAATATCACCATCATCTTCGCAAAAGTATACCGATGAAATCTGCCTTTCTTTTTCAATATGCTTTTCCTGTGTTGGATAAAGCATTGCCATATTCATTATTACAATTGAGTTAGGCGAAATGATAGAATCCATTTTTACAAAATTCATTTTGTGATCAACGAGGTAATCATTACCCTTTAGAGTATAAACATATTCAATATAAGATCCCGGTTTGGATGTAGGAAGTTTGAGTTTTAAGGAAGAGGTCTGTTCACCTGATACTATAACTTGTTTTTTATCAGCTATGAAATACATACTGTCCAACGAAATACTTTTACTATTCTCATAACAGTTAAAAATTATTTCCTGGTTCGATGTTTGCTTTTCGAATAGTTCAAGAGGAGTTTTTTTGTCCGACTTTTTAAATTCCTTTAAAATTACATTGGTAATTCTTCCGCTTTTGGTTGAAATGAAGGCTTTGATTTTTTCGTTCTCTATGGTCAGCGTTTCTTCTTTACCCTCAGAAGCAGGAAGGAAATCTGCCCATGAATTTTTTTTACGAACTTGTTTAACACTGTCATTTTCTGTTACAATATTTTTTACCGTTATTGTGTCAGGTGTTTTTACCTTTGGCTTTTGAATTTGCTTAACTAGGAGTTCTTCTTTCTTTTTCTTTTCGGCATTAACAAGAGAGTCTTGATAAGCCTGCTTCTTTAGTTTTTCTTCCTTGCTTGGGCCACTCATGAAAACCCAAACGGCTAAAATGATTCCCATCAAGATCAACCCAATTGTTGATTTTTTGTCCATAAATCTTACTTCTTAAATTTCGCCTGCAAAGATAACAATATGCGGAAATCAGACGATTATTTCCTGCTCCTCATTTCTATTTCATTAAAAACCGCTTTTTCTGCGAATTTACGTGAGGTAACCTGTATAAAGCTTCCCTCACCTTTTTTACTTATTGATTTGAGATTCTCCATTGCTCTTAGGTCTTTACCAAACGCAAGGGTTGAAAGATTTATCTTATAATTCGCCGTTTTTTGGGTCCAGTCGCTGTAATCCTTATTGTTGAAAGGAAATACACCATCTGACGCCAGAATTATCTGATTATTTCCGTCAGATATGTAATTTTTAATACATAAATCGATTGCAGTTTTAATTGCTTTGTTTCCTTTTGTATTTCCTCTTGCTTTTAATGCATCAACAATATTTATGAGTTCATATTTTTTTTCATAGCTAAGGCCATCTGCAATGCAATTAACGGAGTCCCTGTAACACAATAATGAAATTTTATCTGTTGGCCTTAAATTATTCAATAGATTGTTTATTGAAATTTTGAGCCATCTTAATTTTGTTGTGTCAGCCATAGACCCTGAAACGTCTATCAGAAAAATTATATTGTTAGGTTTATATTTTTCAATAGGAAGAAGTGTGTGAAAACTTTTTGTCGTTTTTTGTTTAGTTGAAGTATCGGGTACAAGCAATTTTAATGTATCTGTCTCATAAATTTTTATGTTTTCAAAAATTGATGTGTCAATTGCAGAAATCTTGTTTTGATTATGTGATACGATTATGATTTCATATTTGTAATTAGACCTTTTTCTTTTTTTTCTTTCGTTAAAATAAAAACATGCTGTTTTGTCTTCTGCTTTAATGCTTGATATGTAACCTTTCATTCTTAAAATTTTTGCTTTATCAGATTCACCTGTGAATAATTTTATTTTAAAGCTGAATCTTCCTTTTTTCAGAGCCTGCATTTGAGCTTTAACTGTTGCAGTATCTCCGGGTAGCAAACATTTCTTGCTTGCCCAGACTTTTAACCCTTTCTTTGATTCAGCTTTTAAAAGCAAGATTTTTTTTACACCTCTGTTTTCTAAAATAAAATTGCTTTCTAGCAGGTTTATATTTTTAATTATACCGTAACGATGTGTTTTTTCATAAATGAAAAGGTGGTCAGTTTGACAAATTAACGAAAGTTGAAAACCGAAAAATAAAATAAAATAAATCCGGAATATCATTTTTTCTCAATTAAACTAATACCAAGTTAATCTATAACTCACGGGGATTAGGAAAGTTAACAGAAATTAAAATCTTACTTTTTTAAAAAAATCGCTAATTAAATAAAAAAAATGAATAATTTTGGAGTTTAACCAAATACTCCACACAACCATGAATTTACATGAGTACCAGGGCAAGTCTATTTTAAAACAATTTGGTGTTGCCGTACCTATAGGAATAGTTATAGAAAATAAATCTGATGCTTTAGATGCGGCAAAAAAAGTACAGGAACAAACTGGTTGCGATGTTTGGGCTGTGAAGGCTCAGATTCATGCCGGAGGTAGGGGTAAAGGCGGAGGGGTGAAAATCGCTAAAAATTTAGATGAGGTTCAGAAATATGCCAACGAAATACTTGGAATGAGTCTAATCACTCCCCAAACTAGTGCAAAAGGAAAGATTGTTAATAAGGTTTTGATTGAGCAGGGTATTTATTACAAAGGCAATAGTGAACCTAAGGAATTTTATATGAGTGTGCTGTTAAACCGTCAAACCGGAAGAAACATGATTATGTATTCCACCGAAGGCGGGATGAACATAGAGGAAGTTGCAGAGAAGACGCCTCACCTTTTGCACAAAGAAGAAATTGATCCTAAGGTTGGATTGATGCCCTTTCAGGCAAGAAGAATTGCCTTCAACCTTAACCTTAGTGGAAGTGCGTACAAAGAAATGGTAAAATTTGTTGACGCGTTGTACAGAGCATATGTGAGCAGTGATTCCTCTCTATTTGAAATAAATCCTGTTCTTAAAACATCTGACGATAGAATTTTTGCAGCTGATTCCAAAGTTACCTTAGAAGACAACGCATTATTCCGCCACCAAGATTATATTCCACTGCGTGATATAACAGAAGAAAATCCTATTGAAGTTGAAGCAAAGGCCGCGGATTTAAATTATGTGAAACTCGATGGTAATGTGGGTTGCATGGTAAACGGCGCAGGTTTAGCAATGGCAACCATGGATATTATCAAACTATCAGGCGGAGATCCGGCCAACTTTTTGGATGTTGGAGGGACTGCAGATGCCAAGCGTGTGGAGCAGGCATTCCGAATAATTCTTAAAGATCCCAATGTAAAAGGAATATTAGTAAATATTTTCGGAGGAATTGTGAGATGTGACAGGGTTGCAAACGGTATAGTTGATGCTTATAAAAATATGGGCAACATTCCTGTTCCTATTATCGTTCGTCTCCAGGGAACTAATGCAGCTGAGGCCAAAAAAATGATTGATGAATCCGGTCTAAAAGTATATTCTGCAATTGAGCTTCAAGATGCCGCCGATCTAGTTTCAAAATTGGTAAAAAACAATTAATTTATCTAACTATAACAAATGATACCATCACCAAAAACAGCCCTTTTCATTTTAGCTCTGTCAAGTTCTGTATTTTTTAGTTCTTGCGGAGGAAGTTCTGAGGAAGAAACAACAAGTACAGATACCACAGCTAAAGTTGAAGATCAAAAATCCGGCCTAGATCAGGAAATGATAGGCATTCCTTCCCCAAGCGATATGCTCGGATTTATCAGGATGACAACAAAGGGTGTTCAGGGAAATAATACTGCGTTCTTAAATCCTTATGATAACCTCAAAAATTATCGTGATTCAAAATCTATGGCTTTAAATTTTGGAATCTATAGTTGTGATTTATCTTATTGCAGTATATTTGGCAATGGTACCGCCGCGCAGGAATATTTTAAAGCCGCAAAAACTTTGGGTGAAGAGGTAGGTGTTTCTTCCGTTGTCACTCCGGAAATGATGAAACGTGCAGAGTCGAACTTAAAATATCCTGATTCACTCGTTGTAATAGCAGACGAGCTTTATTTTTCAGCATCAGAAGTGCTTGAAAAGAATGGAAAGGGACCAAACCTGGCTTTAGTAATTGCAGGCGGATATGTTGAAAGTCTGCATATTGCAGCTAACATTATACAGTTTGATGCTAAAAGCCCGGCTCTTAATCGATTTGCAGATCAGAAATATGTACTTGAAGATGTGATACTCTACATGCGTAAGTTTGAAAGTGATCCAGGAGTAAGCGAATCAATTAAAAAGATGGAAGAGCTGACAACGGCATTCAATCAAATTCAGGAGAAAAAAGTAGAAGCTCCCAAAGTGGAAAGTCAGAAGGGTAAGAAAAGGGTTTTTGGAGGTGGTACAGTTCTTGAAATGAATAAAGAACAGTTCACTAGTATAGCTACAAAAATAAAGGAGGTTAGAAACGCATTCGCTCAAATTAAATAATTAAAAAAAATACGATGAAAACAAATTGGTTAAAATTAATCATAGGGTCATTTGCGGTTTTAATTTGTGTTAATTCTTTCGCGCAATCAACCTGTTTCCAGTTTCATAAATTTAATTGTTTTCCAGAAGGAGAATCTAAAAAGAAAGAAGAAGAAAGGGGTTTTATTTATGATTCTCAATCAAGATCAGGATTGTTCGGAGCATCTGAAAAAAACAATAAATCTCAGCTAAGATTTGTTGTTTATAAAGGCATGGATTATAGGTTGTCTGTTTGTATTGATCAGGAAGTTCTTGGAGAAACAGTTCAGTTCATTGTTAAGGACGCAAAAACAAATGAGTTGCTTTTTAATAATGCCGATGAAGAAAACACCAAGCAGTTTGAATTTTCTTCTGCCCAAACTAGACCATTGATTGTTGAGGTTACAATTCCTGGCGCTGAAGGTGGCGGCGATGCAAAAGGTAAGGGAAAAACCACTGAGGGTGGATGTGTAGGATTACTTATAGAACATAAGAAATCTGAAAAGATTGGATTTTGATAGTTGATGTTATTTTTTGGTCCCCTCGTTGTTATAATGAGGGGATTTTTTATTTAATGGTATAATGTATGCTTAACAATAATATCAAAAGCTTTATTATTTATTTAATGCTGATTTTTTCTTCAGCTGTAACTAATGTCATTTTTGCACAGGATGATGATAACGTAACAACTGAGTTTTGTAAAAATGTTTCCAGTAAAAAGGCTATTGCTTTATACAATAAAGGAATAGACAAAAGGAAGTATTCAGACAAAAAGGAGAGAATGGATTATCTTAATAAGGCAATTGAATTGGATTCAGAGTTTGTTGAGCCCAAATTTGCCTTGGCACAAGAACTTGTTGTTTCCTGGAAGTTAGGTAAGATTAAATTGGATGTTGCAGAACCACTTTTTATGTCCGTTATTTCATTATGTCCCGATTTTCATGCTGATCCTTACTACTATTTGGCATTTTCGTATTACGAAAAAGGCATAAATGACTCCGCAAAAAAATACCTGAATCTTTTTTTAGATTTTAAAAGTAATGATGAAAGTAAATTTTCAAGAGACTATGACAATATGGTTTATAATTCAAAAATGATGCTCCAACAAGTATTGATTGACTTGAAAAGAGAATCCAAAATTGTTCCTTTTGACCCCAAAGTTTTTGCCACCGTTTCAGGGGAGTATGATGACTTTTTGTGTTATGTCTCTGCTGATGATAGCATGTTCTATTTTACCAGACGAGCTCCATTTAAATCTAACTACGATACCCGGCAAAGAGATGAATGGAAAGAATCATTTATGTATTCAAAAAAAGATAATTCGGGAAAGTGGTCAACTCCCCAATCTATGCCCGATCCTTTTAATGTTTTTGATCATGAAGGCGGACCAACGATTACTATTAACGGAAAGCGTTTATATTATACTGTAATGGCAGACGAGGGGACAGGAATGAATGCTGATATATATTATTCGGACCTTGTTAATGGTGATTGGAGTAAGCCTGAAAAAGTACCCAATATCAATCTTCCACAATCTTGGGATTCTCAACCTACAGTTTCCCCAGATGGCAACACGCTTTTCTTTGCATCTAATAGAGAGGGCGGATTAGGTGGCACCGATTTATATCTTACAAGAAGAAATCCTCAGACCGGAGAATTCAGTCCACCTC
Organism: Bacteroidota bacterium; assembly: GCA_046302135.1. GTDB lineage: Bacteria > Bacteroidota > Bacteroidia > B-17B0 > Aurantibacillaceae > AM-1111. Next base: position 75,096 of record JBKCIQ010000094.1, on the reverse strand, counting down.
TCAATTTAGGCCCACTTATTAATACAAAGGGAGATGAGAAGTGCCCATTCCTGCATGCTGATGGTGAAACTTTGTATTTTAGCTCTGAAGGAAGGCCTGAGGGTTATGGGGGATTAGATATGTACTACACGCGTTTGGATGATAAGACCTCACGTTTTAAAACGCCTGAAAATATTGGCCAGCCTATAAACTCAGCTGAGGATGATGCCGGATTAATTGTGAGTACTGACGGTAATTATGGCTATTTTGCCGCCGAGCCATCTCAAAATTTAAGAGGAAAAGGTATTGGACGTTTTGATATTTATAAATTTGAACTTTATCCGGATGCAAGACCCAGTGAAGTTACTTTTTTAAGAGGAGTTGCTAAATCTGATGATGGAAAACCCGTTAATCCCGGTAAAGTTGAAATTAAAAATTCCGAAGGAACACATAAGGTAGAGGCTGTAGTAGATACACTTACGGGAGAATATGTTGCAACACTAAATAAAAAACATTTCAAAACTAAAGCCATTGTTGTGGCTAAAAAAGAAGATCATGTTTTTTCCGGAGTTGAGGTTAGTCTTGAAAATACATCTTTTTCAAAACCCCCTGAAAAATCTGAATTAAATATTCACGAAATAAAATTGAATCAATCTTGGGTGCTCAACGATATACATTATAAGACTAATTCTGCAGAATTGGAACCAAGATCGTACGTAATGCTTAATGAGTTCGCTGATTGGATGAAAGAGCACAAGGGAGTTAAGGTGGAAATAGGCGGACATACAGATAACCTAGGTTCAGAATCGTCTAACTTGGCACTCTCTACAGACAGAGCTTTTACTGTAAAAGCCTATATTCAAGATCGAGGTGTGGAAGGACAAAGAATTGCAACAAAAGGATTCGGAGGATCTAAGCCAATTGCAGACAATAAGACCGAAACAGGAAGAGCTCAGAACCGGCGCACTGAGTTCAAAATTCTCTCTAAGTAATATTTTTATAAGTTTAAAAATTTGTACTTTAGGAAGAGTTTTATTGTCTTAGAAAATGAAAAAAATTCTTTTCCTATTTTTTTGTTGCCAAGTCTTTTGGTTATTTCCCCAAGAGACAGAATCTCACCTAAGCCATATACCTGGTAAAAATGAGCAATCAAATTTCACAATTTTCCAAACCGGAAGCGGAATTAAAACACCACCACCTTACGCTCAAATACGAACCTCAGCTGAGTGGGAAGAGATTGAATACCTTACCATTACTTGGACAAGCTTTACTTCTATCCTGCGCGAAATCGTTCGTAATGCAGTTAGCGAAACAAAAGTTTTAATTGTTTGTTCGGATAGTAACACCGTAAAAAATTATTTAATAGCAGGTAGCGTATCTACTTCAAATGTAAAGTATCTTATCGCTCCATTCAACTCTATTTGGATGCGTGATTACGGACAAAATACAGTTTATGCCAACGACGTTGGCTCCAGGTTTTTGGTGGATTGGCATTACAACAGACCCACAAGGCCTAAGGACGATACTGTTCCTTCCAGAATAGCATCTTTTACCGGAATTCCACTATATGAAACTACCCTTGCACCTTATGATTTAATCAGTACAGGTGGGAATTTTATGAGTGATGGCATGGGTACTGCATTTTCCTCGCAATTGGTAGATCAGGAAAATCCAGGATTAACTTCAGCTCAAATCGATACCATTTCAAAAAAGTTTATGGGGATTGATCGATACATCCGTTTTCCGGTACTACCGTATGACGGAATTCATCATATCGACATGCACATGAAATTGTTGGACGAGCAAACGCTCTTGGTAGGACAATACCCCAATGGAGTTTCTGATGGCCCTCAGATAGAAGCTAATCTGCAATACATACTTTCTAATTTTAATTCTCCTTTTGGAACTCCATATAAGGTAATTCGAATCCCTATGCCACCGGATAAGTTTGGTTTGTATCCCAATGCAAATGGAGCATATACCACCTATACCAATGCAGTATTTGTAAATAAAACTGTAATACTTCCAACATTTTATCAGCAATATGATACTACTGCCTTGCGTATATGGAGAGAGTCATTACCCGGCTACAACGTGGTTGGAATCGATTGTGATAATTCAGGGGCGAACATCATCGCGCAAAGCGGGGCAATTCATTGCATTACTCATTCTATCGGGGTAGACAATCCTTTGTTGATAGTTCACCAATCCTTGGAAAATTCCTGCGACTCAATCAATTCGTTTACCGTTAATGCAACCATCAGTCACAACAGCGGAATTTCATCAGCAACTATTTACTGGACCAACGATACTTCGCTTGGTTTCATCAACACAATTCCAATGACTAATGTTAATGGTAATGATTGGTCGGGAAGTATCCCCCCACAAATTTCAGGTAACACAGTATTTTATTACATTGAAGCAAACTCTAATTCGGGTAAAACCTTAGTACGACCACTTGTAGCACCTAAAGGTGCCTGGAAATTCAGCGTAAATTGTCTTACCACTTCTTTAGATCAAATTAAAAAGAGTTTGGAATTTTCTCCTGTTTTTCCAAATCCTGCCTCAGCCATAACTTGTATCCCGTTAAAAATTCATCAGGAACAAAACATTAGAGTTGTGTTGTTAGATATGTTAGGCCATCAGGTTAAAGAAATTTTTAGTGGTTCAGTAAAAGCGGGAGAAAAGAAATTTTTCATTGATGCCACAGAGTTTTCATCAGGAACTTATTTGATCCAGGTAATTTCAAGTAACGGAATTCATCATCAAAAAATACTCATTAAATAACATATAAAACTGAACTCAAGATGAAGGAGAAAATTAAAATATTAGAAGAGAAAATTTCAGAAGCTCAATTGGGTGGCGGAGAAAAAAGAATTGAAGCTCAGCACAAAAAAGGTAAGTTAACAGCACGAGAAAGAATTCATTTTTTATTGGATGAAGGATCTTTCGAGGAAATTGGCATGTTGGTTACCCATCGCAGTAATGATTTTGGATTAGAAAAAGAAAAATATTTGGGTGACGGAGTAGTAACGGGATACGGAACTGTTAATGGTAGATTGGTTTATGTTTTTTCTCAGGATTTTACAGTCTTCGGCGGATCACTATCCGAAACACATGCAGAGAAGATTTGTAAACTGATGGATCTTTCTATAAAAAATGGTGCTCCATTAATTGGTCTTAACGATTCGGGTGGTGCAAGAATTCAGGAAGGTGTAGTTTCCTTGGGCGGATATGCCGATATTTTTTATCGTAATGTGAAAGCCTCCGGCGTCATTCCACAAATTAGTGCAATCATGGGACCTTGTGCAGGCGGTGCGGTATATTCTCCCGCTATAACCGATTTTATTCTGATGGTAGAAAATACATCTTATATGTTCGTTACGGGTCCTAATGTAGTGAAGACAGTTACACACGAAGAAGTTACCAGTGAAGAACTTGGTGGTGCAATGACACACGCAAGCAAAAGTGGTGTAACCCATTTTTCATGTGCAAACGAAATTGAGTGCATCCAGAACATTAAAAATATCCTAAGTTACATTCCTCAAAACTGTGAAGACGATGCACCACAAATGAAGTATGATGCACCCGAAAACGAAATAGTTGAAGCGCTCAATTCTATCGTTCCGGACTCGCCAAATCAACCTTATGACATGCGCGAAATAATTGCTAGTACACTCGATGCTGATTCGTTTTTAGAAGTGCACAAAAATTTTGCTGAAAACATTCTGGTTGGTTTCGGAAGATTAGGTGGGAGATCAGTTGGAATAGTTGCAAATCAACCGGCAGTTTTGGCTGGAGTATTAGACATACATTCCTCTACCAAAGCTGCTCGTTTCGTGAGATTTTGTGATAGTTTCAATATCCCACTTTTGGTTTTTGTGGATGTGCCCGGATTTTTGCCAGGAACAGATCAGGAGTGGAATGGCATCATTACAAACGGAGCAAAATTATTGTATGCTTTCAGTGAAGCAACAGTACCAAGAATAACCGTTATCACCAGAAAAGCATACGGAGGCGCATACGATGTAATGAACAGCAAACACATAGGTGCCGATATGAATTATGCATGGCCTTCAGCAGAAATTGCCGTGATGGGTGCAAAAGGTGCCGCAGAAATAATTTTCAAAAATGAAATTTCAAAAGCAAAAGACCCACAGCAAAAGCTAAAAGAAAAAGAGTTGGAATACACCAACATGTTTGCCAATCCATATCGTGCCGCAGAGAGAGGTTTTATCGATGAAGTTATTCAACCATCAGAAACCAGAGCTAAACTCATTAAAGCTTTTGAAATGTTGAAGAATAAAGTAGATCATCTGCCAAAGAAAAAGCACGGGAATATTCCTCTTTAGACAAGCTAGCTAAAATGCTTTACAACACTACAAAATAAACGGAAAAAAATTAAAATATTATTACTTCTTTGAAAGATTGTCTATTTTTTGAAAATTATCTTATGAAAAAAATAATAATTTTCTTTTTGTTTTGTTGTTCAATTTTTAAAGCGCAAACAACCCAAACATTCAAGCCTACTAAAGATTTCTCCCTTGATTCAATTAAAGTTAATGGCTACCCTTGGGCCGATTCGAAAAACTATTTGTTTTTTGAAAAATATAAGATCGTTGTAAAAGCCGATGATTTTATAAATGACACATCACTTATAGGCTGGTATAATTATAATGATTTTAAAAAAATAAAAGATACAGTAAAGGTTTATTATGTTGCACAACAGATTATAATTCCAGAAAATTTATTCAATGTACCTATATATATTCCTGTAAACAGTGTGGAAAGAATATGGCAAAATGGAAATTTGGTTTATGACTTTACCATTAATGAAAATAAAAAGTTTTTAAATAATATTACTGGCATTCAATTCCCTTTTTCATTCAGTAAAAAAAAGAATATTATTATTAAACAAATAATTGCGCAGCAGGAGGAGGAAAAGTCTGTAATTGTATTTGGGACAGGTTTTATGTCTCATTTCGCTTTCCTAAATCTTTTACAAAATGATCATGATAGTAATATTACTTTAGGGACATTAAGTTCGTTCTTGTTTGCTGTTTCACTAATGTTACTTTTTATTTACCTCTTTGGTATTCAAGAAAAAAAATATTTATGGGGCACTGCATTTAATCTTAATCTTTCGTTAAGTTTATTTCTGCTTACAGGTTTTATAGATTCACTGACTATGAAATTTATGGCGATAATTTTTTTATTATTATCCCCTTATTTTTTAGTTCAGTTCGTCTATTCCTTATTCAATTATCATTTGCCAAATTGGATTAAAAAAGTATTGATATCACTGTCATTTTTAATAGTGGTTTTAATAATTCTACTTTTGTTTGGTCCAAATTTTTTCGAAGATTTATTAAGCCAAATAGATCCAAATGAGCTGTCTGTAATAATCCCTATTTCATTATTGTTTATTATTAGTTCTGTATTTGTATTTGTGGGAGTTTTACAAGCGATTAAAAACAAATTAAATAATGCGTGGATTTTATTTTTTGGATTAATCCTCATTGTTGTTCTTACTATTTATTGGATATATGATTTTACTTTTGGGGAAAATGGTTTATCAGGGACAAATTGGTATAAGATTTTACAAATTTTACCAATGCCATTAGCAGTAATTATTACAATTGTACGTGATTATGTATCTGCCAACAAAAGCCTTAAATCACAGCTAATTAAAGTAGAAGAACTTACAGCTCAAACAATAATGGAGCAAAAAGAGAAGCAAGAGATTTTAGCTTCGCAAAACGAAATACTTGAGAAACAAGTTACCGAACGCACGAAAGAAATTAGTGAACAAAAACAATTGATTGAAGAAAAACAAAAAGAAATTGTTGATTCCATTAGCTATGCAAAAAGACTTCAAGAAGCAATTCTACCTCCTTTAGAATTTATATCGACAAATCTCCCTTATAGTTTTATTTTATATAAACCCAAAGACATTGTGGCCGGCGATTTCTATTGGGCTGAAAAAGTTGGAGATAAATTTTTCCTCGCTGCGGCAGATAGTACTGGGCACGGAGTTCCAGGAGCTATGGTTTCAGTTGTTTGTTCCAATGCTTTGAATAGAACAATAAAAGAATTTAAATTAACTGAAACCGGTAAAATTCTTGACAAAACAAGAGATTTAGTTTTAGAAACTTTTGAGAAAAGTTCAAAAGAAGTAAAAGACGGCATGGACATTTCCCTACTGTGTATTGATAAAGAAAAAAATAAAATATATTGGAGTGGAGCAAACAATCCACTTTGGTTTATTGAAAACGGCACATTAAAAGAGATAAAGCCAGATAAGCAGCCAATTGGTAAAACAGATAATCCTAGACCATTTACAACCCATGAATTGGACTACAAAGAAAACCTGACTTTCTATTTATTTACTGATGGATTAGCAGATCAATTTGGAGGACCAAAAGGTAAAAAATTTAAGTATAAACAGCTTGAAGAAATACTTGTCTCAATAAACGATAAAACTATGCAAGAACAATCTGTAATCGTTAATCAAAAATTTGAATTTTGGAAGGGAGAATTAGAACAAGTAGATGATGTATGTATAATCGGTTTAAGGATGTAAAACCAAGCATTTTTTTGTTAAATTAATTGATGGTTTTTTAGCCGAGCATATAAAAACTAATAATTGTTTGAAATTGTTATGTGATAAAGAAAAAAAAAATTAAATTTAATATACTCTATTAGATTATTTTAAAAAAACTTTTAAATATGAAAACAAGAATTGTAGCTATTATACTATTTATCAATTTTAGTATTGCTTTTTGTCAAATTACAACAAATAACTATGACAAAATTGAAAATAATTTAGCTGATTTTAAAAGCGTTTGGTTGAAAGGAAAAGTTGGTTTTGTAAACAGGCACATGCAAGAAGTTATTACTCCTAAATATGATTCTACCACAGGATTTGATTATGAAAGCAAAATCGCTATGGTTAAATTAAATGGTTTTTGGGGAGGGATTGATACTTTAGGTAATGAAATAATTCCTTTTCTATATCAGGGTTCATCAAGTAAGGCCTATTCTATTTGGGAAGGTGGTGACAGGAGAGTGAATGGACAATACTTAAAATCAATTATTGGATTGAAGTTGAATGGTAAGTTCGGATTTGTCGATATCAATGGTAAAGAAATCATACCTTTTATATATGAATCTATAAATAATGGATATTCTTCCTGTCCTTTCTTTTTTGTTAAATTAAATGGTAAGCAAGGTATTATCGATTATTATGGGAAAGAAGTTTATCCTTATATAATAGATTCAGTGCTAGAAAGCGGCGATGGAAGAAATTACATTGAGGAAGAATGGTATAAAATTAAAGTTGATGGTAAAACAAAAAAAATCAGATTGAACAGAAAGAAAAGAGAGGTTATAAAATAATCACCGGCCTATATTGTAATTTTTAAATTAATTGTTGGTTTGTTCACCGAGCAGACATGCGATTATAGTTAAATGTAACCAATTATTTAGTACATAATTAAAAAACAACCATGAAACACAATAGCAACATTAAAAAGTTTACCTTAACATTTATTGGACTTTTATTAGCAGTAAATATTTTTGCTGCAACACATAAAATTTTAGTTTGGTCAGGTTATTATAGTTTCATTAATGAGGCGGCCGGAACCAATATTCTACTTGCGCCACTCACTGTACAACTTGGAGACACTATTCATTTTTTGCCCTATGACCCACCAACAATGATGCATACAATTACGTCTACAAATATTCCTTCAGGTGCTCAGTCATTCAATCAAATGTGGCAACTACCTGCCGATACTTTTTTTCAATACATACCAACTGTTGTGGGTGTTTACAATTTTGAATGCACGCCTCACGTTAGTATGAATATGATAGGCTCTTTTACAGTAGGCTCCAGTGTAGGGGTAACTGAATTGAACTCAAACTTTAAATTTGAAGCTTATCCAAATCCGGCTAGTGATAAAATAAACATCAAGGTAAATAAAGATTTAATTAACAAATCATTTATTATATATGATGAAACAGGAAAAGTTATTTTAACGAATCACGTAAATGATTTGATAACAATCATAGATACTGATAAAATATTTCCAGGAATTTACTTTATAATGTTCGATGATAAAAGACATCAAGTTTTAAAAATTGTAATCGAATAGTAGGTATTGCAAGCTCCAATATTGATCCTTTTTATCCTAATCTTCAGGAAAATAATCTTACCTAAATTTACTAGCAGGCCGATTGCTGAACCAATTTAGTCAACTCTATAAAATCTTTCACTGAAAGTTGCTCCCCCCTTTTATCCATCAATGGACTATTAATGGTTTTATTTTCTAAAATAGGTTTCAAGGCATTTCTCAGAGTTTTTCTTCTTTGATTGAATCCGGTTTTTACTACTCTGAAAAATAACGCCTCATCGCAATCCAATTTTGCATTAGAATTTCTAGATAGTCTAATTACACCTGATTTAACTTTTGGCGGTGGATTAAATGAACCGGGTTGTACAGTAAATAAATACTTTACCTCGTAAAATGCTTGTAGCAGAACGCTTAAAATACCATATTCCTTAGAGCCGGGATCAGAACAAATTCTTACTGCAACTTCCTTTTGAAACATTCCAACTGCAAAATCAACTTGATCTCTATATTCAAGAACCCTGAACATAATCTGAGATGAAATGTTATAGGGAAAATTTCCAATTACGTTCCATTTTCCGCTGGTGAATTTTTGCATATCTGACTCAAGGAAATCTAATAAATGAAATTGACCGGTATGCTGAGGATAATTATTTTTTAAATACTCTATGGATTCAGCATCTACATCAAGTGCACTGAAATTTTTCGGTTGTTTTTCTAGAATAAACTTTGTTAATACTCCTGTCCCTGGTCCAACCTCAATCAAAAAATTATCTGAATTCAAATCAAAATATGACTCAACAATTCTTTTAGCTATTTGATCATCTTTTAAAAAATGCTGTCCCAGATGTTTTTTTGCTCTTACCTTCACTAAAAATGGTTTTGGAATGATTGTTATATTTATATCGTAAAGTTAAAATGAATTTTCAAAGGGTATTGCATAATGTTTTAGATTATATCAAGCAAAAACCTGTAAGGTGCTTTTTGATAGCTTGCTTCATAACTTTATTCTTGTATTTTATTTTTTGTCTTCCGAATCAAATTTTCAATGAACCACTCTCATCCTTAATACTCGACCGAAAAGGTAAAGTCTTAAGTGCAAGAATTGCAAAAGACGGACAATGGAGATTTCCCGAAATTGAAAAAGTACCTGAGAAATTTGAAAAATGTATCATTGAGTTTGAAGATCAAAATTTTTACTGGCATCCCGGTGTAGATTTATTTGCAATTTTTCGGGCATTAAAACAAAATTTAAGTTCAGGTAAAATTATTAGTGGCGGAAGTACCATTCCAATGCAAGTTATTCGGCTCTCAAGAAAAAATTCTAAAAGAAATTATTTTGAAAAAATGGTCGAGATGATTTGGGCAACAAGACTATCATTAAGCAATTCTAAAAAAAATATTTTATGTCTTTATGCTTCATATGCCCCATTCGGTTCAAACATTGTTGGTCTTGAGGCCGCATCTTGGCGGTATTTCGGTAGAAGTCCCGAGGAATTATCATGGGCAGAAAGTGCAACGCTTGCAGTTCTTCCCAATGCGCCTGCAATGATCTATCCAGGTAAAAACCAAAGTAAATTGCTAAAAAAAAGAAATCAATTATTGACCAGACTAAAATCTGAAGGAATAATCAGTGAAGAGGATTTTCTTTTGGCATTGAATGAACCACTACCGGTAAAAGCTTTTGGAATTCCTAATCGTGTTCCTCATCTATTACAGAAATCGGTTGCGGACTTGGGCGAAGGTCAAAGAATTGCAACGAGCATTGATGAAGTGCTTCAGCAAAACACGGATGCATTGGTAAATGAACATGCAAAATTGCTTCAGTCAAATGAAATTCATAATGCGTGCGCCGTTATAATTAAAATTTCAACAGGTGAAATATTAGCATACGTTGGCAATACAAAAAAAAATCAGAATGAAGATCATGGTAACGAGGTTGATGTAATTAATTCACCGAGAAGCACGGGAAGTTTATTGAAACCATTTTTATATGGCATGATGCTGAATGATGGCATTTTATTGCCCAACACACTTGTCCCTGACATCCCAACACAAATCGGTGGATTTGCTCCAAAAAATTTTAATCTTACCTATGACGGAGCTGTTCCCGCACATCGTGCACTCGAGAGATCGCTGAATGTTCCTTGTGTAAAAATGTTACAGCAATATGGCTTGGAAAAATTTCATTATAATTTAAAGCGACTTGGGCTTACAACAATTACAAGACCTGCGAATGACTATGGCATGTCCATTATTTTAGGTGGAGCTGAAGGAAAATTATTAGAGCTCTGCAGTGCATATTCGCAACTGGCGCATCAACTTAACGAGTACAACACTAATCATAACCGAAATTCAGAAGGAGATAATTATCAAATTAGTTATCTGAATAATGAAATAAAAAAAACTAATGATCAGGAAAAACAAATACCAAAACAACTAATGGATCCTGCATCTATTTTTTTAACTTTTGAAGCCATGGCTGAAGTTTCGCGTCCTGATATTGATGCAAGCTGGCAACGTTTGAGCTCGTCTCAGAAAATTGCATGGAAAACAGGAACAAGTTTTGGTTTCAGAGATGGATGGGCAATTGGTTTAACAAAAGAATATGTTGTTGGAGTTTGGGCAGGCAATGCTGATGGAGAGGGAAGACCAGGTTTGACAGGAATCTCATGTGCCGCTCCTTTGTTGTTTAAAATTTTCGGCATACTTCCAAAAACTAACTCATGGTTTGAAAAACCTGTTAATGAAATGAAAAGGATTGAGGTTTGTGCAAAAAGCGGTCACAGAGTTTCAACATACTGCGATGAAAAAATTATTCAGATGATTCCTTCCGGAAGCCAAAACAGTATGCCTTGTCCATATCATAAAACAATTGCATTGAATAAGGAAGGTATGGCTAGAGTAAACGCTGATTGTTACAATACTTCTGACATACGTTATGAAACATGGTTTGTTCTCCCTCCAGCAATTGAGCACTATTACAAAAACAAAAATGTATTTTACAAAACACTTCCTCCGATTGATATTTCGTGCGTTCAGGCTAATGTAAAATCTATGGAGATGATTTACCCGAAAGTCAATGCAAAAATTTTTGTCCCTGTTGAAATTTCAGGCAAGCAAGGTAAAACTGTTTTTGAAGTTGCCCACAACAACTCAAATGCAACTATCTATTGGGATCTTGATGGAAATTATTTAGGAAGCACAACCAATTTTCATCAGATGGGATTGAATCCAGAGAAGGGATTTCATCGCGTTACTGTTACAGATGATAAAGGAGAATCGATTACCATTCCTTTTGAGGTAATCAGCAGTAAGAAATAAAATAATTTGAAATTTCTATTTGTTGTATTCAACCAAAGCATTCTCCAGGCAAGTCATTGCATTTTGAAGATCTTCGATTTTTAACACGTAGGCAATCCGAACCTCATTCTTTCCTCCGCCGGGCGTAGAATAAAAACCGGTGGCAGGCGCCAGCATTACAGTTTGGTTGTTCCACTGAAATTTTTCCAAAAGCCACTGACAAAATTTATCCGCGTCATCAATTGGTAATCTCGCAATACAATAAAATGCTCCGCTTGGCTTCGGACAAAAAACACCCGGAATTTTATTTAATGCCTCAATAACAAAATCTCTTCTGAGAACGTATTCTTTTTTTACTTTTTCGAAGTATTCAGAAGGAGTATCAATTGCAGCTTCAGCACCAATTTGTCCATAGGAAGGAGGACTTAATCTCGCTTGTGCAAATTTTAATGCGGCAGACATAACCTCTTTGTTTTTTGAAATCATGCAACCAATACGAGCACCGCAGGCACTGTATCTTTTGGAAATTGAATCAAGTAGAATGGTGTTATTTTCAAGGCCACTGAGATGCATTACTGAAACGTATTCCTTTCCATCGTAACAGAATTCTCTGTAAACTTCATCGCTTAAAAGGAAAAGATCATGTTTTAGAATTAATTCTTTCAATGATTCAAGTTCCTCCTTTGAATATAAATACCCTGTTGGATTACCAGGATTACAGATCATGATTCCCCTTGTTTTTGGAGTAATCATTTTTTCAAATTCAGCAATGGGAGGTAATGCAAAACCATTTTCAATATAACTGCGGATTGGTTTAACAACTACATCACCCGAAGTTGAAAATCCGTTGTAGTTGGCATAAAATGGTTCAGGTATAATGATTTCATCTCCCGGATTAAAGCAAGTCATCATTGCAATTTGTATGGCTTCACTTCCTCCTGTGGTAACAATAATATCAGATGGTTCTAGATTGATACCGAAAGAGCCATAATACTTACAAAGTTTTTTTCTGTAGCTTTCATTACCTGCGCTATGACTATATTCCAAAACTTTGATGTCGGCATTTTTTACAGCATCCAACAAAGTGCTTGGGGTTTCAATATCAGGCTGACCAATATTCAGATGAAAGATCTTGGTGCCATTTTTTTTAGCTGTTTCAGCAAATGGAACCAATTTTCGAATTGGTGAAGCAGGCATTTTTTGTGCCTTTGAGGAGATTGTGGGCATAATTTTTTTATTCCAGGCGCAAATATCGAAAAAAGAAATCTAACTATTAATACACAATTGGACTAAAAGCCCATCTTTTTCTTTGCAATTACGTCTCCTTTGAAATGTATTTTTGAATCTCCCTTTTTAGAATTAGAAATTATTGTTACGGCCCTGTCTTGATACCCTATGGCCCCTTTAGAATCAAAAATAACTTTAAACTCACCGCCCGAGCCTGGGGCGATTGGGTCCGTTGGAAACTCAACCTTGGTGCAGCTGCACTCTACCTTTGTACTGGAAATCACTAATGGAGAGTCGCCCTCATTTTTAAATTTATAGACCATAGTATCAATTTCTCCCTTCTGAAGATATCCGAAATTGTGTTTAGTGGATTCGAAAACGATTTTTTGAGAAAAAGTAATATTAAAAATTAGTGTTGCTGAAATAATTAGGATTATTCTCATTTTAATCGGTTTTTCGGGGTTAAAAAAACGAACCGCAACATTTTCTGCCGCGGTTCATGTTTATTGCTAATAAGTACGATAATTTATTATTTACCTCCTGCACCGTTATTTGTTGGAGCAGCTTTAATAGTTCCTTTAATAGTTACAACCTTACTTGCTGTTTTAGCGTTTGAGGTTACGGTAACTTTCTTGTCAAATGGTCCTGTTCTTTTGGTGTCATATTTCACACGGATAACACCCTTTTGCCCCGGAGCAATCGGACCTTCAGGCCAACCTTTCTTTCCATTTTCGATGGTGGTTGTACAACCACACTGACCTTGTACATTCTGTATTATCAATGGTGTTTTACCCGTATTTTTAAATTTAAATTCTCTAAACCCATCTGAATCATATTCTATTGTTCCGTAATCTACTGTCTCACTGTCAAAAGTAATTTCAGGAGCATTTGGATCGATTGAAGGGGTTGCTGTTTCCTGTGCATTTATGTTTTGTGTAAAAACAAACATGAGGAACATTAGCGTGATGGAAAAGATTGATTTTTTCATTGTGATTTTTTAATTTTTATGGTTGATTTATTGATTATTTTTCAATTGGCGTTCCGCCGTTGTTTTTCTTCTCTGTAGGGAATGGTTCTTCTACAGGTTGAGGTTCAACTGAACCGGTGATTTTAAGGATCTGTTGACCAGATTTTGCATTTGACTGAACCGTAACTTGCTTATTGATTGGACCAGGTCGCTTTGTATCGTAATGAACTTTTATTACACCGGTTTTACCGGGTAGTATTGGCTCCTTTGGACATGTTGGAACTGTACAACCGCAACTACCTTGACAGTTACTAAGTATCAACGGCTCTTTTCCTGTATTAGTGAATTTAAATTCGCAATCGCCATTACCACCGTATTTAACTGTACCAAAATCGTGTGTGGTTTTGTCAAACTTGATTTCTGCATTGCTGGTTGAGCTGACGATAGGATTTGCACCATTGTTTTCCTTGTTTTGCGCGAATCCGATAAAGCTTAGAGCTAGAGCTGCTATCAAAAGACATTTTCTCATTTTTCTGATTTTTTAGTTTAGATTATCATAAACTGTGCCAAATGAACCAATAAAAGTTCCTTAATACAAATTTAAAAAAAGATTTTACTGTACTGCAAAAAAATGAAAATTTGTTTTTTATTTTTCGAAGTATTCATAACATTGCTTAGTTTTAGTTTTTAAATAGGATTTATATTTTCGGATTTAATAAGGTCTTTAATTGAAAAATTATTCAAAAGAAACTATTCAGATGTTTAACCTTCATGTTCAGGAGAAAGCTGAAGGGTATAATTATTTGATTGAAATGAAGTTGCTGGAATTATTAGCAACTTTGGATGCAATTCGAGGCGATCAGAAGGCATTTGGTTTTCTTATGCGATCTCAGAAATTCGAATTGGCCGCATTTGTAAATGCCATTTGGGATGATCAAGAAGCTTTCAAATTTCTCATGAAAAATAAGTTTTATGTTAGCGCCGCAATGGCCAATATTATAAATGGTGACGAAAAAGCTATTACTTTTCTGAATGACCTTGGACTTGAACATTATGTTACTCTTGCCATTTCAATTCAAAAACGAATAAGGGAAGACAATGACAGAAACAGCAATATTTTCAGTATGATGAATATTTTCAAGAAGAGTTAGGGGATTTGAAAAAAAATAAGAGTTGAGTGGCTGTTACTTTTTTTCTAAAAACTCACCTTTGAACATAAGTGGTAGTAGGTTTTCTACTCCCTCGCAAGCGATGATTTTACCGCTATTTCCACTCATGATGATTCTTATCTTATTTCCTTGCCTGAGCTCAGTTTCTGCAATCACCTGCCTACACGACCCACATGGACTAAGTGGTTTATTAACCTCCGAGTTTTTGGAATTACATGACAATGCTAATGACTTAACTTTTACATTAGGGTATTTTGCTCCAGAATAAAATATTGCTACCCTTTCAGCACAAAGTCCACTCGGGTAAGCGGCATTCTCCTGATTGCTTCCGGAAATAATTTCGTTATTTTCCAAAAGTAATGCAGCACCAACATAAAAATTAGAATAAGGAGCGTATGCAAGGTCTCTTGATTCCTTAGCGCACTTTAAGAGATTTTGTTCTAAAGGAGAAAGCTGCTCAGATGAATCATATTCATCAAATTCTGTATTCAAAATTATCTTTCTTGGATTCATTAGTTGTGATTCAGGAAAATTCTACGAGTAATTGGTTCTTTTCAACCGAACTTCCTTTGTTAACTAATATCTTTTTAACTACTGCATCACAAGGTGATTTCAATATATTTTCCATCTTCATGGCTTCAAGAATTACCAATGGTTCACCTTTTTTTATTTGTGCCCCTTCGTTTGCAAGAATTTGAACGACTAATCCAGGCATTGGTGCTTTTATCTGATTTTGCTTTTTTGAAGCATTAACATCAAAACCTAATTTATCTAGTAATTCATCAAATTTATCTTTTAGTTCAACTAGATATTTGTTCTGATTTATTTTGAGGGTTACTTTTTTTTCCTCCCTATTGAAACTCAATACAAGTCCCTCATAAATTTTACCATCAATATTTAATTGAATCACATCAGAGGATTCTTTTTTAAACTCTGCAGATAGGTTCTGGCCGTTCAGAATTACTTTGTCTTTTTTAATATCAGTAGCTACTGACCCAATTAATTTACCATTTACGGTTATTTTATACATTGTAACAAATTTATGAAAATAACCACAATCATTGTAAAATTTTTATAGTAGTATACCAAAGCGAAATCCGTATTGCCCTCCTAGGTTCGACGGTGAGTACACAAATTCTGTTCGTAACAAAAAGTATTTAAAACCAACACCCGTCTCAAAGTATGGTCTAGATGCCGGCAGCTGTAAATAGCGGAAATTTATAAGTTCTTCAATTTGAATTTTTTTAATAAGTGGAATTTTGCTCATGATTAGGCCTGAAAAATTGTGCTCAAACCAACCTTCAATGTAGGCATCATTAATGCTATAACTATAATAGGGTAGAAGTTCAAATTTTTCTAAATTGAAGTTTGAAATCAATGTCTGATTACCGTTGAAATGTTTGTAATCCATGAAAGACATATTTTTTTGATTAAAATATTTCCCTGCACGTATTAAGAATTGGCTCTTGCCAAATCTTTTTAAATCGAGTTTGTCCGACACAGATATAGAAACGGCATCGTATTCTACGCTCGAGTTAAAAACTTTCCCTATTGCTTTATTATAGCCAATATTGAACTCAGGAAACTTTGAACCTATAGGAATTTTTCTATTGGGATAGCTGTAATATCTTTGTCCTGGCCGTAATCTTATCTGTAAGCTGAACTCAGTCTTTCTATTTTTAGAGAAAGAATATTCCGGAATTGATTGAAATTGCGGACTGTTGGATTCATATTCATAATCCCTCTTAGCCCAGGTAAAAAATGATTGATTCCCAAGTTGGGTTCTCTCTGAAAACTCTGCACCAAACCTTATTAAAATTCCATTTGCTATTTCTCTTCTTACTTTTAATTCAAAAAAATCCTTTGAGTAAACTTTCATGTAATTTTTTTTATCACCAAGGGAGTAAACTGTATTTATAAATGGTGAGATAGGATTTGATGGATTGAATTGTGAAAGTTGTCTTCCGCCTGAAATACTGAATGAAGCAAGTTTTTTTGGATTAAACAGGTAATAAATGCTCGAAAATAAATACATTTTTTGCGATGCAAAACCATACGAAGGATTTAGGTTCATTTCAAACTCTCTTCTTGTTTCTTTATTTCTTTTATTGAATGTTATTTCCGTTGAAATATTGAGGCCTTGCACAGTATTAAATAAAACTCCGGTTATTGGCGGGGAAATTCTGATATATGTCTGTTTCCAGGAATTTCTATACACGTAACCTTGAAAAAAGTTAATCATTTTAAATCGGTTGGCTCTTCTATCTAATGAGTCTTTGTATGGTTTAGATTCCCAAATTTTATTTAAACTATCTTTTCTGTGGTAATCTCTTTCTTCAACATCTGTAAGTGGAATTGGCCTTAAACTATCCCAGTAAGCTGTGTTTTTTTTGTTCGCGTTTTCGTTAACTTTCCATTCTTCTCCGTTAAAAAATTTTTTCTCTGTTACAGGATTAAGAATATAGTTAGAATTTATTCCATGGAAATAACCGTCTCCGTTGAAACCAAGAAAATTGAAATCGAAACTTAATTTGGTTGTCAAAGGCATCCACACGCTATCCGTTACAGGAAGAAACATCTGGCTTATTCTGAGGGTATCCACAAACTTGATTTGATTCTGCTTGGTAACAAATAACTCGAGATTATATATCCGCCATGTGCTGTCGCATATGTAAATAAAACCCGAAAAGCATGGGTCGGTTTCATGTTTTGGATTAACCTTTATTTTATTAACCCAAACTCCGTTTTCATAAAACGAACCTTCAAAATGATATTTGTAATTTAAAAAACTGCTACCCGCTATTGGTGAAATCAGTCCTCTTTGTGAAAAACCGGTCTGCATTACGTTCTCGTAAAAATTAAAGAGTACGTCAGTGGCCTGGTTAAAAGTAAAAGCGTTGTTACGCCCGCTTACTTTTGAAGATATCAAGGTTTCTTTTATTTTATCGGGTTTTTTGAAAAAGAATTTTGAATAACTCTCGCTCAGATATGCTATACCACTAGATGTGTCTAATATATTATCAAGATTAATCTCTCTTCCAAGAATTTTCTTTGGATACTTTTTTATCCGCTGTAGCCCTTTAATGTAAACATCGCATGAAAAACTGTTCACCTGATTCAGATAAAATGCCCGCCTTTTCTGTGCAGACCTTATTATCGCATAGGCAGGATCTTCTTTACCTTGATCTATTACTATCTCTTTGAGTTGAAAAGCATCTTCTTTAAGCTGTATGTTTAAATTAATATTCTTGCTGGCTATCAACTCTTCGCTGTGTGCCTTGTAGCCTGTCAGCTGAAAAACAACAACAATTCTTCCTTGTTCTACCTCAAGAACATATTCTCCTTCCGCATTGCTCATAACCCCGTTGGTAGTACCTTTTACATATATTGTAACGAAAGACAAAGGAGTATTGTTTTCATCTGTAATTTTCCCTGTTATTGTTACTGTGTTTGCACAAAGCGATGTGCCAATTAGCCAAACCAGCAAAAAAAAATATTTTAAGGATTTATTCATCTCTTTGTTCAAAATTAAGAAATACCTATTAGGTTCTTTGAAAGCATTTCGTACTTAACACAGCACTTAATCCTTAAGAATTGACAATATTCTGCTAATAGTTCTAGTCTTTAGGAATTAATTTGTTGTTTATATTGATGTAAAATATTGTTTTTCCGCATTTTGCATGTGAAATTCTTTTTTTTTGTAATTATCTTTATAAAATTATCTTTGTGCCTAACAACAAAAATCAAAAAATGTCAGACATTTCAACAAAAGTAAAGTCCATAATCGTTGACAAGTTAGGAGTTGACGAGAAAGAAGTAGTTCCAACTGCAAGTTTCACTGGTGATTTGGGCGCAGATTCTTTGGATACCGTAGAATTAATTATGGAATTCGAAAAAGAATTCAATATTGCGATTCCTGATGAGCAGGCAGAGAAAATCTCTACCGTTGCAGATGCAATTTCATACATCGAGGCTAACGCCAAGTAGTTCTTAGTTAAAGCACATTCACAATGCAATTTAAGCGCGTAGTTGTTACGGGACTTGGATCTGTTACTCCTTTGGGAAATAGTATCCAGGATTATTGGACAGGTCTAATAAATGGTGTAAGTGGTTGCAAACCAATAACACGTTTTGATGCGTCCAAGTTTAAGACCCGATTTGCTTGTGAAGTGAAAAACTTTAACCCGGAAGAATATATTGATAAGAAGGAACTGAAAAGGCTCGATTTGTTTTCAGTTTTTGGAATAGCGGCCGCAGATCAGGCCTGGGCTGATTCAGGTCTTGGCGAGTCAGGATTTAATCCCGATGATATTGGAGTAATTTGGGGCTCCGGCATAGGTGGTCTTGAAACCTTTTTCAATGAAAGTGTAAATTTTGCCAAGGGCGACGGAACTCCTAGATTCAATCCGTTTTTTATTCCGAAAATGATAGCAGACATCTGCTCCGGACACATTTCAATGCGATTTAATCTTCGTGGCCCGAATTTCACCACGGTTTCAGCTTGCGCCTCTTCAACCAATGCATTAATTGATGCACTGAATTATATTAGACTGGGTAAGGCTGTTGCATTTGTTTCCGGTGGCTCTGAAGCTGCAGTAAACGAACCAAGTGTTGGTGGTTTCAACTCCATGCATGCACTCAGTACAAGAAATGATTCTCCTGAAACTGCATCCAGGCCGTTTGATAAAGACAGAGATGGATTTGTTTTGGGTGAAGGATCAGGTTGTATAATACTTGAAGAAATGGAGCATGCACTTGCTCGTGGTGCTAAGATTTATGCAGAACTTGCCGGCGGAGGTATGAGCGCTGATGCACATCACCTGACTGCTCCTCATCCTGAAGGTTTAGGTGCAACTAATGTTATGAAATCTGCATTGAAGGATGCAGGAATGAATCCTGATGAAATAGATTACATTAACGTTCATGGTACCTCAACACCATTAGGAGATATTGCCGAATCAAAAGCTATACTCAAAGTTTTTGGCGAGCATGCTTACAAATTGAATATTTCATCAACCAAATCAATGACTGGTCATCTGTTAGGGGCCGCCGGATCTATAGAAGCAATAGCGAGCATTTTGGCTGTAAAAAATGATATGATTCCTCCTACAATAAATCATTTTACCGATGATCCGGAACTGGATAACCAACTTAATTTTACATTTAGTAAGCCTCATTCAAGAACGGTACGCGCGGCTCTAAGCAACACTTTTGGTTTTGGCGGCCATAATGCATCTGTAATCGTAAAAAAGTTCGAAAAATAAACCTAAAAGGATTTGCTGGGTTTTTTCAATAAAAACAAAAAAAATTCCTCATCTGAAAAAAAATTATTCCTCTCAGTTCAGAGGATAATTGGTTTAAAGCCTAAAAACATTGCAATATACCAGCAAGCACTAAGGCATAGTTCTGTTTCCGTTGAAATTAAAAATGGAGTTAAAAACAGTAACGAGAGACTAGAGTATCTCGGTGATGCGGCACTTGGTTTAGTTGTAGCTGAATATCTTTTTAAACTATATCCTTTTAAGGAAGAAGGATTTCTTACCCAAATGCGATCAAGAATT
This sequence comes from Bacteroidota bacterium, assembly GCA_046302135.1. GTDB lineage: Bacteria > Bacteroidota > Bacteroidia > B-17B0 > Aurantibacillaceae > AM-1111. Next base: position 54,758 of record JBKCIQ010000094.1, on the reverse strand, counting down.
GTAAATAGAAACAGACTCAATCAACTTGCGTTGAAAATTGGGTTGGATGAGCTTGTTTCTTTCGAGTTAAAAGGAAACAAAACTAAAAGTTTGTATGGGGATGCATTAGAGGCCTTGATAGGAGCAATTTTTCTAGATCTGGGATATGACAAGGCAGAAAAATTTATTATCAGCAGATTGCTTCAGCTTCATTTGGATATGAGAGAAATTGAAAACACTGATACAGATTTTAAAAGCAAGTTGTTGAACTGGGGTCAGCAAAATAAAAAGAAAATTGTTTTCGATTTGGAGAAAGAATCCGGTCCATCACACAATAAAATTTTCTTAGTGAGGGTGTTAATTAATGGTGTTCCGTATGATAAGGCGGAACACGGCTCAAAAAGGCGAGCAGAGCAACAGGCAGCAGAATTGACAATTAATTCCTTGGGGTTAAATATTTAAACTTTTATTATTCTTTAAATTATTTACAAGTGCCCGTTTGTGCTAAGTGCACACGTTTAACGGTTATAAAAACTTTTGTTGCGCCGTCTATCCAGTTTGTTTCAAGATCTTTTGTTACTGCTCCAGGTTTAATTGGCTTGATGATGTTACCGGAACTCCACTGCCCATCTTTTTCTCCTTTGTATTCACCAAAATTGTTATAAAATTTAGCTTTCCATTCTATTGCATCAACGTCCTGACCTGCATTGTTTTTAAATTCTACATAATAACCTACGCTTTTACCTAAAACATTTTGAGTGTAGGCTTTTTCAATTTCAAGTCCACATTTGCCTTTGTGGCTCTGACAAAAAAACCTATTACTAAGAGTTAAAATTAAAACAATTGGAAGATAGCGAAGCTGTTTCATAAATTTACATTTTTAATTATTAGTATATAATTATTGTGTTGCCTCAAATTTATTGTATTGTTCAATTTTTCTGCAATTATTTTCAAAAATTATTCCAAATTTTCATCACTTTTATTTACACTTAGGCTAATGATCTTAAAATTTTCATCGAGCAACACCCAAACTGCATTGCTTATACCATTACAAGTATTAGATTTTAACTCAACTCTTACCTTTACTTTGGAATAATTTTGTTCGATTTCGAGATTTTTAAGATTAACAAATATCTTGTATTTTATTCCAGGTATTTTAAGTTTTGGTCTTATGACCTTAATAATGTAGCGTGAAAATTCTTTTTTTGACTTAAATAACAGATAATCTTGGTACACTTCATGTGAATCCCATGCGAAAAATTCTATATTATTTTCAAAGAGATCTTCTAGTTTTTTATTTTTCCCATTTAGAAATGTTTCCACCACATTTTCACATTTTTCTCGCTCCTCTTTTGTAAACTTGTGAAGTAGGTACTCAGTTCTCTCCATAACATTTAACATTCGGTTCATGGCTTCTCCATTAATTGAATCCTTTTGTGTCACTTCATTCTGGGCAAATAAATAATTACTAAATAGTATTACTGAAAATGTAAATAATGTTTTTTTCATATGTACAAATCAATAACGTGGTTTGCTAAAAAAGATATTTACAGAATACTTATTAGCTAGGGAGTTTTGATAATTAGTAAAGAAATGATAGGTTAAAAGCTTTAAATTTGTCTTTTTTATTAAAGAAATGCATTCTTGGACCAATGATTGGATTGAGCTTTGTACCCTTAAAGGTGTAATCAGTATAGTTACCTTATCAGTTCTTGAAATTGTTCTCGGAATAGACAATATTATTTTTATATCTATAACCGCTGATAAATTACCTTACAAACAGCAGAAAAAGGGTAGAACAATAGGCTTGATTTTGGCACTAGTGATCAGGTGTCTAATGCTTTTTTCTATTTCAACCATCGCTCATGCCGTCGACCCTTTATTTACAATTGGTCCTTATTTTGGGGTATCGGGTAGAGCGCTGATATTGTTTGGAGGAGGTATATTTCTACTATATAAAACCTGGAAAGAAATCAAAGAAAAAATTCACGGTAACGAAAATGAGCTTGGACCCAAAGTAAAAAAAGTTTCTTTTGCATCAATTGTTTTTCAGATTGTATTGATTGACATTGTTTTTTCTTTCGATTCAATATTGACAGCAGTTGGCCTTTCTGGAAACATTTTAATAATGGTTAGTGCAGTGATAATTTCGATGATACTTATGATTTTCTTTTCTTCAGTTGTGAGTGAGTTTATAAATAGAAATCCATCCATCAAAATGCTTGCACTTGCGTTTTTGATTGTAATTGGTGGAGTGCTTGTAGCTGAGTCAATTACAGACGGACTAAACGCAATGATTGATGTTAAGGGGCTTACACTAGAAAAAGCCCATGAAAAGCAATATCATCTTAATAAAAATTATGTTTACTTTGCTCTTGCCTTTGCACTTTTTATCGAGGTGCTCAATATGAGAGAACGTAAGAAAAAAGTTGAAAGGAATTTCGGAGAATAAAATAAAAAACAATGACTATTCACAGAGAAGGAAAAGCAACGATTTTTATAATAATAATTTTCAGTGCCATAATTATTTCAATTGCTCATTTCTTTTTCCCGGAACAAAAAATTGCACATTGGTTTGCTTACGTTCTAAGTGGATTTTTATTTATTGTTGTACTTCAGTTTTTTCGAAGTCCATCCAGGAATTGGGTTAAGGATAAATCGAAAGTAATTGCACCTGCTGACGGAAAAGTTGTTGTTATTGAAGAAACAACCGAAAATGAATATTTTCATGACAAGAGATTACAGATTTCAATTTTTATGTCTCCTGTAAACGTGCATGTTAACAGATTTCCAGTTGCCGGTAACGTGAAGTTCGTGAAATATCATCCAGGTAAATATTTATTTGCATGGGATCCGAAATCATCTACAGAAAATGAACGTACAACCGTTGTTGTGGAGACAGAAAATAGAGTTCCGGTACTATTCAGACAAATAGCCGGAGCTTTGGCAAGAAGAATCGTTTTTTACTGTAAAGAAGGAGATAAAGCCGGTCAGAGTGAAGAGTTTGGATTTATTAAATTCGGAAGTAGGGTAGATATTTTTCTTCCTCCGGGAGCTAAAATATTAGTAAACAAAGATCAAAAAGTTCAGGGAGGCATAACACCAATAGCTGAAATTTAAATTAAATGGATAAATTTTTTTCTAAGCCTTTAAAAGAAGAGCAGTTCGAAGAAGATGTATTAGTTGAGGAAGAAGCGAGCCGACATCTTATTTTATATAATGATGATGTAAACACTTTCGAATTTGTTATAGATACGTTGGTTAAGATTTGTAAACACGATCGAATTCAGGCAGAACAATGTGCGTATATAGTGCATTATAACGGAAAGTGTTCAATTAAGGAAGGCGATTACTCAAAGCTAGAGCCAATGTGTACTGCATTACTTGACCATGGTTTAAGTGCAGCTGTAGAATAAATTGATTAAATCTTTATTTTCTTTAATGAAATTTTATTTATTTCTAATACCAATATTACATTTTTACAGCGTCAATGCTCAGCAACATCAAGATGGAAATATGTACCTGCATTATAAAGTTGCTCCTTCCGAGTATAATAGTATTGAACAGGATATCTCACCATATAAATTAGCGAATGGAACTTTCTGGGCCTTGACTTTCGGATTTAATGAATTAAGTGATGGCGGCTATATCGGTTTACAAACAGATTACCATAATACATCCAAAGGGTTGCTGATTTTCTCTATATGGAATGCCACAAATGCCGTTAAGGGTTGCGATGGTTCTTATGCAGTTGATTTTGGAGGTGAGGGTTCAGGAAAAAGTTGCAGACTTTCAGTCCCGTTGGTTGAGCAACATATTTATACTATAAAAGTTTCACGTTTGGAAACAGAAAGATCCGGAACTTATTGGGGAGCTTGGATAATCGATAAAACTATAAACAAGGAATATTACCTTGGTAAAATTAAGACCAATACTCCGAGTTCATTGTCAAATCGATTTTTAAATTTTGTTGAATATTACGGCGACAAAAAACCCTGTGATCAGGTTCCTTATTCTGAGGCAAGGTTTTATTCAATTAAAATTAATTGCAATAATGTTAGCGAACAATGCAAAAATATTCATCTGCCCTTCAATTATAATTATGCATCTTGTGTTAAGGGCTCATGTAATTTTTATCAAAATTATACGGGAGTGACGTTTGGCGGGCGATAAAAATGTATTTATTATCGCATCACCGTTAAATAATTTCCCAACTTTTATTTTTTTAGAATTAATTGATATATTCGTGTTGTTCATTTGCAATTTTGTACAAGCTTAAAAACTTTTTATTTTTCAAAATATGATGAACAACTAGATCGATGTTAAAAAGTTTAGACATGAAAACAACTCCGTTCAAGCGGAAAAAACAGGGAGTTATCCGAAAATCCATAAGAGTAGGAAGACATTTAATATTAAAAAAAAATGAAAAATTTATTGACCTTGACAACAATGTTGCTAACTACCGGTTTTGCTTTTTCTCAGAAAATTTACACCGAAGACGTTGCTTCCAGAGCTAACATAAAAGTTTACGTAGAAACAGTAGAGTCAAGAGCTGATTTGATTGTGTACAAGGAAAGTGTTGCCTCAAGAGCAACAGGAAATACAGGTGTTTGGTATTTTGAAAATGTGAAGTCTAGAGCAGATAAGAGTATTTATTTTGAAAAAGTGGCTTCAAGAGCGGACCTAAAAATTTGTTTTACGGAAGTTAAATCTCGTGCAGGTTGGAAAAATTCCTCCAAAAAAAGTTTGTTGTATTAAACTATAAAAATTTCGAATTTTAGTCGGAAACAGTTGCGGGTGAAAATATCTGAATATTGAATTAAAAAAGCTTGACTTGTTTTCTAAGAATGTCTCGCTTTTGAAATAATATAAACAACAGCTATTGCCGCAATTATTCCCAATACAAGTAAAAATATTTTCCAGAACGAATAAGGTCTTTCACCCTGTACTTCTCCGGTTCTCGCATTGATCATGAACCTGAATATTTTTCCATTGTACCTGTATGCACTTAGCCAGACCGGAAGCAGAATGTGTTTAAAGGTAATGTCGTTGTACTGTACGTTCATGCTCGAAATTCTTTGCTCATCACCTCCAATATCGGAGTAAATACTGCTTCTAATTTTAGGATCCATCATTCCCTTTGCAACTTCCCAACCACCGGCGAGATCTATCTGGTAACTTTCGGCCCTGAATCCACTCAAAAAAGATGAGTTGAAATTTTCCAAAGCATTCAAGTCCCAAGGCTCCAATTCATTCATTAATTTAACCGGTAAGGATTTGCTTGCGCAAACAAGAACATCATCAAATGAATCATTGACCCATCCACTTACATGTGTCCACATCGTTCTTCTAACTTGTCTGCTTTGTTGGTTACCCTCGCTGTCTGTGTAATATTCAGTAACGTAATAATGATCTCCTCTGCTTCCTGAATATTCAGTATAGGTGTTACTGTCATAGGTCCAGAAAGGAATATAAATTCCGTTTAGTTTTTCTTGAGTGTTGGACGCGTAATTTTTTAAGTCGTTGGGTGCAAACCACAATGCCTTAACCCATTTTAAAAAAAGTTCGTTCGCAGCTTTGCGTTCAACTTTGAAAGGTAAGAGATTACTCGGAGAAATTAAACGTTTTGCGGTAGCATTTTCTAGAATCAAAGGTGTTGCGCAATAAGGACAATTATCTGAGGTTACATTTGGTTTTAAAGTAGTATTTGCACCGCAGTCACTGCATTTAACTGTATTAACTTCTTCCTGTTCGGGTGCATCTGTTAAACTTGCAAGATATTCATTGAAGTCAAGTTCTTTAACTTCAGCGGGTTCATTTTTTATTTCATTTTCAGCTGAACAATACTCACATTTCAATAATGTTGTTCCCGCCTGATAGGTTAGAAATGCACCGCAAGATTTACATTTTATTTTATTTGCAGATGCGTTTTCTTCAATTTCTGTTGAAGACATTGGTTTGAAATTTTAAAATGGTTTTAAGGCATTGGAGGAGGCGGTGGTGGTGGAGGCATTTGTGAAAATAATGCTGTCAACTCCGGAACTGTGCCTGCGGCTACCCATGCGGCCATACCTTGTTTCCAAACTAGACTCTGAGCGGCGAATTGACCGCTTTGGGACATTTGTTGTAATTGCTGTAAGTTAAAAGGTCCGCTCTGCTGACCATTTACTGCTACGTAGTACATAGAAAGGGGAGGGGGCATTCCTGCTCCGCCCATTTGAGAATTCATGTTCTGCATCATGTTACCCATCATATTACCCATTCCTACACCAACACCAATTCCAACACCAGCACCTCCTATACCTTCATTTCCTGCGGCAATCTCAATACTTTTGGCAGTTTTGAGCTGCGCCAGTTTGTTGGCGTCAATGCGATTCAATCTGGTGTATTCGAAAATTTCTTTTTTAAGTTCTTCAGGCATGGATACATTTTCCAAATTAAAATCCGTAAGTTTCAATCCATATCCATCAAAAGTTGCATTTAACTTTTCCTGAAACACAGGCTGAAGATCACTGAAATTACCTAAGAATTTTTCAATGGGTATATTTTCCTTTGAGCATACAACCCCAAAACTGGTTGCAATTTTCGTTCTTAGCTGACCATTAATTTCTTCAATAGTGAAGTTACCATCTGTACCCACAATCTCTGTAATAAATTTTCCGGCATCAACAACTCTGAAGTTATAATTTCCGAATGCGCGAAGTTCAATAAAACCAAACCTTGCATCTTCAACTGTTATGGGGTTTTTTGTGCCCCATTTCTGATCAGTAAATTGTGTGGTGTTTACAAAATAAACTTCTGCCTTAAAAGGACTATTGAATCCATATTTCCAGCCTTTTAGTGTGGCTAAAATTGGCAGGTTTTGAGTGGTAAGAGTATGGGTTCCCGGAGAGAAGATATCTGCAATTTTACCTTCATTAATAAAAACTGCCTGCTGCCCTTCTCTGCAAACGAGTTTTGCACCCATTTTAATCTCATTCTGATAACGGGGAAATCTCCAAACAATGGTTTCATGCTGGTCATCCAGCCATTCGATGATGTCTACAAATTCATTTCTTAATTTATCAAATAGTCCCATAAATATTATTTTAAGGTAAATATAATGCTTTAACTAATACCTTAATAAAAGGACAATAAATCAAGTTTTAAAATTTGTAAACCAATTAATCCGCCAGCTTTACATTTACTGCATTCATTCCCTTTTTACCTCGTTCCACTTCAAAAATAACTTGATCGTTTTCTCTAATTTCGTCTTTTAATCCACTTACGTGTACGAAAATTTCTTCTCCATTTTCAGCCTTTATAAAACCGAATCCTTTGGTTTCATTGAAAAATTTAACTGTTCCTTTTTTCATTTTGATTGTTAATTGCGCCCGCTGTTACAGGCTTGTTGTTATTTATTGTTTGTTTTTTATTTAAATGGATGTGAGGACACCACCGGTATATTTTTCTTAATCAGTTTGCTGATGTCTTTCATGTACCTTAATTCGTCTTTGGCACAAAATGAAAGCGCAACTCCCTTAGATCCTGCTCTTCCGGTTCTACCAATACGATGCACATAGGTTTCCGCTTGTTCGGGTATTTCGTAATTAATAACGTGAGAAAGTTTTTCTACATCAATCCCTCTTGATGCAATATCAGTGGCCACCAATACTCGTATTTTCTTGCTTTTAAATCCTTTCAACGCACGTTCTCTTGCACCTTGCGATTTATTACCATGAATTGACTCAGAGGAAATACCATTCCTCTTGAGTTCTTTCGCTACGCGGTCCGCACCTCTTTTTGTTCGTGTAAATACCAAAGCATTCTCAACACTTTCCGAACTTAAAATATGGTTCAAAAGTAATTTCTTATCTTCCTTAGAAACATAATACAGATTCTGATCTACCAAATGCGTTGTTGAAGACACAGGCGTTACAGAAATGTTTACCGGGTTTTTTAATATGGTATTTGCAAGCTTCATTATTCCGGGAGATGCTGTTGCAGAGAAGAAAAGTGTTTGTCTCTTCACAGGAAGTTTGGCGATGATTTTTTTAATATCATTAATGAATCCCATGTCGAGCATTCGATCTGCCTCATCCAAAACAAAATATTCAATCTTGTCTAGTTTAATAATGCCCTGGTTCATCAGATCTAATAACCTTCCGGGAGTAGCTATTACCATGTCAACACCGTTGTAAAGTGCCCTTTCCTGGCTACTTTGAGAAACCCCACCAAAAATAGTAGCGTGTGAGATCTTCATGTGTTTGGTATAAGCTCGAATATTTTCACTTATCTGTGTCGCTAATTCACGAGTTGGTGCAAGTACTAGCGCTTTTAAAAAACGAGTTGGTTGCTTTCTGTGAAGTTGATCAAGAATAGGTAATGAAAATGCAGCAGTTTTACCGGTTCCGGTTTGAGCATGTCCAAATATGTCTTTGCCGCTTAATATTGGTGTTATTGCTTGTTCTTGAATTGGAGTAGGATTTTCATATCCCATACTTTTTAGGGCCATTAATAATGGCTCTGTCAATTTTAAATCATTAAATGTCATTTAATAGTTGATTGAATTTTAATCGGGTTCTGTTATTTGAGTGTAAGAAAACCTTTAATTATCCCAAAAATTGTAAATCTAAATGAATGTACTAAGGGGATTACACTCAGAGACTGTGATACAATACTCAAAAGGAAATGCAAATATAAGTAATTTTCCTTACAAGTGAGTCATGCGTCAGATTATTATTAGTTAAGGTATCATAACAAATAAGATGTAATTGCTATAATTGTATCGGTATTTTCAATTTGAAAAAAAATAAAAGAATAATAATAATTGGTGGAGGCGCGGCCGGTTTTTTTGCCGCTGCTAACTTAAGTTCGTTTGTAAAATCAAATGAATTTGAAATTTTTATTCTTGAAAAGTCAAACAAAATTTTATCTAAGGTAAAAATTTCAGGAGGCGGAAGATGCAATGTAACCAACGTATCAAATCAAATCAGCGATTTGCTGAAAAATTATCCGAGAGGAGCCAAAGAACTCAAACGTGTCTTCAGAAAATTCTCGAATAAGGATACAGTTGAATGGTTCGAATCTAAAGGAGCTTTACTTAAAGCCGAACCAGATGGGCGTATGTTTCCGGAAACAGATAATTCCCAAACCATCATTGATTGCCTGTTAAACGAGTGCAATAATTCAAACGTAAAAATTCAACTTAATAGTAATGTAAAATCAATCAAAAAAGAAGACAATCAATTTAAAATTACTTGTGAAGAAACTATTTATTTCGCAGATTACGTTTTGATTTGTTCGGGTGGATTTGCTAAATCAAGTGGATATTCATTCATTGAAAACACAGGACACAGCATTTCCCCACTAGCACCCAGTCTTTTTACATTCAACATAAAGAAAAATCCGGTAACGGAATTGATGGGGCTTTCGGTGAAAAATGCGAAAGTGAGAATTAATGGGACAAATTTTCAATATTCAGGACCTGTATTGATTACACATTGGGGGCTCAGCGGACCGGCAGTTTTAAAACTTTCAGCCTTTGCTGCTCTGCATCTTCAGAAAGTAAATTATCAAGCCGGAATAACGGTAAACTGGGTAAACGCAGAAAACGAGGAACAAGTAAGAACAGAAATCAGGAATTTAATTTTGAATAAAAAAACTTCATCACCCCAGAACACCAATTTTTATAACCTTCCGGAAAGGCTATGGATTTACCTGATCAATAAATCAGAGATTAATCCTCATAAAAATTGGAGTGAACAAAATGCAAAATCAATCAATAAGCTCATTAATTCACTATATAGTGATTCATACGATATTAATGGTAAAACTACCTTTAAAGAAGAATTTGTAACCTCCGGGGGTGTGAATCTTAATGAAATAAACTTTGAAACCATGGAAAGTAAACTTTGTTCAAATTTGTTCTTTGCCGGCGAGGTGCTTAATATTGATGGAATTACGGGTGGGTTCAATTTTCAGGCTGCATGGAGTACTGCATGGGTAGCATCCCAATCTATTGTGTCAAAAATTAATGATTGACTTTTATTATTTTAACATTTGAAACGATTTTAAATTCCTAAATTTGCTTTATTAAAATAAAAATTATGAAAAAATTATTTCTTGTACTTGCTTTAACCGGAATGGTTGGGGCTGTTTCAGCATCTGCAATTCGCCAGGATGACAAAACTAAAGCAAAAGCTACTGTTACAACAACAAAAGATGCTAAAACTTGCGACAAGGAAAGTAAGGCCGGTTGTTGCAAGAAAGAAGGTTCAGCTGCTGCAAAGAAAGCTTGCTGCAAAAAAGAAACTGAGGCAAAGAAATAATTTATTTCTTTAACCGAATTGAAGGCCACGGTAAAAACTGTGGCTTTTTCTTTTTGTGTATATGAGAGATTTATTTATATTTGCGCCCCTTATCTGCCGCTGGTAACACGAGGTTACGAATGCAGAGAGGATAACTAAAAATTTTAATGTATGAGCACATTATTAGATTTTGTAAAAAACACGCTTAGCCCTAAAGTTGAACACCCATCTTTTAAGGCAGGAGACACCATCACCATTCATTATAAAATTAAGGAAGGTGACAAGGAGCGTATCCAGCAATTTACGGGTGTTGTAATTCAGCGTAAAAATGAAAGAGCTACCGCATCTTTCACCGTTAGAAAAATGTCAAACGGAGTTGGTGTAGAACGTATCTTCCCTTCTGTTTCACCATTCATTGATAAAATTGAGGTGAACAAAGTGGGTGTGGTAAGAAGAGCAAAACTTTATTACCTACGTGAAAGAACAGGAAAATCTGCCCGCATAAGAGAGAAAATTGCTCAATCAACAGAAGAAGCAAAAGGATAATTTTTATCCTATTTAATACTTTGAAGCCATCCTTTTCGGATGGTTTTTTTTTTGATTAATGTTTCAACAATAATAAATAAAGACTTCATTATTCTTATTTTTATTATCCGTTTGAACTTTTAATATTTTTTTCATGTTCCTCATTTTTGATACCGAGACTACCGGACTTCCTAGAGATTACAACGCCCCAATAACTGACCTAGACAACTGGCCTCGATGCGTGCAAATAGCCTGGCAATTGCATGATGAAACGGGGAAACTTATCAGCCACAACAATCTAATCATTAAGCCAGAAGGATTTACTATTCCTTTTAAAGCAGTAGAGGTACATGGTATTTCTACTGAAAGGGCTTTGGAGGAAGGTATTCATTTAACTGAGGCATTTACAAGTTTTATTGAAGCACTTGACCAATGCGATTTTGTTTGTGGTCACAACATAGAGTTCGACATCAATATTGTTTCGTGTGAGTTCATTCGAATAGGAATAGAAAATAAATTTCAAGGGAAGTCTGTATTGGATACTAAATCAGATGAAACAACAGAGTTTTGTGCAATACCGGGAGGAAAAGGAGGGAAGTTCAAATGGCCGACACTTAGCGAATTACATCATAAATTATTTTCTGAGGCATTTGAAGAAGCACACAATGCAGCATTTGACGTTGCGGCAACTGCAAGGTGTTTTTTCGAAGTGATCAGACTTGGAATTATTCGTGTGAAGGGATTCACATCTCAGCATAAGGACAGTATCCATTACATTGCACCAGACCTTTCAGAATTACTGGAACAAGAACGTTCTAGGAAAAAACAGATTTCCTCTAAAGGAAGTGATTCCCTAAAAGATAAACAACAGACTTCATCCAGTTTTTCAGATGTAAAATTCACTCATCTTCACAACCATACACAGTTCTCAGTGCTTCAGTGCACCTCTGACGTGGATGATTTGGTGAAAAAAGCTGCTGAATACAACTGTCCCGCGGTATCAATAACGGATCACGGGAATATGTACGGAGCTTTTCTATTTTGGCAGGCAGTAGATAAGCACAATAAAAAATTATTGTCTAAGGCTGTAGAAAATCAAAAGCCTGATTTATTGAAATGCATTATTGGCTGTGAGTTGTATGTTACAAAAGATCGATTTAAAAAGGACCGTCAAGACAACGGATTCTCTCAAGTATTACTTGCTAAGAATAAAAAAGGTTATCAGAATCTTACAAAATTAAGTTCAGCCGGATATGTAGAAGGGTATTACTACGTACCAAGAATAGATCGGGAAATTTTACTACAGTACAAAGACGGATTAATTGCTACAACGGGATCGCTTCAGGGAGAAATTCCTAATCTGATTTTGAATGTGGGAGAAACGCAGGCAGAAGAAGCATTCGTTTGGTGGAAAGAAAATTTTGGAGATGATTTTTATGTAGAGTTGAATCGTCATCAACTACCGGAAGAAGAACATGTGAATCAGATTTTGTTGGGCTTTGCCAAAAAATACGATGTAAAATATTTTGCTGCCAACAATAATTATTACCTCGATAAAAAAGGCGCCAAAGCACATGACGCACTTTTGTGTATTAAAGACGGTGAGCTTGTTGAAACACCAATTGGACGTGGAAGAGGATTTCGCTTTGGTTTTCCTAATGATGAATTCTATTTCAAGTCTCCTGAGGAAATGAAAAATTCCTTTCAGGATTTACCTGAAGCAATTGAAGAAACCAATCGCATTGCTGAAAAAATTGAAAGTTATAAACTAGAGCGAGAAGTTTTATTACCTAAATTTCAAATTGCTGAAGAATTCATTAGCGACCATCAAGAAGAAATTAATCAATCCTTAGATAGACTTTGTTCGTTCAAAGAGAAATTCTGGAAAGAAAAAAATTTCAGTGATGAGCAAATCGAGCAACAGAAAAAAGAATTATTACCTATCGCTGAACAGTATATCTATCTAGTTTCATTAACCTATCAGGGCGCAAGCAAAAGATATAATGAAATCTCACCGGAAATAAAAGAAAGAATAGATTTTGAGCTAAGCACCATCGAGAAAATGGGCTATCCCGGATATTTCCTGATTGTTTCTGACTTCACCACTGAGGCAAGAAAAATGAAAGTATCCGTTGGTCCTGGAAGAGGTTCAGCAGCAGGTTCTGTCATCGCTTATTGTCTTGGTATCACTAATGTTGACCCGATAAAATATGGACTACTTTTCGAGCGTTTTTTAAATCCTGATCGTATCAGTATGCCCGATATTGATATTGATTTCGATGATGAAGGAAGAGATAAGGTGATCAAATATGTAATTGATAAATACGGATCGAATCAAGTGGCACAGATTGTAACCTATGGAACCATGGGAGGGAAATCGGCAATCAGAGATTCAGGTCGTGTATTGAATCTTCCGCTACCGGACACCGACAGGTTGGCTAAAACATTTCCCGATCATTTGGCTGCAACACTTAAAGGAGTATTGGCAAAAGATGGAATTGATCCAAAATTAAAAGATGCCTTTAGAAATGACCATATCCAGCAAGCAGAGGCATTCCGGAAAATTGCCGCTGGAAATGATTTACAAGCTACTACGGTAAAGCAGGCTTCAGAATTAGAAGGATGTGTACGCAACACAGGAATACATGCGTGCGGCGTTATCATTACACCGGATGACATAACCAATTTTGTTCCTGTAGCCAAACCTAAAGACAACGATTTGTTGGTTACTCAGTTCGACAACTCTGTTGCTGAATCTGCCGGACTACTTAAGATGGACTTCCTGGGTTTAAAAACTTTAACCATCATTAAAGATGCTTTAAGATTAATTCAACAGAGACACGGAATAGAAATAGATATTGATGCAATTTCATTCGAAGATCAGGCCACTTACGAACTATTTTCAAGAGGAGAAACCAACGGATTGTTTCAGTTTGAAAGTGACGGGATGCAGAAGTATTTGAAAGATCTTAAACCGGATAAGTTTACAGATTTGATTGCTATGAACGCACTGTATCGTCCGGGTCCTCTGGCCTATATTCCAAATTATGTCCGCAGAAAACACGGACATGAAAAAGTTGTTTATGAGCTGGAAGGAATGGAAGAGTTTTTATCTGAAACTTACGGAATTACGGTTTACCAAGAGCAGGTGATGTTGTTGTCGCAAAAGTTGGCAAATTTCACCAAAGGAGATGCTGACGTTTTACGTAAGGCAATGGGTAAAAAACAGAAAGATGTCCTGGATAAAATGAAAGCCAAATTTTTGGAAGGCTGCGCCCAAAACGGACATGATACTAAAGTTTGCGAGAAAGTCTGGGGTGACTGGGAATCGTTTGCTTCATACGCTTTCAATAAATCCCACTCAACTTGTTATGCTTATCTGGCATTTCAGACAGGATATTTAAAAGCACATTACCCGGCAGAATTCATGGCTTCCGTACTAACGCATAACATGAGTAGTGTAGAAACTGTTTCATTTTTTATGGACGAGTGCAGAAGAATGGGGTTAAAAGTATTAGGGCCAGATATTAATGAATCCATTTCAACTTTTAGTGTAAACAAGAATGGAGAGATTCGATTCGGAATGGCCGCAATAAAGGGAGTAGGAGAAAAAGCAGTAGAGAATATTGTAGAAGAACGAAAATCGGGACCATACAAATCAGTGTTTGATATTGCAAAGAGATGTGATCTCAAAAACCTGAATAAAAGAGTTATAGAAGGTCTGGCCAGTGCTGGGGCTTTTGATAATTTACCAGAAGTGCACAGAGCTATGTTTTTGATTCCCGATGCTGATGGAACCACATTGTGCGATCGTATTTCAAAATTCGGTAGTAGTGTTCAAACAGGAAATGAAAGCAGTCAGGCCAGCTTATTCGGAGATGCTGAAGAAATGGAAATTAAAGAACCTGCATTACCTAAAGTTGAACCCTTTGGAAAACTTGATCAGCTTAGAAGAGAAAAAGAAGTGGTGGGCGTTTATATTTCTGGACATCCTTTAGATAGCTGGAGACTAGAAATAAATCACATCAAACCAAGATCTTTATCCGATTTAAAAGCAGATATTAAAAAATTTACAGGAGTAGATTTTTCTGTTGCTGGAATAATTACATCTGTTCAGCATCGAGTTTCTAAGGCCGGAAAACCATTTGGAAATTTTGTAATAGAAGATTATCAGGGTTCGTATGAATTTGTGTTGTTTGGTGAAGACTACATCAAATACAAAAATTATCTTGAAAATGAAATGGCATTGCATGTGCGGGCTAGAGTTCAGGAAAGATACAATCAGCCGGGCAATCTTGAAGTAAAGATTTCAAAGATGCAATTGTTAAGCGACATAAAGGACCGCGAATTTAAATCGATTAAAATAAAAATAGGTGTGAACGATTTAAATGCAGATCTACTTGAACAGGTTGATGCATTAATTAAAAATCATTCGAATGGAAAATGCAATTTAGAGGTAACGGTAGATGATCCTTCGGAAAATATGTCTGTAAAGTTATTTTCGAAAACTATCAAAGTAAATCTTGATTCGGATTTTTTGGATGAGCTAACTAGAATGAAAAATGTGGAGTTCGAATTGGGGTAAAAACATTTTATTCGTTAAAATTATTTGTTTTTTTACCAACATTATTTAAATGTAATAGTGTTTACTGTTGAATCAATAATTGCAATAAATTCAGAGATACAAAATCAGATTGCGTCGTAGTCTACCACTACTTTTTCTGTAAGCGGATGAGCCTGGCAGGTAAGTACAAAACCCTGAGAAACCTCTCCATCTGTTAAGGCAAAATTTGCGTCCATTTTAACTTTTCCTTCAAGAACTTTTGCCCTGCAAGTACAACATACAGCACCCTTACATGAAAACGGAACATCAACACCGGCATCTAGTGCGGCATCTAAAATAGTACTTCCTGATGTCTTAAGATCGAATGAAGTTTCCATTCCGTATTGTATAACAGTCACATGGCTTTTTATGTCTGAATCTGTTGTGCTTTCTTCAGCTTTCGCCAATGTGTCAAGAACTGCTGAAAAGTATTCAATATGTATTTTTTCGGGTGAAACCTTTAAGTCATTCAAAGAAGTTTTGATGTTTTCCATCATTGGCCCCGGCCCACAAATGAAAACTTCCGAAACAAGATTTAAATTTTCGTATTTGTTTAAAATTGATTTAGTCTTTTCTGTTGAAAGTTGGCCCGTAAGAATTTCATCTGTTTTAACTTTAGGATTATCATAGGTGTAAATTACCTTTACTCTATCCGAATTCTTTTCTACAACAGAATTTATTTCAGTTTTGAAAATCACAGAATCTTCATCCCTATTTGCGTATATAAGTGTAATACTGCTTTGCTTTTCTATGTGTAATACACTTTTCAATATACTCATTATTGGGGTGATTCCGCTTCCGCCTGCAAAAAGTAAATAATGCTTTTTTGCATTGCCGGATAATGGAGAAGTAAATGAACCCATTGGAGTCATTACTTCAATTGAATCACCTTTTTTTAGTTGGGCGTTGAGGTAGGAACTCGCTCTCCCATCTTTAACTGCTTTAACTGCAACTCTTAGTTCGTTTTCGTAGTATGGTGACGTACAAACTGAATAACTGCGTCTTAGTTCCTCACCGTTTAAAAATAGTTTTAACGTAATGTACTGTCCATGTTTAAATTGGTATTCCGGTTGAAGTGGAGCCGGAACTTCAAATGCTATGCTTACTGCGTCAGCGGTTTCTCTTCTTACATCGCTGACTTTAAGGTTGTGAAATTTTGCCATAAAAGTTGTGCAAAGGTAATAAATCATAACAACTTAATTTTTAATTGTTTTAATAATGTAAAATAGTTGGTCGCTTTAATGATCATACTCATGAAAAAACAAACCGCCGAGAAATTATTTTCTCATTTGAAAAGGTTTATATTTGTGTCAATTAAAATTAAAATATGGGAACCATCAACTTTGAAGAAAAATTTGAAGCCAAGTTGGCGAATAACGAAATGATTGAACCCAAGGATTGGATGCCAGATAATTATCGAAAGCATTTGATTCGTCAGATCTCACAGCATGCACATTCCGAAATTGTTGGAATGTTACCTGAAGGCAATTGGATCACTCGCGCTCCAAGTCTAAGAGCAAAAATAGTTTTGATGGCAAAAGTTCAGGACGAAGCCGGGCATGGATTATATCTTTATACGGCTGCCGAAACATTGCAAATTTCAAGGGATGAACTTTTGAATCAATTACATACCGGTAAGGCCAAGTATTCATCTATTTTCAATTACCCTACACTTACTTGGGCTGATATAGGTGCGATAGGTTGGTTAGTTGATGGTGCGGCCATTATGAATCAGGTAATGCTTCAGAGAACTTCTTACGGGCCTTATGCACGTGCAATGGTAAGAATCTGTAAAGAAGAAAGTTTTCATCAGAGACAAGGTTACGAAATTATGTGCAGGATGGCGTTCGGTACTCCTGAACAAAAACAAATGGCACAAGATGCAATAGACAGGTGGTGGTGGCCATCATTGATGATGTTTGGTCCTCCTGATGCAAATTCACCAAACTCAGCTAACGCAATCAAATGGAAAATAAAAAGAGAAAGTAATGATCAGTTGCGTCAGCGATTTGTAAACCAAACTGTACCTCAGGCGGAATACCTTGGTTTAACAGTTCCTGATAAGAATCTGAAGTGGAATGATGCGAAGAACGGATACGATTTTGGTGAATGTGACTGGAAAGAATTCGAAAATGTCATTCATGGAAATGGACCTTGTAACAAAGAAAGATTGGGCGCAAGGGTTAAGGCACATGAGGACGGAAAATGGGTGAGAGAGGCTGCAACTGCGTACGCCAAAAGGAAAAAGGAAATGGAATTGGCCGCTTAAGAATTTGATAAATTAAAAAATTCAGAATATGGAAAGTAAAGATTCACAAGGTACACTTTGGGAAATTTTTGTTCAAAAGAAATCAGGACAACCATTTATTCATTGCGGGAGTCTTCACGCTTTTGATAAAGAAATGGCTTTGCAGAACGCCAGAGATTTATACACGAGAAGAGGGGAGGGATCAGCCATTTGGTGCGTGCCTTCAGACGCAATTGTTGCATCATCACCCGAAGATATAGGACCTTTTTTTGATACTACAAACGATAAAGTTTACAGACATCCTACCTTTTATCAGATTCCTGATGGAGTAAAACACATTTAACATGTCAATGGATCAAAATAATCACCTTTTCAATTTCCTTCTCAGGGTTGCAGATACCAATTTGATAACTGCACAAAGATTAAGTGAATGGACCGGGCACGGCCCTTTTTTAGAAGAAGATCTGGCCCTGACCAATATTTCATTGGATCTTCTCGGTACCGCAAGAAGTATTTATGATTATGCCTCAAAAGTTGAAGGTAAAAACAGAACAGAAGATGATCTAGCCTTTTTAAGGGGCGAAAGAGATTTTTTTAATCCATTAATTTGTGAATTGCCCAAAGGAGATTATGCTTTCACTATTGCAAGACAATTTTTTTTGGATGCTTTTCAAGTTCCATTTTATACTGAGCTCTTGAAAAGTAAAGATGAGACTGTTTCAGGCATTGCTGCCAAAGCTTTGAAGGAATCAACCTATCATTTAAGGCATACGTCATCTTGGGTTGAAAGATTTGGATTGGGCACACAGGAAAGCCATACACGTCTTCAGGAGGCTGTTAATGAGCTTTGGAGATTCACAGATGATATCCTTACTTTTCACGAGGGATATGAATATTTAGTTAATGAAGGTCTTACTCCAGATTTAGCATCAATTAAGCAATCATGGAAGACTAAGGTCGATGCTGTTTTTTTAATCGCGGAAATCAATATTCCTGAAAATGCGTTCATGCAACATGGTAGTCTAAAAGGAGTTCACACTGAGCATTTGGGTTATTTACTCACAGAGATGCAATATTTGCAAAGGACCTATCCGGGAGCTCGCTGGTAAATATATTTTAATAAATAAAGGGAATGTCCCCCACTGACATTCCCCTTTTAGAATTTTACAGATAAAACTATAAAAATCCAATTTTACTTTTGAAATAAATATGCCCAACTGAGTAAAATATTCTTGAGGAGATTTTTCATCATTAATTAGATTTTATTTCGAATATATTCAGAGAACTTAAGTCATATTTATTTTAGCTTATTGTCATTTTTTTCTGAATGTGGTTGCATTATTTTTGATTCATTCCCGTACAGGTGTATTCCTGACCGGGTGGAGGATTAGAAGGGTTGAATAAACTCGTTATTTTCCCGAAGGCAGGTTTTAAACCTGCCTTTTTTTGACAGATATCATATTTCGTAAAAGGAGTAAACTTTAATTTTAAAGAAAAAAATGAGTCCAAATGAAAACCTTCATGACGCCATTGGAATGATGGCCTACGTTATTGCTTTTGCTGATGGTAAAATTCAACCTGAAGAAAAATTAAAATGGGAAGAAATTGTATCTGAAGAAATAAAAAGGCACGATGAAAATTTTACTATTTCATCTATTTCTTTTAAGCTATTGGAAAAAGATAAGTTGGATGCAGATACAATTTATGGTTGGGCGATGAGGGAATTTCGCAACAATAGCCATTATTTAAGTCCTGAATTAAAACTAACAGCTTTGCGTGTGGTAGAAAAGGTTGCGAAGGCATTTCCACCTGCAACCTCAATAGAAAGTGCTTTTATCCATAAGTTTAGAGCAGATCTGACTCCATTGGTTGGCGATCCAATATTTTACAATGGTTGATTTTTCTGCTCAACAGGTTCATAGTACCTTAATTTAGGTAATTAAGTTCTGCATGTTTGCATTTCTTTCAATCCTTGTATTAAGGATTGTAGTAAATAATTATTTTTGTGGTAATGAAGTTTACAGCCAAGCAAATCGCTGAAATGCTCCAAGGTACCGTTGAGGGAGATGAGCAGATTGCGGTAGGAGGTATTTGTAAAATTGAAGAAGGGAAACAAGGTATGTTGACTTTTCTTGCAAATCCCAAATACACTCCTTTCATCTATGATACAGATGCATCAATTGTAATCGTAAATAAAACTTTTAAGGCGGAGAGGGAATTGAAATCAACTTGTACCCTGATTAGGGTTGAAGATGCTTATGGAAGTTTTGCAACGCTAATGGAGTTTTACAATCAATTTGTCTCAAATAAAAGTGGCATTGAACAACCCTCATTTATTTCATCAAGTGCGTCTATGGGTACAGGTTGTTACCTTGGTGCATTTGCATACGTTGGAAATAATGTGAAGATTGGAAATAATGTGAAGATTTATCCTCATTGTTATATAGGAGACAATTCAACTGTTGGCGATGATACGGTTTTATATTCGGGAGTAAAAATTTATCACGATTGTCATATTGGTAAAAGCTGCACCATTCATGCGTCAACTGTAATTGGAAGTGATGGTTTTGGCTTCGCACCAAATTCAGATAACAATTACAGAAAGGTTCCTCAGATAGGAAATGTTATTATCGAAGATCATGTTGAAATTGGATCCAATACATCTGTTGATCGTGCGACAATGGGATCTACCATCATCCGCAAAGGGGCGAAGCTGGACAATCTTATTCAAATTGCTCACAATGTTGAGGTGGGTGAGAATACCGTACTTGCAGGTGGAGTTTTTATAGCAGGGTCGTCCAAGGTAGGCAAGAATGTAATGGTTGGAGGTCAGGCAGGTATAGTTGGACACATCAAGATTGCGGATGGAGTTAAAATTGCAGGTCAATCAGGTGTTCAGTCTACAATAGATAAAGAAGGAGAGATTCTGCAGGGTTCTCCGGCTTTTCCAATTGGGGAGTACAAGAGATGTTATATTCATTTCAGAAATCTTCAAAAGTTTTATGATAGATTGGGTTTAATCGAAAAAGAAATTAAAAAACTATCCTCTGCTGAAGGTGAAAAAACCTAAATGGAAGAGATCAAGTTTATAGATGTAGATAAGATCATTACAGACCGGGCCCCAAAATTAAAAAGATGGCTTCCTGGTTTTATTTTCAGTTGGCTTAGGAAAAAACTTCATGAAGAGGATATAAATTTTATCATGAACCGTATCAAAGATCACTACGGTTTAGAATACAATGCCAGAGCTTTGGAATTGTTGGGGGTAAAAATTGAAACAATTAATGAGCATCTGGTGCCTTCAACAGGAGGTGTAATAATAGCGGCAAATCATCCACTTGGTGGATTAGACGGAATGTCTCTGGTTAAGGCAGTGGGAGACATAAGAAAGGACACCAAGTTTGTTGTAAATGATATCTTGAAGAATTTAAAAAATTATGGCGATGTATTTATTGGAGTAAACAAGATTTCAACGACCTCTGCTAAATCTTTGCGTATCATGGAAAGTCATCTTTTGGCTAACGATGCGGTTATATTTTTTCCTTCAGGTTTGGTATCCAGAAAAATTGATGGAAAAATTATGGATTTACCTTGGAGAAAGGGCTTTGTAACCCAGGCAATTGATCACAAGCGAGATATAGTACCTGTTTACATACAGGGAGAAAATTCTAGGTTTTTTTATCGTTTTGCAAACCTTAGGATAAATCTTGGTATTAAAGCCAATTTCGAAATGTTGTTTTTGCCGGATGAAATGTTTAGGCAAAAGGGAAATACCGTAAAAATACATTTTGGAAAACCATTCTCTTATAAATTGTTAGATGAACGTTACAATCATAAAAAATGGGCAGATTTGATCAAACAATATGTTTACTCAGATCAATTCATGAAAGGAATTGAATTTGAGGAATTTATTTCCAAGATTGGTAATTAAAATCTTACGGAATATTTTTTTATAAAATACCCATTTTAAAAACAAATTTATAGTTTATTTGTTACGTTATCGTTAAATTTGATTTATGCTTTTATTAAACATTTCTAATTAATTAAACACTTTAAACATATATGAAATCAAAAATACTCTCAGTTTTAGCCTTAATTTCTGTTTTTTCGGTAAACGCCCAGTGGGACATCAATTCATTGGTTAATACACCTGTATCTACCGCAATTCTGGATCAGCAAGAAGTTAGACTTGTCTCAGATGGTTTTGGTGGTGCATTTATAACGTGGGAAGATTTCAGGAGTAATCTTTCTTTTGCTGACATTTATGTTCAAAGAATTGATAAAAATGGCTTTGCAAAATGGACACCTAATGGTGTTAATATTTGTTCCAATATTTTTGATCAAAGAAACGTTTCTATATCACAGGCTACTAATTCGAGTGCAATTATTTCCTGGTCTGATGCAAGAAACGGAAATTGGGATATTTATGCACAGAAAGTAGATTCAATAGGATACACACAATGGGCAAGTAATGGCGTACCTGTTTGTGTAAAAGCGTTAAATCAGCAGGATGTAAAAAGTGTTCCGGATCTTAGCGGTGGTGCATATTTTGTCTGGACTGATTCTGTAGCGGGTTTTTATGATCTATATGCTCAGCATTTGGATGCTAATGGTAACCAATTACTACCTGCAGGCGGACTTGCAGTTTGTACAGCATTGGACAAGCAAATCAATGCAAAAATAGAGGTAGATGGATCTGGAGGTTGTATCATCACGTGGATGGATAAAAGGTTTGGAGATTATGATATATACGCGCAGCGTATTGACGCCACAGGTAATATCGCTTGGACTAATAACGGAGTTTTGGTTTCATCATTTCCGGGTAATCAGTCAAACCCTAAAATTGAGCCTGATGGTGCAGGAGGAGCGATAATAGCTTGGCAAGACAACAGAAATTCTAATGATTATGATGTTTTTGCCCAGCGAATCAATTCAAGTGGAGCGGCCCAATGGAATGCAGGAGGAGTTGGGGTTTGTACACTTATTGGATCTTCACAAAGTGCGGTCGAGATTTCAACCAAAGGAGGAGTTAACGGAGCAATAATTGCTTGGAAAGATGGAAGGGCCGGTGGGGGGGCTTCACAGGTTTATATGCAGATGTTGAATCCCTCGGGAGCGGCACAATGGACAAGCAATGGAATATTAATTGGAAACGGTATAAATCCTAATTTGTGCGAAGATGGTTCAGGTGGAGTAATTGTAACATGGCAGGATTCGACATTGGGTGATTGGAACGTAATGGGGCAGAGGGTAAATGCATCAGGAAATATATTATGGACATCGGGAGGTGAAAAAGTTGGAAATGCTACCGCTAACCAAATGAGTCCAAAGAATGTATATGATGGAAATGGCGGCTCAATATTTACTTTTCAAGACAAGAGAAATCTTGCAGATTTCGATATTTATGCACATCATTTGTATGGAAACGGATCTGCTGTCGGGATATTTGAACAGGTAAAAACAAAAAAATATTCTGCCTGTTACCCAAATCCTGTAAATGAAAACAGCTTGATTGTTTTTGAAACATCTGCGCAACAATGGACATTAGAGGTATTTGATAACCTGGGTAGAATTGTTTATTCAGTGGAAGTTAAGGACACGAAAAAGGTAAAACTTTCTAAAAAATTAGAAGGTGGAATTTATTTTTATAACGCAAAAGACATTGTAGGAAATTTTTCCTTGGGTACATTTTTAGTAGAGTAATTTGTTTATAAATACCCTAGTTTTTTTAAAAACTCCTATTTAAGTGGTATTTGATTTAAATTTTTGTGGGATTAATTTTGATTTATGTCAGAAGGGTCTCAAGAGAAACTTTATTACACTATTAGTGAAGTGGCTGAAATGTTCAGTGTTAACGCTTCATTGATTAGGTTTTGGGAAAAGGAGTTTGAGATACTCAAGCCGCATAAGAATAAAAAGGGTAATCGTCTTTTTACTAAAAAAGATATAGAAAACATTAGACTTATTTATCATTTCGTAAAAGAAAAGGGTTATACTTTACAAGGTGCCAAAGAAAAATTAAAAACAGATAGAAGTATTGCTACCCGAAACACAGAGGTTATTGATACTTTGAGTAGAATGAAGTTATTTCTTAGTGCATTAAAGGCCGAATTAGAACATGAAGATTAAAAAAATCTAATAATTTTATTCGTTGATTTTGTCATCCTGAAAAATAATTATACTTTTGCATTCCAATTTTAAAATTGTTCTTTATTTTTTGGACCGGTAGTTCAGCTGGTTAGAATGCCGCCCTGTCACGGCGGAGGTCGCGGGTTCGAGTCCCGTCCGGTCCGCAGAAGTTGTAGAAATACTATTATTTCAAAAAAAAGCCTCACGAAAGTGGGGCTTTCTTATTATTTGATTCATCTCCTTTAACAAAAATAGTTTTTGATAGTTTCTTTAAGGTTTAATTACAAACTGTAACCGAAATGTGTTTTTTTTGTGAAAGTGTTGACTGAGTTAAATTTAAATTTTAGCTTTGCAACCCTTTATGTTATAAAATCTACTAAAATCGATAAAAATGAAAAGACAATTTACCAATTTATTCTTATGTTTATTTACGTTTTTTGGAGCCTGTTCAACATTAATTGCACAGGTAAGCGTAACGGCCACAGGCGGAACCTTAACAGGAACGTATACGACAGTTAGTGCCGCTTTCGCTGCTATTAATGCCGGAACTCATCAGGGAGCAATCACTATTAGTTTGACAGGTAATACAACTGAACCAGCCGCTCCAACAGCACTTTTGCGAAGCACAGCGCCCTCAAGTTATACATCAGTTTTGATTATTCCTTCAGGTGGAAATAGGGTAATTAACTCAGCGGCTCTTCCCACAGCAAACAGAGGCATTATAGAACTATCCGGTGCAGATAATGTTACAATAGATGGTGACGATCCTGCAACTGCCGGTGCAAGAAATCTTACAATACAAGCCGCTACTTCCACAAATACAGGCGTAACTTGTGTAAGATTAAGTTCAAATTCTACTGTGGGCGCAGATGGAGCCGACAATAATACAGTCAAAAATTGTATCATTATTGGAGCTAGAGCTTCTGCTACTGCAACGAACGTAAACTACGGTATTAATATGTCAAATTACAGTACTACAAGTATGACAACCGGTGCTTATTCCAGCGTTAACACAACAATTCAGAATAACGAAATACGTCGCTGTTACGTGGGAATTTTTGCAAACGGAGCATCCTCACTATATACCAACACCGGATTGAAAATTCTGGCTAATATTCTGGGTTCTGCAACTGCAGCAGATAACATTGGTCAAAGAGGAATTGTTGTAACCAACACCTCTACAACTCCTGGTATAAACTCTGCGTTAATTGAAGGCAACGATCTTAGGGTAGGTGATGTAAGTGTAACAGGTGCAGGATATTTTGCCAATATAACTGGAATTGAATTGGGTACAGTTAACTCTGGTATACAAGTATTAAGAAACAATATACATGACATTCTACAGCCAAATAGTGGTGGTTATGGAGCCTACGGAATTAATATTACGGGTGCGGCAAATTGTGATAATTTTGTTATTGCAAATAACTTTATAAATAATATTGTCACAAGTAAGTATACTATAACCTCATTATCCTCTTTTACTGCTTATGGTATTCGTGTAAATGCGGGTGCAACATTTATGAAAGTATTTCATAATACAATTGTTATGAATGCGGCTCAAACAGGTACTACAGCCAATTACACCAACTATGGTTTTGCAACTACAGTTACTACGCCGAGTATATCTGATTTTAAAAACAACATTATCATTAATAACAACGTCGGGACAGGAACCTATGGAGTTTACATCAATACAACCTCAAGTGCCCTAACCGGTGCATTTAACAACAACAATTACTTTGTAAACAGTGGTAATGTTGGATATTATAATGGTGCAAATCAAACTACACTTGCAGCTTGGAAAACTGCCATTAACCAGGACGCTAATGCACTTAATACTCCGGTTGCGTTTGTAAGTGCATCTGATTTGCACATTGATATAACCAATCCAGGTTGTATGTTATTAGATGGAGCCGGTGCTACGGGAACAAATGTTGCAGTCGACATTGATTTGCAATCCAGACCTACCAATCCTGATTTAGGTGCTGATGAATTCACATTACCTGCATGTAGCGGTACGCCAACTTTTTTAGCAACTGCTATTTCCCCTACTACCGCTGTTTGTAATAGTGGAAACTTTACTATGTCCGGTGCGTTAGCGGTTCCTGCATCAGGTTACACTTACCAGTGGCAATCTTCTTCGTCCCCAACAGGACCGTTTACAAATGTTACAGGAGCTATTGGTCCAATTTATAATGCAAATGCAGTAAACGGTACCACATATTATCAAGTAGTAGCTACATGTTCTGTTTCAGGTTCTTCAGGTACAAGTTCAGTTGTAACAGCTTCAATCAATCCAAATCCAACAATTGTATTAACACCAAGCAACAATGGTTATTTCTGCGGAAGTGGGATTCAGTCAATCACCGCCACAGGAGCAGATACCTATACTTGGTCACCTGCCGGAACACTAGATGTAACCTCTGGTCCGGTTGTTAACTCAACTACTTCCTCATCAATAACATACTCTGTCGTTGGAACCAATACGACCACAGGTTGTTTTTCAAATCAAACAATTACGGTTGGTCCTCCTTCAATTACCATAGCCTCTTCTACACCAAATTTCTGTGGTACGGGCGGAAACGTTAACCTAACTGCTACATCTGCGGTTGATCCAAACATGGCTTATTCATGGACTAATTTGACACCATCTGCTACACTCAGTTCAACAAGCGGAAGTGCTGTCTCAGCAACCATCACTGAAACTTCAAATTTTCAGGTGAATGGTACAGGAAGCGGAGCATTCACAGGATGTAACAGTGTACAATTTGTATCTATTGGTGTTTATCCATTGCCAACAGCATCTTTAACTGCAACTCCAGACCAGATTTGTCCTGGTGGTTCAACAACCATCAATACCGGTTTAAGTGCAGGAAATTTCTCAGTGATTGGTATTCCATATGTTGCAAAAACTGCTCCAGGAAGCGCAGTTACTGTTGCAACAAATGGTGTTGCCAGTGTACCTTTATCAGGTGGAAGTTTGGATGACGGTGGTTGGTCTAATATTCCTATCGGATTCAATTTTAATTTCTTTGGAACCAATTTTTCAACAATTTCTGCCGGAACAAATGGTCTTCTAATGTTTGGTCCGGTACCTGGTTATGGAACAGCTTCCGGACAATTGGGTCAGTATTTGTTTAACACTAATCCGACAGCTTGTACGGTACCTGGACCAAATGGAACAGTGTTCCCAAACTGTAATAATCCTGGTAACGTAATTGCATTAATGGCAGCTGACCAATATTTTGGTAGTGGTACTGCAGGTAGTGCATCTAGTACTATGAAATATTGGACAGAGGGTTATGCTCCTAACCGCGTTTTCATAATTGAATATTCAGATGTAGATGCTTGTTGCGGAAATTTAGCTACCGGGTTTACTGCTCAGGCTAGGTTATATGAGACATTAGGTATTGTTGATATTGCAGTTGCAAACAAGAGTAATACTAATGCCGCAACAATAGGCTTACAAGATGTTTCAAAAACAATTGGAGCTGTGGCTCCGGGTCGTCAGAATTTTACTACTACAATAGTAACTCCTGAAACTTGGAGATTTATTCCTCCGGCAAACTATAACACAACCTGGACAGCTACCAACACTCAAGGGTCTTCAACAATTGCAAGTGGTACCAATATTTTCACTCAGACCTTGACACCTAGTGAATCAACCAACTACTCTATATCATATACAAATCAGACAACAGGATGTACAAATACACCCGGATCGGCTCAGGTACAAATGACTGTTTTACCAACCACCCCTCCAGTCGGTCTTAACTCTATTGCAAGTGCCTCATTAGTTTGTGTAAATGCAAACATAAATCTTAGTACCTCTTATACAGGTAGTACTACCGGATTAACTTTCCAGTGGCAATCATCAACTGATGGCGGAACAACATGGAATAATATCGCTACAGCAAACACTCCAAGTACGACTGTTACGCAAACGGTTACAACACAATATCGTTGCGAAATAGTATCATGTGGTGGAACTCCCGGATACTCCGCACCAACAACTGTTAACCTTCAGAATCCACCGGCAATTGCCGCATCTGCTAGTGCTGCTAATTTCTGTGCTCCTGGAGGAACCCCGGTACTATTGACTGTAACCGGAACAGGTGTTACATATGACTGGTTACCAACCGCAGGATTATCTGCAACTACAGGTACATCAGTTTCTGCCACGCCAACATCTTCAACTACCTACACCATTACAGCAACTGATGCTATTGGATGTTCCAACACAACAACAATTTCAGTAAATAGTTCTCCTCAGTTGATTTTCAGCTCTTCAACTGCAACCCCTTCAACAATATGTTCTGGTAACAATGTAAACTTATCTGCATCAGCAATAAGTGGTCAGCCACCTGCAGGTTATTGTGTGCCAAGTTATGCCAATGGTACGAGTTTTGGTGACTTCATTGGACTAGTTCAATTAGGAAATATTAATAATCCAACGGCTGGAGCCGCTGCCCCTTATTACACTTTATTTCCTGCTTCCGGTGTTACCACAACCACACTTACTGCGGGTTCAACTTATACAATAACTCTACAAGCTGGAAGTTACACAGCTAATGATTTAGCGGCATTCATCGATTATAATCAGAATGTTGTATTGGATGACTTAGGTGAAAAATTAGGTGAAACAAATGATTTAGGTGCAGCACCCGCACAAACCTCATTTGTGTTTACTGTTCCTGCGACAGCTATTAATGGCCCAACAATTTTAAGAGTACGTGAACTTGATGGTACCGGTACTCCTATCGACCCATGTACTAATTTATCATCATATGGTGAAGCAGAAGACTATGTGGTTACTATAACCGGTGGTGTTGATCCTCAGATGACTTATTCATGGTCACCAGCAACTTATTTGAGCAGTACTACTACTTCAAGTACAACTGCAACAGCAATGATAAATAGTACTAGTTATGTAGTAACTGCAGCATCGGTAAGTGGGTGTCAGGTTACAGATACTATTAATGTAACTGTAAATCCAAGTCCTTCAACTCCTGTAGTTTCAGGTGATACAATTTGTTCAGGAAACGTAGTATCATTAAACAGTAGTACAGGTACAGGTACAATAGGCTGGTATTTAACTTCTAGCGGAGGTGCTCCTATTGCAACCGGTTCAAACTTCACATCTTCTGCTTTGACGAGCTCAACTACTTATTATGTTCAGGACAGTACCGCTGCAGGTTGTGTAAGTCAAAGAATTCCTGTTGGAGTTACTGTTAACCCAACTCCAATTGTTTCTCTTGGAAATGATATTACGCAATGTGGTGGAGCAGCTACCTTGGATGCCGGAAATTCAGGAGCTACTTACCTATGGAATAATTCTCAGACTACACAAACTGTTTCTGTTACAAGTTCAGGTTCATTCAATGTACTTGTTACAAATCAGTTTAATTGTTCAGCATCAGATTCGGTTAACGTAACGATTAATTCGATACCACTTGTAAATCTTGGACCTAATGCATCATATTGCGCTAATTCATTTGTGTTAGATGCTCAGAATTCAGGTAGTACCTACTTGTGGAATAACGGTTCAACCAATCAATCAATTACAGTTAGCGCATCAGGATCATATGATGTTACAGTTACATCTCCTCAGGGATGTGTTGGAGTTGATACCATAAGCCTCACGCTGGCTTCTTCACCAATTGTAAATTTAGGTGTTGATACAACCTTATGTGGAGGTGGAAGTGTTATTCTTGACGCACAGAATGCAGGTTCAAGTTTTGTATGGAATGACAACACAACTGCTTCAATATTGTTTGTTTCAACCTCTGGTACTTATTGGGTGGATGTTACAAATTCTTCAAATTGTACAACTAGAGATTCAATTACGGTAAATATTGTTGCAAGTCCAACAATTGCATTGACTGGTGGATCTACTTTGTGTTTTGGTGATAGCGCAACTTTATCTGCGTCAGGTGCCTCTAGTTATGTTTGGTCACCAGCGAATATAAATGGAAGTTCGGTTAATGTATCTCCTACTTCAAGCACAACCTATACTGTAACAGGAACTGATGTTAACGGATGTACAGATAACGATACAATTTCTTTAACTGTTAATCCACTTCCTGTTTTAACCGCCTTAATAAATGATTCCGCGGTATGTGCCGGTTCTACTGTATCACTTTCCGCATCAGGAGCTCAAAACTATCAGTGGTCACCAATTGCTTCTAGCGGGTCGAATGTTAACGATACCCCAACTTCATCTGTTACGTATACTGTTATCGGAACTGACGCGAATGGTTGTACCTCACAATCTTTGTTATCGGTTGTTGTAAGTCCTAATCCTGTTGTAAGTTTGGGTTCAAACATTGCAGCTTGTTCAGGTCCAATATTACTTGATGCTGCAAATTCAGGTTCAACCTATTTATGGAATGACAATAGCACAGGCCAAACGCTTTCAGTTAACAACACCGGTAGTTATTCTGTACAGGTTACTGATTTGAATGGTTGTTCTGGCTTTGATTCTATAACAGTAACCATCAACTCTAATCCAAGTGTTAACTTAGGAAATGATACTACTGTGTGTTCAGGTTCTTTATCTCTTGATGCGGCTAATTCAGGTGCAACTTACCTATGGAATGATGGCTCTACAAATCAAACCCTACCTGTTTCAATCGGAGGCCAGTATTTTGTCACCATTACCTATTCAGGCGGATGTTCCGCTTCTGATACAATTAATATCGGAATAAATACCTTGCCTTTAGTTAACTTATCTCTAACCACTTCAAGTGTATGTGCTAATGGTTCAGTAGTTGCACTTGCAGGAGAAAGTCCTGCGGGCGGCACATTCTCAGGCGCAGGTGTTTCTGGAAGTTCATTCGATCCTAACGGGGCAGTTGGTAATGTGGCAGTAATTGTTTACAGCTTCACTGATCAGAATGGTTGTACAGGAACTACAAGTGATAGCATTTCTTTGATTGCGCCTCCTTCGGTTTCTCTAGTACTCGGTGTTGACAGTGCTTGTTCAGCTGATCCGGTTGTAAACTTAAGTGGTGAATCTCCTATTGGTGGAACATTCTCAGGTACTTCTGTTACCGGAAATAACTTTGATCCTTCAGTTGGATTCGGTACCTACCTAATTACATACACTTTTACAGATACCGTTACAGGTTGTTCAAATAATGCTTCACAGAATTTCATTGTAGATGTTTGTGCAGGTAATATCACTTCAAGTCTTGCTAATGTAAAAGTGTATCCAAATCCTAACAATGGCCAATTCTTCATTGAAACTTCCGGTTATAATGAGAAAATCGTTGCTGAGGTCTTCAATGCTCAAGGAAAGTTAGTTCATGCTGAGCAATTTAACAGTAACTATAGAAATACTGTTAACCTTGGTGAATTCAGTAATGGAGTATATCTTTTGAGATTGAATCAGGGTAGTGAATTTAAATTCTTTAAGCTTACACTTAGTAAGTAATCAAAAAAGGGCGGTTTTTTACCGCCCTTTTTTTTTAAAATAAATTTTTGTTGTTTCACTTTAATTTAGGTTTGAAAAAAGCACTTCTCATATTTTTTATTTTTTTTATTTGGCTTGTAAATTTTTTACAGGCTCAAAACAAAGACTTTGATAGACTCATCAAGAATGAATTTAAGATGACTTTTCCTAGTGTTTACTTTAAAAATAATTCAACTGAATTTGCTCAAATGCCTTATACTGCTGATTCATGCTTTAAATATGTGGCAGATAACATTGAAAATCTTAAGACCATGTCAATTTGGAGAGATAGCAGTGAGAGTAGTCAGCTTAATAAGTTAAGGATAAAACAATTAAAAAAGGGAATTAGAAAACATATAAAATTTGGGGCATTAAGAATTAAATCAGTAAATGAAAGGCAAAAAATAACCTCACATACCATTTCACTTTTCACGGATAGTTTACAAACAAAATATTTACTTTCTTTAAATGCTGTGTTTGATGTTAGTTCTGTTGTAATGCTACCTAAGGTAAAAAAATCCCATACCCAAAAACCAAGATGGTGGTGTAGATGGTGTTGGGGCAGAGGGTCTTTCTCAAAGAAATACAGAGCTTGGAGAAAAAGAAACAATTTATACTAATTTCAACAGTTTACTCTTCAGTTGACAACATCAACGTTTTACATTGAAATTCACAATTGTTTTCTAATTATTTGATTGATTAGAAAAATAAAAATTTAATAAAACTATATGTGTCCAAGCAATAACAGAAAGAAGCATTTCCTTAAAATGCACTTAAATTGATACTTACCCTAGATAAAATTTTAAGCGAGCATCAAAACCGGATTTTCTAAAAACTTTTTAAGTGATTGTAAAAATGCCGCCCCTGTGGCACCATCTACCACTCTGTGATCACAACTTAAGGTAACTTTCATCAAATTTCCTGGAACGATTTGACCATTTTTTACTACAGGTGTTTCTCTTATTCCTCCAACAGCTAAAATGCAAGCGTCAGGCGGATTGATTATTGCTGTGAATTCGTCTATTCCGAACATTCCTAAGTTGGAAATGGTAAATGTATTTCCTTCCCAATCTGAAGGTTGTAATTTGTTTTCTTTAGCCTTTTTTCCGTATTCTTTAACTTCTGTTGATATTTGACTTATTGATTTGGTATCTGCGAACCTTACAACAGGTACCAATAATCCTTCGGGTACAGCAACTGCAACTCCAACGTTAATATGGTGATTGGTTCTTATCTTGTCACCCAACCATGAGGAATTTATTTTTGGATGTTTTTTTAGAGATTGTGCAACCGCTTTTACTACCATGTCATTGAATGAAACCTTGCTATCTATATTTGAATTGATGGTATTTCTTGCTGCTATTGCATTATCCATGTCAATCTCCATAGTGAGATAGAAATGTGGAGCTGAAAATTTACTCTCTGCCAACCTTCTTGCAATCGTTTTACGCATCATTGAAACATTTTCTTCTGTAAACGATTCCTGTGCAGAAGTTGAAGAAGAAAAATTTGAAACAACAGTGCTTGGTACATAAGACTCTATATCTTTTCTTATGATTCTTCCATTTTCTCCTGTTCCTGAAACAGCGCCAAGATCAATTCCTTTATCTTTTGCCAATTTTTTGGCTAATGGGGAAGCTTTTAGTCTTTGATTAGATAAGGATGGAGGGGTCGGGTTAAGTTTATTTTCCTGTTTAGGCGTTGTTAAAATTGGAGTTGTTGTTTCATTTTTTTGTACATCAGCCGGAGTTTCTTTTTGTGGATTGTTTACCGCCGATAAAATTGACTGAATGTCCTCGCCTCCTTTACCTATAATTGCAAGTACCGAATCTACCGGTGCACCTTTACCTTCTTCTACGCCAACATACAAAAGAACTCCATCATAGAAAGATTCAAATTCCATTGTAGCTTTATCTGTATTAATTTCAGCCAGAATCTCTCCACTCTTTACCGAATCCCCAACTTTTTTATTCCATTTAGCCACCACACCTTCCGTCATTGTATCGCTTAACTTTGGCATTTTTACAATGTTTACCGTTTCAGGAATTTTAAAATCTGGAACTGTATTTTGGATTGTGGGAGTAGGGGTGCTTATCTCTTGCTTATTTGATGAACCATTAATAAAAGTTGAGATGTCTTCACCCTCTTTACCAATAATTGCCAATATCGCATCTACCGGAGCCGCCTGACCTTTTTCAACTCCTATGTGAAGCAAAACACCATCGTAAAAAGATTCAAACTCCATTGTTGCCTTGTCAGTTTGAATATCTGCGAGGAGGTCACCGCTTTTTATTTTATCACCAACTTTTTTGTGCCAAAGCGCAACCACTCCTTCGGTCATGGTATCACTTAACTTGGGCATTTTTACTACTTCTGCCATGGTATTAATCTTTCACGTATGGGTAATCAGATTGAACATAAACATCTCTAAATAATTCCGCAGGGTCAGGGAATGGGCTTTCTTCAGCGAATTTCTCACTTTCAGCAACAATAGATTTTATTTTTGCCTCCATTTCTTCAATCCCTTTATCGTCTATCCAGCTGTTTTTCTTAAGTGTTGAAATTACTTTTTCTATGGGATCTTGTTTTTTGTATTCCTCAACTTCGTCTTTTGTTCGATAGGTTTGAGCATCACTCATAGAGTGTCCGCGATAGCGATAAGTTTTAATTTCTAACAAGGTTGGTCCGTCTCCTCTTCTGGCTCTGGCTACCGCTTCTTCCATGGCTTCGTGAACTGCTTCAACGGTCATGCCGTCTACAGGTTTAGCAGGCATATCATATGCCAACCCAATTTTCCACAAATCATGTACGTTTGATGTACGTTCCACGGAAGTACCCATGGCATAATGGTTGTTTTCAATTACAAATATTACAGGAAGTTTCCATGTCATTGCCATATTAAACGCTTCGTGTAGTGCTCCCTGACGTACCGCTCCGTCTCCCATTGAGCAAACACAAACATTGTCAGTTCCTAAATATTTCTCTGAGAAAGCTAATCCTGCACCTAGAGGTACTTGTCCTCCCACAATTCCGTGCCCTCCAACAAAGTTGTGCTCCTTTGAAAAAATGTGCATTGAGCCGCCTTTTCCTTTTGAACATCCGGTTGCTTTTGCATACAATTCTGCCATAACATACTTTGGATGCATGCCCAATCCAATCGGGTGAGCATGGTCCCTGTAAGCAGTAATGTGCTTGTCAGATTTTTTTGTTGCACTTACAGTGCCAGCAACGATAGCCTCTTGCCCGTTATACAAGTGACAAAAGCCCTTAATTTTCTGCATAGTATAAAGTTGACCGGTTCGCTCTTCAAAACGACGCATTAGTAACATACTTTCGTACCATGCAAGATATTGTTCTTTACCAAACTTTGATGTTTTTTTATCAGAATCTTTTGATGCTTTAGCCATGAGTTAATTATTCGAAGTGATCAACAAATGTAATAAATTGCCTTTTAATTTTAAGACAATAATTGGACTTAATATTATTAGAAAAAAATGAAATTTTCTGTTCTAATCATTGAATATAGCTCCGTTAATAATAACGGAATCTATCAAATCTACCCCGAACTTGTAAGGTATATAATTAACGGAAGGGATTTCTTTTGTAATGATGAGATTAGCTTTTTTTCCTTTACATATGCTACCCAAATCATGATGAAGTTCCATCGCGTAAGCCCCATTCAAAGTAGCGGCATTAATCGCCTCTTCCGGTAGCATTTTCATTTTTATACACGCCAAGGAAACAACGAAACTCATTCTTCCGCTTGGGGATGAGCCTGGGTTATAGTCCGATGCTAACGCAACGGGTAATCCGCTGTTTATCATTTGTCTTGCAGGTGCGTAATTTAAACCTATGAAAAATGCGGTTGTTGGCAATAGGGTAGGCATAGTATTGCTATCTAAAAGAACGTTTATTTCTTCATCAGAAACACATTCTAGGTGGTCAACCGAAATTGCTCTGTGTTTTACACCAACCTGTACACCTTCGGAAAAATCGAGTTCGTTCGCGTGAATTTTAGGTTTCATTCCAAAATTTGCAGCAGAACTTAAAATTCTCTCAGTCTGTTCCGGTGTAAAAAAACCTGTATCACAGAATACATCTATGTAATCAGCTAAACCCTCTTCGGCAACAGCGGGAATCATTTTCTCAATGACAAGATTAACATATTCGTCTTTTTTATCCCTATATTCTAAAGGAAAGGAGTGAGCTCCAAGAAAGGTAGATTTTATTGGAATTGGAGAAAATTCTTTAAGCCTCTTTATCACTCGAAGCATTTTTATTTCGTTTTCCAAGCTTAACCCATAACCACTTTTAATTTCAATGGCTCCTGTACCTTGCCTAATTACCTCCAATAATCTGCTTTTTGCAGACTGAAAAAGCTCATCCTCAGTTGCAGATGCAATATGTTTCGCTGAGTTTATAATTCCACCACCATTTTCTGCAATTTCGGCGTAAGAGTACCCTTTGATTTTATCAACAAATTCATCTTCCCTGCTTCCAGCATGTACCATATGTGTATGGCTGTCGCACCAGGTAGGCATAACGGTTTTGCCGCTTGCATCAATCACCTCCAAAAAACTCCAGTCGGTAATGCCAGGAAAATTTTCCATCTTTCCAAAATCAACAATTCTTCCGTTCTCAGCAGCAAGCCAAGCATCATTAATAAATGGAAGTCTCGCCATATTTTCACCGGCAACTTTTTCAGTTTCAATTTCGTGAACGCCAATGAGCTTGCGTATGTTTTTAATTAAAAGCTTCATGCTATAAAGTTACAATTTAATTTATTCATTTTTGATTTTGATATTCAGTTAGTGCAATAACTGATTTCAATTATTTAACTTAGCGCCGTAGTGTCAGGAAACTCATTTGGTAAAATATTAAAGCTCACAACCTTCGGCGAATCTCATGGCGTAGGTGTTGGAGGTGTTTTAGAGGGTGTACCTGCAGGTCTATCAATTGATTTTGAATTTATTCAAAAGGAATTATCGAGAAGAAGGCCAGGACAATCATTGATAACAACCCAGCGAAATGAAGATGATGTGGTTCAATTCCTTTCGGGTGTCTTTGATGGAATATCAACGGGTACTCCCATAGGATTTTTAGTTCTGAATAAAGATCAAAAAAGTAAAGACTACGAAGAGTTAAAGAACATTTATAGACCCTCACATGCAGATCTCACATATGAAAAAAAATATGGTATTCGTGATTTCAGAGGTGGAGGAAGGGCTTCTGCACGTGAGACATTGTCGAGGGTTGTAGGCGGGGCAATAGCAAAATTAATTTTAAAGCGAGAAAAAATTAATATTAATGCTTACGTTTCGCAGGTACATCATATAAAGTTAGAAAAATCCTACAAGGAACTAGATTTATCAATTACAGAAAGTAATGTTGTTAGATGTCCTGATAAAAAAACAGCAGATTTATTCATTGAATCAATAAATAAGGCTAAGGAAAACGGAGATTCTCTAGGCGGTGTTATAAGTTGTGTTGTAGATAATGTTCCGATAGGACTTGGTGAACCGGTTTTTGATAAACTTCATGCAGACCTAGGAAAGGCTATGTTAAGCATTAACGCAGTTAAAGCTTTTGAGTATGGAAGCGGCTTCGAATCCGTAAAATTTACGGGAAGAGAACTGAATGATTTATTTATTGTGAAGGATGGAAAAATAAGGACTGAATCGAATAATTCGGGAGGTGTACAGGGAGGCATTTCTAATGGAGAGGATATTTATTTCCGAGTTGCCTTTAAGCCAACGGCAACTATTTTGTCTGAACAAAAGTCAGTAGATAATCAAGCAAATGAGATTGATTATAAAGCTCAAGGAAGACATGATCCATGTGTGCTTCCTAGGGCAGTTCCAATAGTAGAAAGTATGGCGGCGTTGGTTGTTGCAGATCATTTGCTGCGAGCACGACTCAATAAAATTTGACATCCAATGAAAAAAAATAAACTTTTAATTTTTATTTTAATCGGATTAGTACTTGGTATAGCTACCGGTACCATCATTAATTTAAACATTGAACCTAAACTGAAAAAACTTGATTCAATAATTGAAAAATATAATAGTGGAAAAGAGGGAAGTGAGAAATCAAAAAAAGATTACTATCTTCTTAAAGAAAAAATTTCCGCCATAAAAAAAGATTATAAAAAGCAAGTAGCACAACCATTTAATATTTGCAGTCAGATTTTTTTGTTGCTTATAAAAATGATAATTGCACCACTTGTTTTTTCAGTTCTTGTTTTGGGAATTGGTAAAATCAGTGATGTTAGAACCATGGGTAGAATTGGAGCTAAAACCATGATTTATTTTTTATGTGCGACCATTGTTGCCTTATTCATTGGTCTTGTTATCGCAAATATTTTTCAACCAGGTAAACACATGAGTCTGGAGCTTCCTAGAGTTGGAGCTGAGACAGGAATTAAGGCAAAATCTCAGACGGCATCAAATTTCATTGAACACGTAATACCTTCTTCCGTTATTAAATCAATGGCTGAAAACGATATTCTTCCAATTGTTGTGTTCTCAGTTTTTTTTGGAATTGGAGTCAGCGCAATAAAGGAGCGTGGAAAAGTCATTCTCAATTTTTGTGAGTCATTGAGCCATGTGATGTTTAAAGTAACAGATTATGTGATGAAGTTTGCGCCGCTTGGAATTTTTGGCGCCATTGCATCTGTGTTAATTCAACAAGGGCCCGGAATAATGCTGGGTTACCTTTATCTTATTGCATGTTTCTTTGGAGGGCTCTTGTTTTTCATTTTTGTAATTCTATTTCTTGTTTGCAAATTTTATGGGATACCATTTTTTAAATTACTTAGTCATATCAAAGAACCATTGATTCTTGCCTTTAGTACTGCAAGTTCAGAGGCTGCAATGCCCATGACTATAGAGGCACTTGAAAAATTTGGTATTGGAAACCGTGTGGTGAGCTTTGTTTTGCCATTAGGTTATTCATTTAACCTTGATGGAAGCATCATGTACATGACCTTTGCCACTGCTTTTATTGCTCAGGCTTATGGTATTCAAATGAGTGTCGCAGATCAAATATATATGATGTTGATTTTATTACTTGCTAGTAAAGGTGTTGCAGGCGTACCACGAGCTTCATTGGTAGTGATTGCAGGTATGTTATCAACTTTCAAGATTCCTGGTGAGGGTTTGCTTTTGGTTCTTGCAATTGATCAGATATTGGATATGGGCAGGTCTGCAACTAATGTAATAGGCAATGCAGTTGCTAGTGCTGTAATTGCCAAAAGTGAAAAAGAATATCACAGGCCTAGTGCTCAGATTAAGTTGTAATTTTTTCAAAAAAATTCAACCTGAATAAGTTCAGTGAAATACCATTCCTCAGAATTGTTATTCCTTTCATTTCCGGGATTGTTTTTTCCTACGTTTTTAAATTAAATTTTGATTTAATTTACGTTACCTCATTTTTTCTTTTTTTCCTTGTATTTATTTGGGTAATTGTACACCGTTTTAAATTTTACAGATTGAAATTTTATTTTGGTTTAGTGAGTCAACTTTTTTTAATGCTTTTTGCCTGCCAGTTGGTTTATCTAAACAAAATAGAGAATAATCCAAATCACTATAGTCAAATTGTAAATGCTCCAAATAAATTTATTGCTCGTATATCAACTATACCTGTCGAGAACGAGAATAGTGTTAAGGCACAGCTGAAGTTAAAGTATGTTGTAAAGGGAAAAAAATTATGTGAATCTATGGGGACTGTAATTGCATATTTCACAAAAGATGATTACTCCAAAATAAAATATGGTGATTTTCTTTTTGTCAACTCGCAAACAATGGAAATTGAACCGCCTAAAAACCCGGGTGACTTTAATTATAAAGAATATTTAAAAAACAAAAATATTTTTCATTCAGTTTATGTCAAACATAATCAATTTAGAAAACTTAATCTAAAATCAGATTTTGAAATTGGTGAAATTGCAACAAAAGTTAAGATTAAAATGATTAAACTTTTCAGAGAAAAATTTAAAAGTAAGGAAGAGTTTTCTATAATTGCCGCGCTGTTGGTAGGATATGACGATGAGATCAATCGTGATTTAGCAGATGCTTATGCGGTCACTGGCACCATACATGTTCTTTCCGTTTCGGGATTGCACATTGGAATTATTTATGCACTTCTGAATTACCTGTTTATTTTTCTAGAAAAAATAAAATTTGGAAAGTACTTTAAATTCATATTAATCTTATCCGGCTTATGGATTTTTGCATTGATATCCGGGCTATCACCTTCGGTAGTAAGGGCCTCGCTAATGTGTTCTTTGTTTTTATTTGGCAACCTCATTTATAGAAAATCTCAACCTATTAATACCTTATTAGCTTCTGCGTTTTTGATTCTACTTTATAATCCATTATTGATTTTTGATGTTGGATTTCAGCTCAGTTATTTAGCGCTTTTAGGGATTTTAATTTTTCAGCCGGCAATGCAAAAATGGTTTTATTTCAAATCTGGTTTTTTAAATAAAGTCTGGACTTTAACTTCAGTATCATTGGCCGCTCAACTTACTACATTTCCAATTACTCTCTATTATTTCAATAATTTTTCGTTAATATTCATTATTGCAAATTTGCTTATAATACCATTATCCACAATTGTAATGTATGGAGGTATATTAATACTGATTGTTTCGCCGTTCAATCAAATTTCAACATTTTTTTCTGATGTACTTGGTTTCATTATTCGATGTATGAATTTTATTACAATTAATTTAGGTCAATTTCCTGGAGCACAGATAAGCTGTGTATTTATAAATTTATTTGAGGTATTAGTGATTTTCATTATTGTCTTTTTTATCTCTGCTTATTTTTTTGAACGTAGTAAGGAAAATTTATTTGCAAGTTTAATTTTTATAGTGATATTATTGATTTCACTTAACCTAAAATATTTGAATGAAAGTGAGCAAAAAGGATTTATTGTTTATCATGATAAGAAGAATACATCAATAGATTTCATCAGTGGTTTTAATGCTTTGTCTGTCGGTCAGGAAAATAATTCCTCAAAACGTTATAAGAGATCTAAGCACATTAGTAACTCGAAAAATTTTAAACTGAGTTCTAATATTGTTATTTGTGTTTCAGGTAAACGGTTACTGATGGTAAATGATCAAAAAATTAAACATTCTAAAAAAATTGATTATTTGATTTTAAATAGCAACCCAATTGTGTCATTGGAAAGACTACATCAAGATTTTCCAGATGCCGAAATAATTTCAGACGCGACCAATAAATTTTCAAAAAATTTAAGATGGACCCTAATGGCTGATTCATTAAATTTGAGGTATTGGTCTATCAGAGATGATGGAGCATTTATAAAACAAGAATGAAGATTCGAATCGGTGATAAGGTGAGGTTTTTAAACGAAGCGGGAGGCGGAGTTGTTTCTCGTTATAAGGACAAGGATCATGTTTTTGTTGAAATTGAAGATGGTTTTGAAGTTCCTTATCCTGCAAGATTGCTCGTTGTTACCGAGACGGAGCTAATAGTAAATAAAGACGCTGAAAA
Source organism: Bacteroidota bacterium (assembly GCA_046302135.1). Taxonomy (GTDB): domain Bacteria; phylum Bacteroidota; class Bacteroidia; order B-17B0; family Aurantibacillaceae; genus AM-1111. The sequence continues at coordinate 14,008 of JBKCIQ010000094.1, read as the reverse complement.
CCTAGATCTCGAGCCAAATTTAAATCCTGATGAAAACATCTTGTTCGTTATAGAGCCTGATCATGAATTGCCAATTCTTACAGATTATTATTCGATCTATCTATTCAATCAAAGTGAGTTTCATATTTATTTTACTTACTCTGTTAAAGATGGACATTTATTTCAGACTTTAAAGAATGGGGAACTCGGACCTTTCCAAAAATTGTTGATGAAGAAGATCAAAAAGTCTCAGCTCTCCGAATATAATTATAACAAGATAGAAATCTTATTTTTCAAAAAATCACATTACGTCGCACAAATTCCGGTTGCGGAAGTGGTATTACTCAATGAAAAAATAATTTCAAAAGGTACCTTTATTCGCAATGAAGAATTTAAAAATCCTGTGATGTATTTCGTGCTTAGAGATAAATTCTTGAAGGAAACCAGCAGGAAAATTAAACTCACCGATTATGATGTGGAGCGTCTTCAAAAGTTTGATGAATTTCATCAGCCTTCTGCTCCTGTGAGTAAACCACATCGTAGAGATCAATTGCAAGAGGAAAAAGAGATTGACCTTCATATTGAAGAATTACTGGAAAACATAAGTGGTATGAGTAATGGTGAGATGCTTAATTATCAGATTAAGATATTTCAGAAAGAACTGGATTTAGCAATAACCTCCAACTTAAAAAAAATAATTTTCATCCATGGTGTTGGTAACGGACGTTTAAAATCTGAGATCAGACACATATTAAAATCCTATCCGGAGTTAATTGTTAGCGATGCTTCCTATAAAAAATACGGATACGGAGGTACAGAAGTAATTTTACGTTAAGTAAATTTCTATTGTTTCGTTTTAGTGAATTCACTCAGTCTTGCCGACAAAGTAAAATGGTTCGAACCACCGGCCGCGTGGTAGTTTGCTCTTGCGTATGAAATCTGAAATTTATAAATCTTAAAACCAAAACCAAAAGTTAAGCCTCCCCAACCTCTTCTGTCATTAAGTTTCATGTCCATTGCTCTTAAGTAACTGTATCCTAACCTTAAATTAAAATTTTTAGTTACCAATATTTCTGTTGACGCAACCAAATGTCTTCCAAGTTTATCCATGAACTTATTTAATTTTTTTTCCTTGATTGGTTCACCGGTAAAAGGATCAACTGTTGGTTCTGGATTTTCTGGATTTGCATATGTTAGGTCCCATCTCTCAAGAAATTGATAAGCGAGATGAATGCGAAACGGTGCTTTTTTAATTTTTTTACTGAAAGCAATTTGGCTGGTAAAATCAAGGGATTCGTTTACATCCTGATTGTATGACTTCCATTGAAAACCAAAATTTCTAAGCAATAGGGCGCATGTAAAATTATGTTTATAATTGTGATAAGTACCACCAAGATCCAGCGCGTTTCCAAAAGAAGAATATCTTTCATATTTTGAGTAGATAGTTTTTAATGTTGCACCGTAAGTAAAGGTTGAATCAATTTCTCTGGCGTAAGTTAAGTTAAAGCTGTAATCAGATGCTGTGAAAGTGCCTTCGGTTTTTCCGTATTCGTCTGCCGCTGTAAAAGTACCATAATTAACGTAATGCATAGCGGCTCCAAAGTTTCCTATTTTTTCAAAAGACTTTGAATAGGCACCGTATCCGTACCTGATGTCAGAAAAATAATCTACAAATGCCATTGCCGCTTGATTAGAGCAAGATGAAGTAAGTAAGGCGGGATTTTGAAAAGATAATGTTATGTCGTCATCTCTGAGTGCAATGGTGTTGCCACCCAAAGCTGAGGTTCTTGATGGCACAGTAAGGTCTAGAAATTTATAAATACCTGTACCGCCGGTCTGAGCAAATTGGGTAAAACAATAAAAGGACAACAAACAAGTAAATAATTTGCGCATCGAATTTTTAAACGAAAAAATTAAAGTTTTATTATTTGCTTTGTGTTTATTCTTCATTTCTAAACCAACTTGAGTACATAAGATAATTATTTGCTATTCTTTCAATTTCTCCTTTTTGTAATTGCTGATTAATGTCTTTAATTTTTTTTGCAGGTACTCCTGCCCAAACAGTTCCGGATGGAACTTTGGTGTTTTCTGTTAGCACTGCTCCTGCCGCGATTATTGTGTTTTCACCAATTTCGCAGTTATCCATAACTATTGCACCCATACCAATAAGAACGTTGTCGTGAATCTTACATCCATGTACAATTGCGTTATGGCCTATAGAGACGTTATTACCAATTACAGTTTTTGTTTTCTGATAGGTGCAATGTATTATGGCCCCATCCTGAATGTTTACTTTGTTTCCGATTCTTATAGAATTAACATCCCCTCGTATAACCGCATTGAACCATACACTGCAATCATCACCGATAATTACATCGCCGGCAATTGTTGCATTTTCTGCGAGGTAACAGTTTTTTCCATGTACCGGTTTTATTTCATTTACTGTTTTTATTAATGCCATAAATTATTTTTGAAGATTGAATGTAAATGTTGTTCCTTCGCCAACCTTACTGGTAACTCTTATTCCCTGGTGATGAGCTTCTAGAATGTGTTTAACGATAGCAAGTCCAAGTCCAGTACCGCCTTGCTCTCTACTTCTTCCTTTATCTACTCTGTAAAATCTTTCAAAGAGTCTTGGTAAATGAATTTCTTCAATTCCTATTCCATCATCAGAAACAAACACAGAAACTTCATTGTCTTTTTCAAGCAGACCAACTAAAGTTTTACCTCCGTGTTTTCCATATTTAATCGAGTTAGTAATTAAATTAACTAGAACCTGACGAATTCTGAATTTATCGGCAAATACTTTAATCGAAGACACATTCTGTTCTAAGAATCCAAAGCTGATATTTTTTGACTGTGCCTGAATTTCGAGTGAAATGAAAACGTCTTTGATTTGTTCTGTAATGTCATAATATTCGTAATCAAGTTCTAAGATGCCACTTTCTAACTGCGAGATCTGTTCAAGATCATCAATAATGTGTATCATTCTGTCAACACTTTTGTCGGCTCTTTTAAGGTATTCAAGATTAATTGATTCATCATATAATCCACCGTCTATAAGTGTGGAAACATATCCCTGTATGTTGAAAATCGGAGTTTTTAATTCGTGTGAAACATTTCCTAAAAATTCTCGCCTGTGATTTTCCAGTTTAAGTAATTTTTCTATTTCTGCTCTCCTTGATTCTTCGAGTTGATTGATGCATTCGTTTAATTCTTCTAGGGGGTCTTTTTTCTCTTCAGGTATATTTACCAATGTTTGAGGTTCAGATTCCTTGATACCAATCAGTCCATTAATTCTTTCAGAAATATTTCTCACTCTTCTGAAAACACTTAGTTCGTAAGATAGAAAAAAAGTGAAAAAGGAGGTTAGAAGTGCAACTGTAAAGAAAATTAAAAAATGATTAAGATTGAAATCCAACTTTAGAAAAACAAAGGAAAAATAAATTATGAGTAAAAAAATTAGGCTGAATAAAAGACTGATAAGAGCTAAGTGTAATATTCTACTCATCAAATAAAGTTAACAAAATATGAATTAAAGTTTTAATCCAAACTGGAAAATAAATGTTCTCGGAGAACCTAATAATCCCGGCCTCATAGCATATTCTGTATTGAATACATTGTTTACAATAAACGATGCTTTCAAGTGTTCTGAAAATGAATAAGAACAACGTAAGTCATTAATCCAATATCCATTTTTTTCATTTTGTCTGTATTCTTTCAGGCCGGGTAGGATGTAGGCCTTTAGTCCAGGAATCTGGTCATAAAATAAACTTTCTTCAAACCTCTTATCAATATTATCCATTCTTGAAGTGTATCTTACACTCCATCCGAGTGAGAATTTTTTCCAATCCAATTGAATATCATTTTTAAAAAGATGTCTGGTTCTATACTTTAATCTATTTGATAAACTATCACTTCCCGGTGATATTGTGTCATCTTTTGCAATATAATTTGGGTTGATGGCATCTGAAAATGTATACCCGCCAAAAATAGTGATATCAACCGGGCCAATTTTCCCTTTTCCTGTAACAGAAATGTCTATTCCGGTTATTTTTCCCCGTTCAATATTTTTAGATTGAAAGCCGGCGTAGTTGATGTAATCTGTAAAAGTTGGAGAAGTTAAATCCTGAGGAAAATAATAACCAAAAACAAACTCGATCATATTTCTGTATTCCGTTAAGTATCCGGCAACATCAAAAAAACCTCGGAAATCTGCTATCCTGAATCCTTGTTTTATACCAAGCTCTGCACTCCAACCTCTTTCCGGTTGAAGATTAGGGTTAGGAAAAATTTTTAATGCGCTAACGGCTGTGTTGATGAATTTTTCTGCAACGGAAGGAAAACGATAACCCTGCCCAAAAGATGCCCGCGCAAAAGTAAATTTTGCAACCTGATAACTGGTTCCTATTCTCATTACCGGCTGAAACGGTAAATTGTTTTTTTGCAGCGATCCTAATTTAATTTCGCCTCTTGTTTGTGCAGAATCTACTTTGTAGTATTCTCCTCTTATACCTAAAGATAAGGTGAGTTTACTCCAGAATTTCTTATCGAATTGCACGAAGACAGCTCTGTTTTTTCCTGTATGCCTACCGTATACGCTATCGCTAAAGATTTGCTGTTCCATGTTCACGATACCGGAAGTAAATATTAGGTTATTTTTAAATTTTTTCTGAAACTGATACTCTGCGTAATATAGTTCAGCTAGAGAGCCCTGATTTTTATCATTGATGTTATTGGTTCTGAAGTATCTAGTTCTTAAACTGTGCTTTCCTGCTTTTTCGGTGAAATAGACGATGTATGGATCTATGTTAAATCTGTAATTGTTATAAACTTGTATGGTATTATCTGCCGGTCTAAACGCAGCAGTATCAGCTTTCCAAAGAAAAAACAATCCGCCAGATGTATTCATTGTGTTTAAATTAACTCCAACGCTCAATCCATTTATTTTCTTAAACCTGTAGCGTAAATTTATATTACCACGTTTTCTTGTCTCGATTTCACTTTCTCTGAAACCATCATCACTAAATAAATGTCCTCCTACTACAAGATCCAACTGCCCTAATTTTTGAGAGTGGTTAAAGTTTAAGCCATCATATCTTGGGTTGTTTCTTCCTTTCCAATACCAAAGTTGGTCACGTTCCGGTCTATCATAAATTCCGTTGTAAACATTTAGTGTTGTAATGGGTTTGTCTTTTGCATACGCTGTTCTGAAATTAATAACTCCATTAAGTGCTGATGAGCCAAACAATGCAGATGCGGCCCCCTTCAATACTTCAACTTGCTCAACATTTTCTACCGGAAGATAGTTCCATTTAATATCACCGGCATCCGCAGATAACATTGGCATTTCGTCTACCAAAACCAAAACACGACTCCCGGCTCCGTAAGAAAAACCACTTCCATTTCTTATAGAGATCTGACCATCATAAGTGTTTACACTAGGCACCTGATTCATGAAAATACCCATGTTAGTAGTGTTTTTATTTTCAATCAGTGAAGGTTTTATTACATCCATACTTACTGTAACATCAGAAATTTTTTGTTCAAATTTTCCTGCTGAAATTACAACCTCATCCAACACTTCGTTCATTCCTTTTAGTTCAATAATGGTGTTAAGTGTGTCACTTTTCGGGAAAACGAATTCAACGGTCTTGGTGTCATATCCTATTAATTCGAATTTTATTTTCTTTTTGGAATCAGGCTCGGAAGAAATTATAAATACACCATCTATATCTGTTACTGCTCCCGTGTTGTCAAATGAAATTGCAACTCCAGGCAACAATTCTTTTGACTTTGCATCTTTAACAATTCCTTTGACATAACTTTTTTGAGCAAAAGAGTTTGTTAGAAAAAAAGTTAATAAAAAAAAAGTTGATAATGGCTTGAAAAACCCTGAAAACTGTGAATACATTTGGGCAAGATAGGAAAAAGAATTAAAGAAGAAAATGGGAAGTGATTTACTTTATAAAATTGCACTAACATTAATACCCGGTGTTGGAGATGTTTTGGTAAAAAATCTGGTAAATTATTGTGGCGAAGCTGAGACGGTGTTTAAGGAGAAGAAAGCCATTTTGCTTAAAATACCCGGTATTGGCCCATCAACTGTTAAGTCGGTTATTAAGGGTATAGAATTGAGGCGTGCTGAGCAGGAGATTAATTTTATTATTAAAAATAAAATTAATGCGTATTTTTTCACCGATGCGAATTATCCGGCCAAACTTAGATTATGTACTGATGGACCTGCAATGATTTATTTTAAGGGTAATTCTAATCTTGTACAAGAGAAAATAATCGGGATAGTTGGTTGCAGGAGACCAACAGATTACGGCAAAAAAATGACTGAAGATTTAATTTATGGTTTAAAAGAAAAAAATGTAATGGTTGTAAGTGGGCTTGCATATGGGATTGATGTTTTGGCGCACAGTAGTTGCATAAAAAATAATATTGAAACTATTGGTGTTGTAGCTCATGGATTGGACAGGGTGTATCCCGGCTCGCATTACGCTATAGCCAGGGAAATGGAAAAAAATGGAGGTTTGCTTTCAGATTTTTTAAGCGGAACTAAACCTGACAGAGAAAACTTCCCCAAGAGAAATAGGATTGTTGCAGGTTTATGTGATGCATTAGTAGTAGTGGAGAGCAAAATGGATGGCGGTTCGATGATTACGGCAGATATTGCGCATTCATATAACAGAGATGTTTTAGCGTTTCCAGGAAAGTCTAGTGATGAAAATAGCAGTGGTTGTAATTTTTTAATCAAGAGGAATAAAGCCGCAATGATAGAAAATGTAAATGATTTATTTTATCACATGAACTGGGATTTGGAAGTAAAAAAGACTTCTAAACTTATACAAAAGACACTCCCTTTCAATTTACCTCAAGACGAATTGACTGTTTACGATTTGGTCAGAGAAAATACCAAATTGCATATAGACGAAATATGTAATCAACTTTCAATTCCTGCAAGCAAAGCATCATCTGCATTATTTAATCTGGAAATGCAGGATTTAATTGTTTCGCTCCCGGGTAAATTTTACAGCGTCCATTAATTCTATCTTTTTGCAGTGATCTTAATTTTTATCTTTGAGGTTTAATTTAATGTTGTGAAAGGAGAGCAAGGAAAACATTTGATGAAAGAGGGAGTTATGCTTCCGATAATGGAGCAGTTTTATACAATTCAAGGTGAAGGATTCCATACAGGCAAAGCGGCGTATTTTATAAGGATTGGTGGTTGCGATGTTGGATGTCATTGGTGTGATGTGAAAGAAAGCTGGAATCCGGATATACATCCGTTAGTAAATATTTCAGACGTAGCAACAGAGGTTTTAAAATATCCTGCAACAACAATTGTAATAACAGGAGGAGAACCACTACAATATAATTTGAATTTGTTAACCAAGAAACTAAAAGAAAGAGAATTGCAAGTTCATCTTGAGACCTCCGGTGCGTTTGATTTAAGTGGTGATTTTGACTGGGTTTGTTTATCACCTAAAAAAAATATGCATCCAAAAGATGAATTGTTTTTAATTGCAAACGAATTGAAAGTTATAATTTACAACAGGCATGATTTTATTTGGGCTGAAGAAAATTCAAAAAGAGTAAATGACAATTGTAAACTTTTTTTACAACCAGAATGGAGTAGGCGAGATGAAGTTACACCATTGATAATTGATTACGTCAAAAAAAATCCTAAATGGAATATTTCACTTCAAACTCATAAATTTCTTAACATTCCTTAATCTTTAAAAAACTTGAAAAGTTACTTTTATCTGTCGAGTAGAATTATTTTAAATAATATGAAATTTCTTTAAAAAATTGTCATTTTCTCTATTGATATTTAAAGTAACTTTATAACTGTAAAAGCAATTTTTTAAATGTTCCTTCCTAGGCTAATTTTTTTGATTTTCATTTTATTCTTGCAGTGGTACTTTTATCAGGCTTTATCTACTATTTTTCGAGATGCTACTGAGCTTAAGCGCAATATTTCAAAATATATATATTTTGGGTTCGCAGGAGTAATTATTGTAGGGGCCTTGATTTCATTGTTTTATCCTTTCCCGATGTGGCCAAAATCATTAAGGCTTACTCTTGGTTCAATAATGTTTATGACATTAATTTGTCAATTATTGGGCGTTGTTTTTTTAATTCCTGATGATTTGATTCGCTTGTTTCGATTTCTATACAGTAAATTACCTATAGTTGAATCCGATGGCGATGTAGGTTCTAAAATTTCAAGATTAAAATTTTTTTCCTACTTGGCAGTTGGAGCTGCCGCAATTCCGGGTATAGGCTTAATGTATGGTTATTTACGCGGTGGATATGACTACAGAATCCATAAGGTAAAATTGAATTTCCCTAATTTACCCGATGAATTTAGTGGATTTAAAATAGTTCAGCTTTCAGATATTCACACAGGAAGTTTTATAACACCTTCTCCATTAGCAAAAGCGTTTAAACTTGTAAACGAACAAAATGCAGATGTAATTTTTTTCACCGGTGATCTTGTAAACGATCTGGCAGAAGAAACTGAAGGATTTGAACACGTTTTTAAATCATTAAAAGCGAAACACGGGGTTTTTTCAATATTTGGAAATCATGATTACGCGGAATATGTATATCCCGGGGATGATTACAAAGATTTAAGAATTAAATCTCAGGAAAAATTAAAAAAGGTACACAAGGATTTTGGGTGGAAGCTTATGATGAATGAGCACAATTATATTTACAGAGGAGATAAGAAAATCGGTGTAGTTGGAGTTGAGAACTGGGATTCTAGAGCAAGATTTTCTAAGTACGGTGATTTAAATAAGGCTGTTTACGGAATGGAAGAAACCGAATTTAATATTCTACTTTCTCATTCACCATCTCATTGGGAAGCCAAAGTTTTACCAACGTTTAAGAATATAGACTTAACGTTATCCGGACATACGCATGGTATGCAGCTAGGTATTGACATACCCGGAATCAAGTGGAGCCCTGTAAAATATTTGTATAAACAATGGGCAGGACTCTATCGTAGCAATAACCAATATCTTTATGTTAACAGAGGTCTAGGTTTTATAGGATATAACGGAAGACTCGGTATTTGGCCTGAAATAACTGTGATTGAACTTTACAAAGGGGAAAAGGAAAGTGAAGAAGCATGAAATAAAAATACTGATCACACTTGCTTTGGTCCAATTTACACATGTAATGGATTCAATGGTTATGATGCCATTGGGGCCGAATTTGAAAGCAAGTTTTCATATTGATAGCCCTCAGTTTAATGCACTGGTTGGTAGTTATGGTATTGCCGCTTTTTTTTCGGCAATTGCCGCAACTTTTTGGTTAGATAAGTTTGATCGAAAGTCTGTGTTGAGAATTCTTTATATAGGTTTTTTATTTGGAACACTTTCATGTGCAATTAGTCCTAACTATGAAACACTGCTTGCCTCAAGAATTTTTACAGGATTGTTTGGAGGAGTGGCAGGTGCAGTAATTTTGAGTATAGTTGGAGACATCATTCCAATTGAGCGGCGTGCAAGAGGTATGGGAATTTTAATGTCGGGGTTTGCACTTGCCGCTGTTGCAGGTGTTCCCGCAGGAATTTGGCTTAGCGAAACTTTTTCATGGCATACTCCCTTCTATCTTATTGTTGCTATAGGAATACTCGTTTTATTTGCAATACAGTTTTTGGTTCCTTCAGTAAAAGAACACCTTAATATTCAAAATAAAGAAAATATAAGCTTATACTCAAGTGTATTCAATAGTGCCAATCAATTAAGAGCTCTATTGTTTTCGTTTACCTATATTCTTGCGCACTTTGCAATTATTCCTAACCTCAGTGATTATTTGGTTACTAACTTGCATTTCAATATGAAAACAGAGTTGGTTTGGATGTATATAATTGGAGGCATACTTTCTTCAGTTACCTCTCCTCTTTGGGGAAAGCTAGCAGATAAGTTTGGTAAGTTTAAAGTCTTTATGGTTTTAAGTATACTTTCATTTTTTCCTATTTTCCTCATTAGCAATTTTCAAAGCAAAAGTTTATTACTCCTTTTACCCGTAACATGTATGTTTTTTATTTTTTCAGGTGGACGCATGATACCTGCTTCTGCATTACTTACATCAGCGGTTCCTCCTCAGTTGAGAGGTGGATTCATGAGTTTGAACTCTGCCTTACAACAATTGGCTGTTGGCTTGATGGGATTAACCGGAGGATTTATTATCATCAACGATAAAATTACTCATGAATTGCATAATTATTCGATGCTTGGTTATCTTGGAATCATTTTTACTATTGTTTCAATTCTCGTAGGTATTGGAGTAAAAGTGTTCTCTCCCGAAGGAAATCAAAAGGCATAGTTATATTCAAAAAATCTTATCAGTTAATTAATATTTGGAAATCATTTTATAGTTATGACACATCTATCACATATTTTTCACATTCATCATAAGCCTACATCGCATCCTGATGTTGTTCTAATAGGAGCAGGCATAATGAGTGCAACGCTGGGGGTTATTTTAAAAGAACTGCATCCTAATTTAAAAATTGAAATTTATGAGCGGCTTGATGTTATAGCAGGAGAAAGTTCTGATGCCTGGAATAATGCAGGTACAGGTCACTCTGCGTTTTGCGAACTGAATTATACTCCTCAAAAAGATGATGGGACAATCGATGTGACCAAAGCTTTTAAAATTGCGGAGCAATTTGAAGTTTCGAAACAGTTTTGGAGTTATTTAGTGGAAAAGGAGTATATAAAAAACCCCAAAAGCTTTATCAATTCTGTTCCTCATATGAGTATTGTTTGGGACGAAAATATAGATTATCTGAAATGTCGTTTTGAATTGCTGAAAGATCATGAATTATTTAAGGGTATGATTTATTCAGAGGATAGATCTTCATTGAATGATTGGATACCCTTAATTATGAGCGAAAGAGATGAAAACCAAAAAGTGGCTGTAACAAGGACTGAATTGGGAACCGATATGAACTTTGGTGCTTTGGCAAAAGAGATGTTCAAACATTTGGAATCTTTGCCTGATGTAACCATCAATTTGAATAGTGAGGTAAACTTTATTGAAAGAAGGAAAGAAGATAATCATTGGGAAATAGAAATCAAAGATTTGGTATCTCATGGCAAAAAAACTATTGAGACCAAATTTCTATTTATTGGTGCCGGTGGTGGTGCTTTACCACTTCTGGAGGAGACTGAGATACCTGAGGCAGAAGGTTACGGAGGTTTTCCTGTTAGCGGGCAGTGGTTGGTGTGTCAGAATGAAGAGGTAATCAATCAACACTCTTCAAAGGTTTATGGTAAGGCCGAAGTAGGTGCTCCTCCTATGTCTGTACCTCACTTAGACACAAGAATTATAGATGGTAAAAAAGCATTGTTGTTTGGACCATATGCAGGATTTTCCACTAAATTTTTAAAGCATGGTTCCTTGTTGGATCTTCCTGCGTCACTTCAGGTTAATAATATTTTTCCGATTGTATCTGCAGGTTTACATAATATTCCGCTTACAAAATATTTGATTGAACAGGTTACCCAGTCTGATGAAGAAAGATTGGAAGCTTTAAAAAAATTTGTTCCTACTGCTAAAATGGAAGATTGGAAACTACAGGAAGCGGGGCAAAGAGTTCAGATAATTAAAAAAGATGAAGAGCATGGAGGAGCATTAGAATTTGGGACTGAAATTGTTCATTCTACAGACGGATCCGTTGCAGCTTTATTGGGAGCCTCACCGGGAGCTTCAACATCAGTTTCAATTATTCTTGATTTATTACATAAATGCTTTAAAGATCAAATCAATACTCCACATTGGCAAACTAAATTGAAAGAAATGATTCCTTCTTATGGGAATTCTTTAATAAAAGATCAGAAGCTTTGCAATGAGGTAAGAAATAAATCGGCCAAGATATTGAAACTGGTTGGTGTTTAGAATTTTTTTAAAAGTCATTCGGATTTAAACAAACCAAGTTGTCACTCTGCTTCTTAATCTTGCGCAATAATTTTTATATTGCCAGTCCACATAGTTTTGCGTGGCGTTAATAAATTTTGCAAACTGTTTAATTCGATATTTTATTTCTTCACTCAATAAATTAAAAAGCTCTATTGCTTCTTCATAAGATGCAGCATTGTCTTTGATTCTAGCGAAATGTTCTTCTAATGATTCATCCAGAACTGTTTGAGGTTTCATTCCTTTTTTTAAGGCAGACAGATATTTATCACGCACAATAAATTCTGCCTGTTCCGAATTCAAGAAACGAGCTTTTATTTCCGGAGGCATCTCGTAATCATTTTCCATTTCATAGTCCCATTCGTCTTTATACCTATGCTCAAGATAAAGATGGGGAACAATAAAAACATGTTTCCAGTCTATTGGTAATTGCCATAATCCAAAACGTCTCGCGTTATTACCTAGATCAACAATTTTAAATTGTTTCTTATGAGGCAATACTCTTGAACCTCTACCAATCATCTGATGGTAAAGTGTAAGAGATTTTGTTGCTCTATTTAATATTATTGTCTCAACACTTGGTTCATCAAAGCCTGTCGTTAATATACTAACTGACGTTAAAATACCATCCGGTGTATTTCTAAACCATTCTAAAGTTTCAAATCTTTCTTTGTCTGAAAATGTACTATCTAAGTGGCGAACAGGATATCCTTTTTTCTGAAATGCATCATAAACTACTTTACTTGAAATAATACCACTGTTGAAAATCAAAGTTTTTTTTCCTATTCCGACTTCCTCATATGCGTCAACAAGCTTGCTTTGCATTAATGGATTGGAATAGAGTAATTCAGATGAGGCAACAGTAAATTCACCATTGGAACCAACCTTCAAAGTACTTAAATTTACATCATATGAATAGGTTACCGCTTCACAGAGGTAATTTTTTTCAATCAAAGATGATATACTTTCACCAATTATTAAATCACTGTACGTATCACGTAATGGTAATTTTTTATTTGAAGAAAGTGGGGTGGCGGTAACTCCTAAAATGTTTACTTCCTGAAAATGGTGAAATATTTTTCTGAATGAATTATTATGCGCCTCATCTACAATAACCAATCCTATATCCTCGAGAAACTGATCATTTTCCTGAAGGCGGTTGTTTAATGTTTCTACAAGTGCGGTATAGCAATTATAATCACTTTGGTTGGGTAAAGCTTTAACTGTACTATTAATTATTTTATTTGAAATTCCAATTTCAAATAACACCTCGGAGGTTTGGTAACTTAATTCTATTCGATGTGTTAGAATTAAAACTTTCTTACCGAACTGAGAAATGTATCTCTTTGCAATTTCAGAGAAAATAATTGTTTTACCACCACCGGTTGGCAACTGAAATAGCAAGTTCGCATTTTTAGGTAGATTTGTAAGACGTGAAAATATATTATCTACCGCCTCAGATTGGTAAGGGTATAGTTTGCGAGGTTCAATTACTGTGTTATTTTCCATCAATTTAAGGGACTTGCAAAGATACTGCTTTATTGCAGTATTATTTTAAAATCTTTTTGAAAAGGTGGTAAAATTTAAATTAATGTGTAAAAAAAAGGCCATCTTTTGATGGCCTTTTTTTTATCTGGTCATTGTGACCTTAAAGAATTTTACTTCATTGTTTTGAGTTAACCTTAGCAGATAAATTCCATTACTGAATTCACCTATGCTAACAGTATTTCTATACGAAGAATTAAACTGTTCCGAGTAGATCAACTTGCCTTGTGCGTTGAATACTTCAGCAATGAGTTTTCCGGAATAGTTTGCACTTTCAATAAAGAACTGTCCGTTGTTAGGATTCGGGTAAATATTGTAATTAGCAATATTTGATGTTTCTAAACCTAAACAAGCATCAACGTACATGTTCTGACTAGCAGAGTTTGCACAACCGCTGATGCTATCAGTTATGGTGTATGTAATCAAATATGTTCCAGCTCCCACTGAAGCGTCAAAATTACTTCCTGAAACAGAATTCCCAGAGAATGTACCACCTGCAGGCGACTCACCTGTAAGATGAATTATTCCAACGCTAGAGCAA
>JBKCIQ010000093.1:0-9971 GCA_046302135.1 Bacteroidota bacterium | reverse complement strand
AAAATACTGTTCTGTGAGTAAAGCATTGAGTCATGACTCGAATATCACATTCAGTGTTACAGTTACCAACTCCTGAATCAGATATACAAGAATTAGTTATTACTAGTCTCGAAATTATTAATCTTTAGGGTCATTAATCTTCTTTTCAAAATTTTAGTGCTCAGTATTTTTCCATGTTTATAAGGAATGAACCTCTTTAATATTCCTTTAGTGTTTTCTGATGCGCATTTAATCCTTCGTATAAAAGATGCAAAGAGTTCATGCTTATTAATGTTTCACGACTTTGATAGGCATCTATAATTTTTCACGGGAAGTGCCTCATAAAATATTTTCTTTGGGTGTAACAAAAGGAGTATTCTGTATTTATATATTTCATCAGAAAAAATATGAGTATGGAAGCAATTGCAACGGTTACGCTACCGACATTCAAAAAAATCAACTTTATAAAAAAAGTATCGGATGCTATTTTTGAATACTTTAAAAATTTACCTAAGGGCTTTAAAATACTGCTAACCATAAATTTATTGGTTTACCTGATTTGCTGGGCTTATGACATACTATTTTCTTTCAATGTGATAAAAGTTTTAGGTATTTATGCTACGATTGATGAACGATTCAGGATTTATCAATTCATCAGCAACATGTTCACGCATAATTTATTTTACGACCACATACTGTCCAATCTAATTGGGTTCTTTATTTTCGGAGTTAACGTAGAAAGAAAAATTGGAACAAAAAATTTCATTTTACTTTATTTGATTTCCGGTATTACAGGTTCAATTTTTTGTGATTACGCCTTGCGGCAAGATTACTTACATATAATGTCAGAGTTTAAACAACTTGCCGATGCCAAAATGGATTGTGTTTCTCGTTCTGTAAGCAAAATGGGGTTAGAATATGATCTCGAAGATAATCTGGCCTTTGGAGCATCAGGAAGCGTTTTTGGTATTTGTTTGGCTTATCTACTTTTTAATATTCTTAACTGGCGGAAAATAATTTTCAATTTGCTGATTTTATTTTTTATTTATAGTACAATTACACTTATTCAAGCCGGCGGGAAATATTTTGCTACAGACATGAACCATTTTGGAGGAATGGTTGGAGGATTTACCTTCGCTCTTACTATTTTACTGATAAGATTTGTGAAATGGATTCAAAAAAGAAAGGAGGGGGTATTTACTTAATGGTGAGCATCTACTACCGCCTTACCCATTTATCAACCTGCCACGTGAGTAAACTGCTACCAACTCCAATGATAATACCGGCCAAAACATCACTTCCATAATGTGCTCCAAGACGCATGCGTGAATACCCCACCACACCCGCATAGGTAAAAGCAGGAACTGCAAATTGCCATTTCTTTGTACTTAAGGTTAAAGATGTTGCTGTTGCGAATGCGGCACAAGTATGTCCACTCGGAAATGAAAAGCCTGAATTCTTTGTGCGTAAAATAATGTCTCCCGGATACTGATTATAGGGCCGTGTACGTTTTATTGATCGCTTTAGCGTTTCAGAAATTAAAACTGTTGTGCCAATTCCTATAGCACATTTATACCCGTTACGCATCATTTCCTGATCTTTTCGTAAATATCCATCCAACCACACCCCCCCTGCACCCAAAACCATAAAAGGATATACCCCGTGAGAAGTCCAACGCATCGTTTCATCCAACGCAGGATATTCATTTACATTTAAACTTTTCAGTACTCGGTAATCAAGATTTTTTTGAGCGTTAACGCGAATAAGAGACAAAAAAACTAAAACAAAAAAACAATAACGCATGGGTTGTCTAAATTAAACATTATGAGATTAAATTAAAAATCAAATTTCTCTCTCAATCAATATAATCTTTTGCCAGATTTTTTGATTTAACCCTAAGGTCAATTCTTCTATTTCGTTTACAGTGTTAAGTACTATCTCATCATCATAATCATTTGCATAAAGCGCTGATATCTTACTTGTAAGTGAGAGCATCTCGCAACAATAATCGAGATATCTCGACAAATCATAGTTGTTTAAGTCTCTCTTAGGGGAGTTAGGCGTACTGTTTTTATTTAAACTTTTTGGGTCTTTAGTAAGTTGATGCATATCAATTACGTGAGCAATCGCTCTTAATTCATGTAAAAATTTTAATGCTTTCTTTCTTTTAAATGTTCCTTCAATTCTGAAAAGAAAAAAAATTGCACCACCAATAAATAGAAGAATTTGTATTGAAGATTCAATTTCTTCAGCGTTAAGATGCAGAAATTTATTTGATGGAACTTTATTAGATGTATAAAACAACAGATATGCTAGAGTAGGTAAAAAAATAAGAATTATCATTCCAAAACAGATTCGCAACCACCATATCGGTTGGGTAATAAACTCAATATTCTTGTTACTTTCCAAAGCAATTGAATAAAGCTGTCCACAAACCTTAGAAAGACTTGAATCGGGAAACCTGTCGGTTATTCGTAATCTGAGAATCTCTATCGTTTCCAGCGTTCGCTTTATGTCTAGTTTGTTATTCTTCAAATTACGAGAAATTATTTACAACCACTTTTTCCTTCTGAAAATGTATAAAGTGATTAGGGATGACAAAATCATCAAAGCTATAGCAAAAGGATAACCGTATTTCCAGTCTTTTTCAGGGAGAATGGCAAAGTTCATCCCATACATACTTGCGATTAAAGTTGGGGGCATGAAAATAACAGATACTACTGTAAATATTTTGATGGTCTTATTCTGTTCAATATTCAATAGACCGAGAAAGGTGTTTTGTAAATATTCCAGGCGCTCAAAACTGAAAGAAGTATGGTTGAGCAGTGAACCCGTATCCTTTACCATGACCCTCAATTTACCAAGACTCTCATTTGGAAAAAGTTCACTTTTTAAAAGTGCAGATATAACGCGTTGCGTATCTACTATGCTCTCCCTGAGCATCATAGTTGTTTCCTGTAAAGCCGTTATCTTGATGATTTGCTCTTCATCAAGTTCTTTCTTAATTGTAATTTCTTTGCCTATGAAAGATATATCTCTCGCAATTCCTTCCAACATGTCCGCATCAAGATCGATCCTTGTTTCAAAAATTGAGGTGAGTACCTGATACCCGGTTTTAAAAATCCTGGTGTTGGACTTAATTTTTTTTACTGTTTCAAAGAAAACTTTAATATCTCCGTTTCTGGCAGTAATTAATACATCATTCTTAATAGCAAAAGAAACCGGGATGCCGGAATAACCTTTTTCCTGTTGCAATAAAAATGTATTATTTAGGTAGATGGTATCAAAGGTTTCAAAATATCTCGAACTGCTCTCAATCTCTGCCGCTTCAGTTGCAGTTTGCAATTTTATTCCAAGCTTGAGCTCAACATTTTCTCTTTCATTTTTTTCATAATCTCTCAGATCTATCCAGAGCAAATTGTCCACAGGTATATTATCAAGCGCCTCAACGGACTTTTCCTGAAGTATCTCTCCTCCTACCCTATGAAAAATTCTTATCATAATTTAAAGTAAATGATAATTAGGGTGCAAAAATAGGAAATGGAATCGTTGCTTGTAAAAAAATCAGGAAATAGAAATCAAAGCTCCTTTGTTTCAACTACGTCAAGAGGAAACTTTACCATAGCCTTGTAATCTTCGCCATCACGCATACAGTCATCGTCCCCCTCTTCGTACTCCCAGATAGCACTCACTTCTTTACCCTGAGAAGCGAAATCATCCATTCGCTTGAGCAGCAAAACAATTTTTTTTGAAGAGCTGGTATTGTAATAGTAAAGTCGGAAAATTAGTTTTAGTTTGTTGTTGCCTTGTTCGAAATATTTTTCAACCCAAGCAGTCACCGGAGTAAAAATAGTATTCGCATCTTCAGGTATAACACGGCCTTCAAATAGTATGGAATGGTCAGCAGAATTAAACTGAACAAGCGGAGTAGAAAAGGTCTTCTCTAAAAATAATTCCTCCATAAAAGATAAACAAATATAAGACAATATTTAGAATTATTGCTCAAAATTGAATATACAAATAAAAAACAACTTTTTTTAGATTAACACGGCAGATTTATCTGACCCATCGGTAAAAACACCGATTTCCCAAACAGGAAGATTTAGTTTATGAAACAGAGATTTAATACTTTCTCTGTCTCGGGAACTGAAAATTAAGCCGCCATTTGTTTGAGGATCACAAAAAACTAAAAAATCCAGGTCATGCATTCCTGCAGTTTTTTGCTCGCAGAACGTAAAATTACGTGTGGTGTTATCAGGGTAAACAAATTGTGCTACAAACTCATCAAAACCCTCCATTTTTGGGACTCTTTTCTTTTCAATGTTTGCTGTAAGACCGCTACCTTCTGCCATTTCTAATAAATGTCCTATTAAACCGAATCCGGTTACATCCGTCATGGCTGAAACAAATTCTAATTCGCCCAAATTGTATCCTATTGAATTAAGTGTAGACAAGTGCCGAATTAAATTTTCTATCTGACTATCACTTAGTAATCCTTTTTTCAGTGCAGATGATAGTACGCCGCTTCCTATCGGCTTTGTTAAAAAAATAATATCTCCGGCTTTAGCAGTATTATTTTTTTTTAGATGCTTTTTTTTAACTTCTCCTGTTACAGCTAAACCAAAAACAGGCTCAGGAATATCAATACTGTGTCCGCCGGCCAACGGAATTCCCGCCTCTTCACAAATACTTCTTCCTCCTTCTATAACCAATTTTGCAATTTCCGGTGACAACTTTTCAATCGGCCAGCCAAGGATAGAAAGCGCCATAACTGGTTTTCCACCCATAGCATAAACATCGCTTAATGCATTTGCTGCAGCAATTCTACCAAATGAATATGGATCATTAACTATAGGAGTAAAAAAATCTGTTGTTGAAATAATACAATTACCACTTTCGGTTTCAAAAACAGCCGCATCATCTCTTGACTCAAAGCCCACCAATAATCCGGGAAAATCATTTTTTTTATCGGGTAACAATTTTTCAAGAATTCCGGGGGCAATTTTACATCCGCAACCAGATCCTTTTGAAAAATTAGTCAATAAGATTTTCTCTGTTGACATTTCTACTTAATTGTACTTACTGCAATAATCTGAATTTTGCGCTCTCTTGCCGCTCCCGGACTATAAACTGAGTTCTGTTGGTCTTTGGCGCTGTCGCTAACCTTACTACTGGTAAGTTCACCTACATCCTCTTCAAAAAATTCAATACGCGCTTCGTTAGCATTTTTATTGTTTACATATTTAACGAAAAGACCATTTTTATATTCCATGAAATAATTTCGTAGCGAACTTACCCTTCTTTTTGCAAGGTAAATATTATATTGCGTTGAAGCCAGCGGCGAACAAAATCCTTTCATGGTGATTTTTATTTTTTCATTTTGTTTCACTGCCTGTTCCAACAACAAACTGAATTGTTCAAGGTCATGCATACCTGCATCAACACTGTCTTCCATGAATGCATTGATTCTTGTTTCTGCCCTTTCTTTCTCTTCACCTTTTCTTCCCTGAGGATAATATTTCAGGTAGGTTGGCCTTAAAGCAACATATTCGTCATACGTTTTCTTGTAAGTTTTTTTTGTGACAGTATCATGTGTTCTGGGATTAGGTTCATCATTATGAAAATAAAGTGTAAGAGGACACAAAATCTTCAGTTTTTCAATTACAATTTTTGAAGTGTCGATGCTTATTTTGATACTTGTGGTATCCGTGGGCGGAGGTACAGAAAAAGCATAAATATCGTTGCAACATCCGGGTTTTTCTTCATAATAAGATCCGGGTCTGTTAGATGAAATATACGCCTTATCTTTTTTGGAGTTTAAACTGAAATAGATGTCGTTCTGACTGGTATTAATTGGATACCCCGCGTTAACAACATCAGAAAATAGCCCATTTTTGAATTCACTTTTAAAAATATCATATCCTCCCATTCCTTTATGCCATGTACTTGAAAAGTAAAGTGTCTTTAAATGATTTACAAAAAACGGTGTAATCTCGTCTTCAGGAGAATTAATTTTTTTTCCTGCGTTAACAGGATTACCAAAGGAACCATCTTCGTTTATTGAACTGAACCAAATGTCGAGTCCACCCTCTCCACCACCCCTGTTACTCGAAAAAAACAAATATGGTTTTCCGTCAATCTCTCCTACATTAGGCTGAGTTGTGTTGATACCTCCAATGTTAATTGGTGATGGCAGTTCCTTAGGGTCAGTCCATTTGCCCTCTCTGAGTACACTTCTATAGATTTTACAGTTGAAAGTTGCATTGTCAATTTGCTTACACCTTGAAACATACAATTCAGTAAAATCCTTGTTGAAACATGTATTCGCATTATGTACTCCGTTTTTATTAAATATTGAATCCAGCTCTTCGGAGTGCTTAAATATTTTACTCTCCTTTTCTTTAGTTACCTGGAGCACACCTTTTTTCTTTCTTGCCACATATAATTTGTTGAAGTTTATGCCAAAGTCTGTATCCTTATCGGAAAGATTTCTTAATGAAGAAAAATAAAGGGTGGTATCATACTCGTAAGGAGCATATTCACTGAGTTTACTGTTTACACTAGTATCCAGGTGCTCAATGAAAACATCAAGCGGACTTTTAAGCTGTATAAGTGCAAACTCACAGGCAACACTTTGCATTTTTGCCTTGTTGGCTAAATTTTTCAAATGCTCATCTTTAGATTTAATAAACTTCTTTGAAAATTTATCATAATACTTTCTTGCCTCCTTGTACTGTGCTTTGTACTGTAAAATATTTCCAATCCAAAAGGGTGCTTCCGGGTATGTTTTCATGCCATCGGCCTTGTTCACCTTTTCGTACCAGTGGCGGGCCTCGTCAAAGTCATAATTCAAGCGGCAAGATTCAGCATACTTCCATATTAGATCAAGTTTTGTAGAATCAAGAAGCAAAGCTCTGCCATAGTACTGGCTTGCCGCATTGTAATCCTTAACCTCCATACTTCGGTCACCATCTTTCAAAAGTGTTTTCAGCTTCTGCCCGCTTAAAAATAAGAATGAAGAAATTCCTAAAAAGAAAAAAATAATTTTTTTAATCATATACATTACATGTAAATAGGACAAGCTTTCTTTTTAGCAATAAAAGGAACAATTTTCTTGAAAACATATATCAATCCGAATTCAAAAGCACCTCTCCTGTTGGTAGCGGCCTTAAACCCCGAAGTATTAATATCGTAAGCCATAGAAAACTTCCATTGCTTGAATTCAAAACCCGCTCTCGGCACTATTGCATCCGCCGGACGTACGTATGCCCCAACAAAAAACACCTGATTAAATTTCACAGGAAAAATATACCTTGCATTCATACCAAGCAATAACTCCTGGTATTTTCCTTGTCGGCTGTAAAGTATTTCGACATTAAGATCCACAGCACCGGTTACAGGATAATTCAATTGTCCGTAAAAATTCGCTTTTGAATCCAACTTTAAATCTGGATTATTAAAATAGGTTACATTTTGTTTTATCAGGTGATGTGCGCTGAATCCAATTTGTAAAAATCCTCTTGGCATAAATGCATATTGACTCATCGCACCTATATTTAAATCGAATTTTGTCTGATTTACAGTTGTAAAATTCTCCTGACTCGATAGTGCGGAATTATATTGTACCCCGTCATACTGTGTGTCAAAAGTGAGGTATTGTGTTTGAAACCCCGTGTTGGAAATTCCGGGCTGAACGGACAAACTAACAAGAAGAGAAGAATCCTGATTGACTTTTTTGATGTAACTAATTGGAATGGAAAACTGGGTTGTTCCATATCTACTGTCACCGGCCACATCATTATTAAATAAAATCCCCACACCAATTCTGTCCGTTCCTATTTTTGGATGAGCATATCTCAAATCACCGAAAAGTGAAACAGTCTTGTAGGGTAAGCCCGGAATCTCAAACCATTGAGAACGATATATGGCACCGCCGCGATAATCTCCATCGAACAAACCAACGTTGGCAGGATTAGTATTAATCGGCGAAAATCCAAATTGAGAAAAGTGAATGTCCTGAGATTTTAAGTTTAAAAAATAAACAGATAGAAAAATTAGTAAGCAAGTAAAACTGAAATAATTTTTCATAATTCTTGGATTGAACAAACCAAAATAAAACCATTTTCCGGTTTTATTAATAATTTCGAGTGCTGAGGTTTGAACATTTTTATTTTTTACTTAAAATTAATATAGGTAAAGTTTAATGTGATTTCTCTATTCACCACCCGGAACAGATTCAATCTTTCCCTTAAACAAAGATTTATCTTTAGAAATGATTTCAACTGTATAACTCGTTTCATTTTCTCCCATCATTTTAGCGTTTGATACTACGTATTCACCGTTCTCCGGAATTCCAATACCAGATTTTTCAAAGATAGTTGCACCAGCCGAGGACTTTACCTTTACTGTCAGATCTGAATAATTACCTGTTAGGATTATTTTAAATGGATCAGAATAATTTACCCAGTAACTTCCATTATCATTTTTAAACATGTCGTGCCACTTACCGTCACCGCCCCATTCTACCAATTTTGTTTTAAATTTTACATTAATTGTTTTTTCCTTTTCTTCTGGCATTTCAGCTACCAATTTTTCTGTCCTCAGTGTATCAGCATTATTGGTGTTTGCAGCTGAGTCAGAAATTGCATTTTCCGAATTGATTTTTTTATCTGAATTATTACATCCGGTAAATAATATGGAGTAAAATACTACCCCGTAAAACGCTAAGATTGCTTTTTTCATTTTTTCATTTTTAAATTTATTCTTACTCTATTCTGCTTCCTCATTTTTTTTATATCATTAAAAGGTGTCTTCGGCAATTTTATTTTAATAAACTATTTTTCTAAAAAACGTCATGCCTAATACTATCTAATCAACGTCACACTTCCTTTTCTAAAAACCTCCTCATAACCCTCACCGCAACTTGCGCGTAGGTACCAACCAAAAACTCCAGGGTCTGAAAGCGCACCGTTAAAAGTTCCGTCCCATCCCTGATTAGGATCGTTGGTTTCGAACATCAATTGACCCCACCTGTTATAAACCGCAAAATAAAATTTTCCGTAGGCAGGGCCGCGTACTCTGAAAATATCGTTCTTTCCATCGTTGTTGGGAGTAAAGGTATTGGGCACAAACAATTCAGGTGAAGTTCCAATGCTGATGGATTGGGCTTGTATGGTGTCATAACAATTAACAGAACCTGGAATACCAACGCTTAACGTTACGCTATAGGTTCCGCCACCGCCCGGAAAACTATGGGTAGGTGAGTCATAAAATCCTGAAGTTGTTCCGTTATTATTTGAAACTGAAGGGGGAGTTGAAGGAATAGATACTCCGGCAAATCCAGAAATGGAATAACCATCTCCGAAATTCCATGTGTATTGGGCAGTCGTTCCGGGAGGAGAGTTAACAGAAGAAATGAAGTTGATGCTGTTGGTTGCAACACAAGGTTCCTTGGTAAAATTATAAGTTCCGTTAAATTCATCGCTGAGCGTTACGGTGCCCGCGAATGTATCGTTGCAGGCAGGATTGTTGATTGCATACGCTACGAGGTAGTAATTGTAAATCCCGGTATCAGGATAAGCATAGCTTGGGTTTTTCACCAGTGAAGTATCAGATGAAGTAGTAGGATCACCGAAATTCCAGAAGTAGTTATTGGAAATTGTACTGTCACTCGTGTTGGTGAATGAAACCGCTGTTGAACCACAAATTACATTAGGGACTGTCGCTGCCGCAGCGGCAAGTGAAGGACAATCTTTTACAATCAATTGAAAATCTCTTAAGGTTTCACTTATCAACACTCCATTGCGGTATTCTTTGCACTTCACACCAAAAACAAAATATCCGAGTGTGCTTGGTACCGCCGTCATTTGTCCGGTAATTGGGTCAACTGCCAGAGGAACCCCGCCCAAAACATTATTCAATCCGTAAAGGGGAGCATTCCAAACAATGGTATTAAATGGAGGGTTAACCGGTACTTGTGGACATGCACTCAC
>JBKCIQ010000092.1:0-6794 GCA_046302135.1 Bacteroidota bacterium | reverse complement strand
TTTTCTTTTTTGGTATTGATAAGGAGATACACCAAAAATGGTTTTGAAAAGACGGATAAAATGATATTTTGAAATGCCAACTCCTGAACTGATTTCTTCCAAGGATAAATTTTCTGTAAGTTTCAAGTCAATGTTATCTTTCGCTCTAAGCAATAAACGAAATACCTCTTCATTGGTACTTGATTTTTTAAAATCCATTTTATTGAGGTGGTTAAAGACAAAACGCTGGTCAGTAATGATGGATTCTGCTAATGAATAAAAAAGTTCTTCATGTAAAAAATTATTCTTGTGATGTCCGCTTTTAATTTTTTTATTGATCTCGATCAGTGAATAGCCAAGACTGGTATTTTTCACATTGTAACGATTCACAAAAAACTGATCAGAAAGTAAAAATTCTTTTAGGTCAATGCTATTTAGGTCATAATAATCAGCAACCTCAGATATGATAGACTCAGAAATGTCGATGCAAAGTCCCTGGACGGTTTTTTTATTGTTTATTTGGACTATTGTCTTCGTGAAATCATTTCCGATAATATATTCGCCTTCTTTTACCGAATATTTTTTATTATTTGCAATGTATACCTCTTCACCCGAAGCAACATATTTTATTCCTAAACCAGTAAACGGAGTTTCAGCTTCAATCTTACTGAATTCTGAAAAGCGAATTTCGTTTTTAGTTTCGTCTTTGAAAATGGTTTGGTTCATTTTACAAACTATAAAATACTTGTTTTTTTATTTAAATAAGTTCATAACGTGATTTTCTCACCTACTAAAAACATTATAGAATCGCTATTATACAATAAAGCAAATATAGTGTAAACCTACTAAGCATTAGGTAAAATTAAATTTTTAGATTAAAAAATAATTTTCTTTCATAATTCCATCTATAAAAAATTATTCAATTTCAGAAGTAATTTTAAAATTTAAAAAATTAAATAAAACACCAGTTTTGCCAATTTAAAAGGATGCGTCTCCCTTAGGCAAAAGACTTAAAAAACCAATCTACTACCCTTAAGGGAAATATTCTAACGATTCATTTTGTTTAAATCAATTGTGAATGAGTTCGAAAAAAAGTTAGCGGAGTTCATAAAATAAAGCATACCGATTTTTGCATATTTTACCTAGCTTCATCGAACTACTTGAAAACGTTTATGGCTTGCACCATTGATAGAAACAATGTAGAATCCTTCCGGTAACTCGCCTGTGTTAATTAAAAAATTATCACTCTTTTTTTCACCTGACAGTACAAGTTGTCCGAAGGAATTATATACTTCATATTTATTTAAATAGAGCGAAGTATTGATTTTTAGTCTCAATTCGTTTTGGCAAGGATTAGGATACAATTGAGCTTGATTAAACAAATTGTTTTCCTTTATTCCTACAGAAAGATTAGCATCATAAATTATTGCATCATTAAATGGAGAAGATAAGTCTGTATGACCACCACTAAAAATAAATTTCCCTGTACTTCCTAATTCCATAATTTCCATTCCGCTACGAGCTGATGGGAGATTAGAAATAGTAGTGAATGTATTGTTATTTACGTTATATAAATAGGCCTCATTGGTTACTCCAAATGAAGTATTAGGTAAAACTTTATTTCCTCCTGCGATTAGTATATTTGAATTAAATGGAACCATAGCAAATTGTGAGCAAGCGAGTGGGCCTGTATTTAAAGGCATTATGCTATCATTTGTTGGATCGTATATATCTAGTTTATCTGAAAACTGAAATAAGGGGATATTGAATCCCCCATAAATATAAACTTTACCATTTAACAAAAAGGCCTTGTGTGAACTAGCTGCTAAACTTAATGTTGAGGATAATGTTCTCCAACCGGTTAGCAAATTGTAAACGTAGGCTTCGTTTCTTGCAGCGTTTCCATCAAAGCCACCGGTTATTAAGACTTCTCCGTTTGCAAGCAAAGTAGAAGTGTGATTTATTATGCCATTTGGCAAATTGCCTACAAGTGTAAATGTATTCGTATTGGTGTTGTATAAATAACATGTTGTCGGGTAATTCAGTGCTGAAGAAATTGTGGCAATTCCCCCAGTTAATAATACGGTTGAATCATTAATAAGTGTTGAGCGCATTTGTTCTCTTCCTTGTGAATTTGGAAGAGTAGACAGGAGTGTCCATGAATCAGAAGATAAGTTGTATTGAAACACTTTATTAGACTGTGGAATAGAGCCATTTTGCGAGCCTCCAAACAAAATCACATTGCCATTGCTTAATTTAACGCATGTGCTTTTGCTTAATCCGAATGAGTTAGGAATACTGGTTTTTGCAGACCATGAATTTAATGCAGGGTCGTATTCATAAACGCTATTAATACTAGACCCACTTGAGATTGCTCCTCCAAAAATTAACACTTTATCATTGTTTGATTGCGCGGTACAATGTGCGTATCGTGCATCGTTAAATGAAGCTGTAGTTTGAAAAACTTGAGCAATCGAATGAATCGAAAAAAACAGCGCCAACAAAAAAATCCATGTTCTCAAAATTTTATTTTTCATGTTCTTGTTCTATAATTATTCAATTTACTAACGATCAATATTTTTTCTGAAAAAAAATTACAAAATAAAATTAAATTTTATTTAGTGCGAAAGTAACAATAAAAAAAATCAAGAGTGTAAAAATCAGACATCTTATAGAGAGATTTCTTTTCAAAAAATTGTGAAGGTGTTAGGCGGCGAACAGTTTCTTCAGGGAAAGGGTACCGGAAGTTTACCTACTGGAGCAGCAGTATTGTCAGATATTTCAGCATTGTCTTTCGCGTACAAGTATGAATTCAAGAAACGAAAACAAAATAAGGGTATGTGTTTGACAAATGATGTACTGTTGAAAATTTATTTAAGATACAACTCCGAGGAGGAGTATGATTATTTCATTATGATTTGTAAAGATGGATATTATTTTCAATCCAAAAATTATAATCAAAATAGACTAAAACTTTTCTTTCATATTGTGATTTAAAAATACTGTTAATTTCAAATTTTAATTTTTGAAATTTAATAACCTTAGCGCCGTTTGATTGTTTTCTCATAGTTGGTAATTCTTTAAGGATAAATTTTATTATGCATTTTTCAAACTTATGATACGATTTATTTCTCTTCATAAACTCAGTTAAAGATTTTACTACTGTAATCATTAAATCATATTCTTCAAACTCATAACAGGTTAAACAAAATAATAGTCTGGAGTGAGTATAAAAATCAATGGTGTGTGCTTTGGTATATAGGTTGTGATAAATATAATTTAATAACTCAAGTGATTTCTTATAATCGTTTACATAAAAGTAGGCTTTGGCTAAATCAAAATAAAAATTATTAAATCGGTTGGGCGAAAAATTTTCTTTGTTGTTTTTAATGAAAGTTTCTGCATCTTTTATGAAAGAGTAATCATGAATATTTTTATGATTGTGATTAAAATGAATCATCTTTGAAAGATGTATGGTAAACATTGTATCCAGTCTGGATCTTTTGCTCATTTGTGCATCAGCGATTTGTTGTAGTTTTTTTATGCCCTCTTTATAAATGGGGTTGTGAGTTATGGAAGCTGTGTTTAAAAAAAGATAAATAATTTGCACTGCTATTTCCGGGAAAACATCAATGTTATTTTGATTTTTATTGAGTAACATAAAATTTTTGTGAGCAAAATCAAAAGCCCTTTTCCAATTATTTTCTGAACCATTCTTCCAACAATACAGCAAATTATAATTGTAGTTCATCAAAAAACTTTTTGTTTCAGGTCTGCGTTTCACGATAGGATTTTTAAATAGAGTGTCAATTTTACTTTTGTCAGGTTCAGACCGGGAAAACATATTGGTATCAAGTATCTTTCTGAGATTATATTTTATTGATTCCAGCGTCTGTAAATCCGCATACTTTTTGGAATAATAAATCAACTCTTCCATTATTTTCAAAGAATTGATTTCATTATTATACTTCTGTATTTTTAATTCAATTTCCAGTAGTTTAAGTAAATCCACATATTTTTCAGATTGAATAATTTTAGATTTAATGCCTGGAATCAATGAGTTGGCTTGAGTAATTAATGACCGATCTATTAGAATAAGGATATGACTAATTTTTTCATGATTAGAATAATTTGCTGCGTGATAATCAGAAAGTCTCTTGAGTATCCAATAATATAAATAGTGTTTCTTTACATCTAATTTATTTGACTTTGAAAATTCAGGAAACGCCTCTTTCAGTTTATCTTCTGAATAAGGATCAATTCTAGAAATAAAATCAAGCATACGAGAATAGGCATTCTTTTTACCTTTTGCCATCAAATATCTTTTCTCAGAAACATTCAATGATTTAATCAAATCATATAGATATTTTTTTCTTAACATACTATTTCAAATATTGTATATCAATAATTTATACAAATATAGACTATTGAAATAATTATGATTCATTTAGCAATATAAATAGAATTAATTCATCCTAAAACAATACATATCATCCATTTTTTATCCTTCTGTAATTTATAACCCAATTAAAAGATACCTAAGGAAATGGGTATGCCATAAAATTTGAATTTGCAACAATCCAATTATAAAAGTTTATGAATACGCAATTGGAATCGATGTGATTACATTGTATTAAATACCGTAGCTGACAAATTGAATTAAATATAATAGTGAGTAATAGTGAGTAATAGTGAGATAGTTTAATTCATTAAAATGACACAAATTCACTGAATGATGAAATATAGATATTGAACCTTTTAATGTTTAATTCTCAGTAAGCTCTTATGTAATTTTGTTTGATTGAAGAAATCTTAAAATTTAAAAATAAAAAGATTGGTAAGGATTTCACTCAACCCAAGAGTTTGTATATAAACTAGCAACGAAAATGTATCAATTATGAATATTCCAAACGCATTAATAAAAGAATTGAAAAACGAATTGAATTTGAAGATCCTTTTGTTATTTATAATTTCAAACTTATTTGTGTATGGACAGGATTGGAACATTTCAAGAGGTGGCAATACTCAAAGAAATGGTTTAACGAATCAATACGGTCCCAGTGACACAACTCTATTGTGGTCGGGCGGACTTTCCTCGGTTATTGCTGAGCCTCCGGTATCAGATAGTATTTATCTTGCAGCCGTGAGAATTTCAAACATTGGTAATTTCTTGCAAGGAAGTAGAATAGTAATGATGGACATTCGAAATGGTGATACCTTATGGACACATAATTTACCTGTAGACTTCCCAACGACGGACTGGTTCAATAAAATTTCTGCTTTAAAAGATGGCGTATTGTATGCGTCTAGATCTGGGAACAACAACAAATCCTACTTATATGCCCTTAATGCCTCAAATGGTTCGATCTTGTGGAGATCAGACAGTTTAATTGATGAAAGTTCAAGTGAAGGATTGAATTTTCTTGCAAATGGTGATTTGATTGTAGGGAACATTTATTCTGTTTTACGCATTAATAAAAATAACGGAAGTACAGTTTGGAAAACCACAAGATTATCTTATCAAGATGGAGCCGAAGTGAGTATTTACGGCTCAAAATTTTACGGAATTATCAACGACTTTCAAAATGTAAAACTGGCTGCTTACGATACATCTACAGGACAATTACTATATAAATCACCTTCATTAGGGGGTGGATTGATTCAACAACAGGGATTATTCATAGGTACTAATGGAACAATTTACTTTCCCAGATCACAAAATAATCCGGTAACAGATTCTTTGTATTCATTTACAGATAATGGTTCCTCATTTGTACGTAACTGGAGTGTGCCTATACATTATGTACCGTTCTCTTCTGGGGGAGTGGGCAATGATGGAACTGTTTATACCTACGGAAGAAACGGGAATGTAATTCGTTTAGATCCTTCATCAGGTGTTTTAATTGATAGTTCAATGGTAGTTCTTTATGGTGATGCAACTTATCCACGAATGAATATTGATGCGGCAGGTCGGGTTTACGTAAGTAACGGAGGATTTTCAGATGGGCATTTTTACTCTTTTAATTCCGATCTAACTTTAAGATGGCAAACGCCACTTCAAAATGTATTTATCGGAGGACCAATAATCGGATGGGATGGAATACTAATTCTATGTGGAATAGGAAACAATATAAGAGCTTACAAAGGAGATATTGCACTAACAAATCAACCTATTAATTTTAGTAATCAGACTGAAAATTTAAATTTATTCCCTAACCCAACTAGTGACAAAATTAATCTTAAAATAAATGCTTCATTAATAGGGTCGAAGTATTTGGTTTATGACAATATTGGAAATATCGTATCAAAAGATAAAATCACTTCTGAGAATATTGAGATTGATTTAAGTAAGCTTTTACCGGGTATTTATTTTTTAGGAATTGAAAATAAGATAAGCAATTACGTAAAACTCATAAAGGAATAGTTTTCTCCAATGAAATGGAGATTTTTACTAAGTAAAAATTATACAAAAACATTTATAGTTTTAAAAGTATAAAAGAAATATAAAATAGCCCACAAGAGTTACTATAAAAACAATTTAAATGAATCAAAACAAAATTAATCTTGGAATTCTATTTATCATTATGAGTCTTTCTAATTTTGTCAATGGACAAAATACAGGATGGAATAATATCAGTGGAAACTGGGGAAAGAATGGCTATATCGATGTTGCTGGACCAAGCTCAGACAGTATACTCTGGGAAACTACATCATCCGGAATTTTTGGAACACCAATATATATTGAAGGGAACTATCTGGTGACAATGAGGTTTCAAAGTACCACCAATGCACCTGTAGAATGTTTCGATTTAAAC
>JBKCIQ010000091.1:0-64793 GCA_046302135.1 Bacteroidota bacterium | reverse complement strand
TTTGTTGGGGGTTTTTTATTTTTAAGGCAACTAACACTTTGTTGTTAGATGAGGCCTTAACTAACTATATCCGATTTGTGGTTTCTGCAAGTAAGACTTTCGCTTGCCAAGTTCTCCATCTGCTCTGCCACAGAATGATTTTCTTTCACCGCCCCTTATGCATCGTCCCTACTTCTGAATGATTTACCATGTAGAAGGGTGTGTGATATTCTTTGCGCTCAGCTTCAGTAATCCGAAACGGATACAAAAAGGCCATAGAAAAGACAATGATATTAGATTCGTTAATTGTTCAAGCATCATATTAAAATTCTGCTTATCTTAACAGTACAAAGAAATCAGGGGGTTGAATAAAGTATTCTTTAATATTTTCATTTTTTATGTTATCGCAGTATTTCATTTCCCTCTTCGATCACAGGAATTTAAATTGTCGATTCAGTCCGGTCACTCCGAACCCATCAAAACACTAAAATTTAATAAATCCTCCGAGCTACTCTTGAGTATAGGGCTTGATAAAAAATGTATTGTATGGGACCTGAAATCGAGAAAACAATTGCAGAAAATAATAATGTCAAATGTTCCTGAATATGCTTTTTTCATTTCATGCGACTCAATGATATTAACCGCAAATAAACATGAAATTACGGTCTGGGATATCATCACCGGAATTAAATTGGCGAATCTTGAAACAAATAATGAAATTACCGCTTGCTTTGAAGACTTTAAGGGAAATTTAATTTATACTACCTATGGTTCTTATGTCGGACTAAACAAATTAACCCTCAAAGAAATATTCCGCCACACACTACCAATAGGTTTTATTGCACAGCCGTATGGTGACAGCATTTTTATTTCTAATACTATTTTAAATTGTGGCTTTTCGAGCCCAACACCCAATACCGAAAAGGGGATTGTTGCGTTGCCAACATTTAAAGCTCCCGAAAAAAAAATAATAAGTTTAATGAAACACAAAACACTCTTGTTAAACTGTAAAGAAGGTTTGTCATACTATGTTAATGAGGAAATAATTCAAGTGAAAAAAATAAGCACCGATATAAATCTAAAACTTTATGGGCATCCTTTTACATTAGGCAGGAAATCGCAATTCGAGATTATTTCATCTGCGGATGTGTCTCCAAATTTTTTAATAGTTGGGTATGACGGTGGGAAAATTAAAATTTACAACTCAAAAAATTGTAAAATATTACAATTCATTAATCATCATGAGACCACAGTCAATGATATTACCGTTAGTCCGGATGAAAAATATTTTGCGACCTGCAGTTCCGAAGAAATTATTCTTTGGGATATGCAATCCTTTCGCCCGATTCATTGCTTTAGAAATTCATCTGGTAACATCACAACTTTTAATCTAAGTTCTGATAATAAAAAACTGGCTATAGTAAGCAGCAACGGTAAATTACAACACTGGAACTTAGAAACCAATGAAATCAATATCGGACAAATACCGACTCCGGTTATTTATGAGATGACATATGTAAAAAATGTTCGTATGTTGAGTGATTCCATAACCGAGTTATCCATCCTGCATGGGTCCGTAGAAGACGGATATTTCAAACGTCCGACTGAATATATCGGCAGATGGTTGGTATATAAAAATGAAATTGAATTAAAGCCATTAAGGAAATACGGCGTCTTTGATGAAAAAATCAGTTTGAAAGGAGGAGAGCCCCAGGCCGTAACAACAAAATCCGGTGAGATTCTTATTAAAGCAAACTTGAACTCATTGGAGTGGTATAAAAACGAGGGCGCAAATGAAATACGCCTGAAATTCAGCGTTGTAAATGCACACGATGACAAAATAAGTTGTTTGAGAATAGATGAAGAGAACGACCTACTATATTCCTCCTCTGAAGACGGGTCTTTAAAAATATGGACCCTAAAAGACGGAAAAGAAATTGTAACATTATTGAGTTATGAGAAAGATTTTCTCTATTTGTCACCGGAAAATTTCTATTACAGTTCAAAAGGAAGTGTTCAAAATGTCGGATTTAGAAAAGGACTTTGTGTGTACCCGTTTGATCAATTTGACATTATTTATAACCGCCCAGAAAAAGTGTTGTCAAGACTGCCTTTTGCAGGCGAGCAGGAATTGCAACTTTTTAAGTTGGCTTACAGTAAACGAATCAAATGGCTGGGTCTGAGAGAAGATAATATTAAGAGCGATGTTAAATCGATACCGGAGTTAAAAATTGAATCCGAAAAAATTAAATCCACCAACAAAAAAAAATATCTACTTTCCTTCAGCGCTTCCGACTCTTTGCGCGGGATAACTAAAATAAACGTCCTCATTAACGGAGTCAGTTACAGGGAGAAAAATTATCAAGGTAAAAAACAAGTTGCCGATTCTGTTTCGATACAACTCAGTCAAGGCAACAACTTTATTCAGATTTTTGCAACAAATTCGTTCGGTATAAGTTCGTTCAAAGAAGGATTTTTCGTTGAACAGACAAGCTCAGAAAAACCCAATTTATATGTGCTTACTATTGGCTCAGGAAAGTTCAACCAAAAAGAATTTGATTTAAAGTACGCAGGAAAAGACGCTTTGGATGTCGCTTCCTTTTTTAAAAAAAACAGGGCATTCAAAAAAATTCATACTAAAACAATAATCAATGAAGAAGTAACAAGCGCCTCCGTTATGTCGGCTATTGAAAAACTGAATAACATCTCAGTTGATGATCATGTAATAGTTTTTTTTGCCGGTCACGGGATTCTGGATGCTAACTTAAATTATTTTTTAAGCACCACAGAGGTTAACTTTATTTCTCCTTCGAAGAAAGGAATTTCATATGACAGTCTGCTCCATGCTATTGAAAAAATTCCCGCTCGTTCTAAAGTTTTTTTTATCGATGCCTGTCATTCTGGTGAACTCGACAAGGATGATGTAATTAGATCTGAAGAAACTTATATTAACGAGGGCAAGCTTGTATTTCGTTCGATAAAGGGGGGCGTTGTTTCAAAAGAGGGCGCGGTTGGACTAAAAAAATCACTTGAGTTTTCAAAAATGATTTTCACCGACTTGAGAAACAACAACGGTGTTACAGTGATTTCATCTGCGGGCGGTGCTGAATATGCAATAGAAGGCGAAAAATGGAATAACGGAATTTTTACATATTGTCTTTTGAATGGAATGAAAAAGCGTATAGCCGATATCAATAAGGACGGAAAAATATTTTTAAGCGAATTGCAAGAGTATCTTACCGGTGAAGTAAAGCGAGTGTCAAACGGCCTTCAAATTCCAACATCAAGAAGCGAGAATATTTATAACGACTTTTTTATCAAGTGAAAAAGATTGCCACAATCATATTATTGTTTTTGATTTCAAAACAAATTTTTCAACAGCAGTTAGTTTTCGGTGGAGAATACTCATTATTGAATTCAGTAAAAATCAGTAATGATGTAATAAATATTGATACGAACTACTACTACGGAAATCAGTTTTACATGACGGGTTTTAAAAGTGATGTAAAGGCTAGTGCCCCTGCTTTATATTTGGAATATTTTCAAAAAAACGGCTGGATTATCGGGCTACGGGAGTCCTATTCTGAAATAAGATATAAACAAGAGGACATTCAGCCATCGGGTGCGCTGCCTAACATTGCAAAGCCCTCCGAATTCGTTCAGCGCCATCTGAGCACAAGATTGTACTGCGGGCGAGAATTTTTTTCTAATAAATTGTTACAGCCATTTGTTTTCGCAGGCATTACCAGATACCACTATTACTATAACAAATTTGATAATATTAGTTCAATTTCTCTGGCTTACAATTATTCTAATTATGAAAACTGGTTGAAAAAAACTTTTTCTTCCGTTAACACTCTTTCGTTAGGGTTTGGGATAAATTTTCGTCATTTGGGTATAAGTTTTTACCACGACCGAACATTAATGCCCTTAAATTCACTCATACACTCTTACACAAATACGTCTTACTGTACATTGAAATATAATGTCCTAAGTTATCAGGCATCTAAAAAAATTCCTCTGACTAAATCAAATACAGGCACAAAGGTGACAGAACAGGCCTACGTTGCTCCGGCTACGCTTGGAATTTCATTTGAACGTCCGATTGATGGTGGCTTGGAAATCGCTAAAGATACCGTAACCGGATATAACGTTTCTGATGTTGAGTATTCTTTTAATAATGATGCTACTTTTGAAGACGGTTATTTTTATTATGGATTTGTAATGGTGGAGGTCAGAAAAAAAGCAAAACAAACTTCTTTGAGTCCGACTTTATCCGTTTATTATGAAAAATCTATTCGGCAATCAAGGCGTTGGTTTGTCAGGAACGCAATAAGCTACAGGTTTTTTCATTTGAAATATGAAGGAGCCGTGAAAGTATTTGATAACACATATTACCTGTTTTTAAGCAATAATCCAGCTAATGTTGATCTTTTTGAAGAAAGACTTAGTCTTGTGAATGAATATTCATCAATTACCCAAGAGCACAAAATCGGCTACCGATTAATAAGAGGAAATAAACCAAACTATTTTACTCTTAATGCTGGTATTCGAATTAACTGGACTATTCGTCATTGGAATAGTTTTACCTCTGAGGTGAGACGCATTCTGCCAATGATATGTGCCGGAATAACTTATAAGATCAATCGTTTTTCTTTAGGGGTAATTGGAGAACGCACAATTTACGCACCGGACAGAAATGGCTACTACCGCTATTTTTACGGTATTAATGGCCAAATCAATTTTGATATTTACAGAATAAAACAATGAAGAATTTTTTTTATATCATTTGTGGTTTTTTTATTTTTCTTCAATCATGCAAGAAATCAAAACCTGATTATCCACTAACAACTGATAAAGTTGTTCAAATCCAGTCTTCGGGATGCGAAATAACTTTTTCCGTTCCCAGAGCTTACAATACTAACACTCAAAACTATGTTTTAACGGAAGGAAGTATTGTTTTTAGTCCTCTTTCTTGCCTAAGCAATGAAACAATATTCCGAGAATATTACTTTGTCCATTCCGGTGACATTCCTAATGTTGTAATTAATAACAACCAGAATGGGATTGCGTTTTTTAAATGCAGCATAAACGAATTACTAAAAGATGCATTGGTAAAGTTTCCATTTGAAAATGTCAACTTGTTTAATTCCGTACAACAGTACAAACCTTATCGCATAAAAATTGATAATTTCTCGAATATGCTTACGGACATGAAAGATTCAACCAAATGGGAACCATTACCTATAATTAAAATTGACAGCATTCACAAACAGGTTCATTTTTATTCAAGAAAATTTGATGGCTATGTTTATTGTATCGCAAAACGATAAAGTCAAAAGAATCCTGATCAGGACGTCATAATAAAATAAACAACAAAAGGTAGTATACAAATTAAAAAAGCTCTCCCTTTGCCGGCAAGGTTAATTCAAACTCACCACACGATTTGTAAAATCCCTGAGCTCACACACTTCAAAGTGATGATCCGCTATATGGTACCCTGTAAAGATTTCCACAACTGAAAAAAGATTTGACACAGCATCAAAAGTAAGTAACCGGGGATGGTAATCTGTTTGGCTGATTATTGACTTTACTACCGGCATGGTTTCTCTAAGCAAATCACTTTCCATAACAATTATTTCGGGCAATAAAGACAATACAACTCTTTTGAGCTCATTATTTTCTGTTAGAGATAAAAAATCATAGCCTTCAAAAAACAAATTGTTTTTAAGTGTCTCAGACACTTTGTTTTTGTTTTCGATTATGAGTATAAGAGGTAAAACCATTTTTTTTCTGCAAAGAAAATTTATTTGCAGTTTACTTATTTTAAGAATATTTGATTTTTTAGTTATAAAAACATCATTAACACTAAAAGAATGTAATCTTAACCTTACATTAACTCAATCACTAAAAAATGAAATTATTTTTGGGTTATTGATTGAAAGGAAACAACCATCAACGTCCGGCCTATGCTTTTGTTCCGGTGCGAATTGGTTGGTTCCTTTTGGATTTTTAAATATTTATCCTTTCACCAAGAGTTGATTCAATTCATTAAAATGCAGAATGAGTTATCTAGCAGAGTTATTTAACAGGTTTTTCTTTTCAACGGATAAAAAATTTCTGAATCGTTTGGATATACTATTGGCACATTTACAAGAAATGTCTCAACTCCTTCTGTCGCTTTCCGGAACGAATTCCAAAATAGAAAGACGCGCCTTAACTGTACGAGTTCAAGAACTCGAAAAGAAAGTACATTCCTTGTCTTTAAATATTATATCCGGACTCGACCACAATTTCCTTACAGATATCAGCCGTGAAGATATTGTTGCTATCGCCAAAACTTCAGAACGAATCGCAGAGCGAATTATGGAAGCCTGTAACACAATTGACTTTCTTTTCGAAGATTTTAAAGGTACAGAACCAATGATTGCCCTTTGCTGCTCTATACATGAAAGTATCTGTTCAATCTGTATATGTTTTAAACATCTTCAGAAGCCTGTATCGAGACATATGATAAAATCCTCTACTGATAAAATAAGTTTCTACAACAAATCGGGAGAAAAACTTTATCGTAACATAAAAGCAGATGTGCTTAGAGAGCGTGGTGATGACGTATGGCAAATAAAGATAAATGAATGGCTCGATCAACTAAATGAAATAACCGAACAATGCATCGAGATCAATTATATATTTGACCAGATATTGGTAAAAAAGTGATTGGAATTATTGCAACTGCAGGAATATCCGCTAAAAGCTCTTTAGAGTAGCTTTTACTTACTGAATGTTTTAGATAATAATTCTAATGTAAAAACGATAAAGGTTATAGTTAATAAATAATCGCCGTATTTATTTTCTTGTCAAACACCAATACCTAAGTTGTGAGTTTTAAATTCGCAGGAAATAATAAAAATAATTACGTCAAATATTTCAACTTACATTACTTCAGCTGACGTGCATTCATGTTTTTTAATGTTCTTGCACTAACAATGATGCTGATCTCATACAATACGTACAACGGAGCAAAAACAATAAGCTGACTCATGATGTCTGGCGATGGTGTTATAAATGCCGCAATAATAAGAATCACTACCACTGCGTGCTTTCGGTATTTCCTCATGAACTGAGGAGTGAAAATTCCCAAACGAGTTAAAAAATGTACAATTATCGGCATCTCAAACACAAGTCCTGTTAACAAACACATGGTACTGATTAAAGAAACATAATCGTCAAGCGTATTGTTAGTCTCAACAAATTTTCCGCTTCCAATATTAAATGATATTAAAAAATTGTACGATAACGGAAACAACACATAAAACCCAAAAACAACCCCTGTGGCAAATAAAAAAGAACCAATAAAAACAAATCCGCGAACGGGACGAGATTCTGTATCCTTTAATGCAGGCTTCACGAATTTCCAGATTTCATAAAGCAGATAAGGAAATCCCGTAATTAAACCGGCAAGAAAACAAATCCATATGTAGGTTGTAAACTGCTCAGAGGCACCTAGCGTTTGTAATTTTTTTTGCGTTACAGTAATACATACTTCCTTTTCCAGATTAAAAACTTGTCCCATCCTGCACATTATTCCGTAGGTAGGAAAACTTTGATCTCTAGGAGCAAAAATTACCTTGTCAAAAAGTAATTCACTGAAAAATAGATAAACACCGGTAAAGATTCCAATTACAATGATAGACCTAATTAAATGCCAACGAAGTGCCTCAAGGTGTTGAATGAAAGACATTTCACCCAAAGGGTTTTCATTTATGTTTCTATTGGAAAATATTCCCATCTTTTTTCAGGAAAGCAAAGATAACAAAGGGAGCTAGGCTAATTAAAAAATGATAAAAAGTTTTTCATAGGGTTTCCGTAGAAAAAATTCA
Source organism: Bacteroidota bacterium (assembly GCA_046302135.1). Taxonomy (GTDB): domain Bacteria; phylum Bacteroidota; class Bacteroidia; order B-17B0; family Aurantibacillaceae; genus AM-1111. The sequence goes on along the minus strand of JBKCIQ010000091.1, from coordinate 56,934 downwards.
AATCACTTTGGCTTTATCTGAATTGGATTATTGGATTTGGGAGTTAATATTGGTATGTTGGGCGTTTGTACCGGTGAGGATTGGGTTTTTGGAAGAATATTCTTCGGGGTTAAAATTTTATTTAAAAACTGCTCTTTTTTCAATGGGCTGGTCTTTAAAAATTTCTTGATTTGATTTTTATTTAATCTTGGTACAACAACAATTTCACGGCCTGATGTTAACACATTTTCATTCAAAGATGCCCCTTTAATAAAATCTGGTACTGGAGCCCTCGGACTTGGATCAAGATTTATAAACCCCTGATCAAAAATACAACCGCGAAGATCCTCTCCCGTTACACCATTTGCTTCACATCGATTTCTCGCTTCGCTTTGTTGTTGTGGTGTTAGATCATTCAAGGTAAGGTGGGTCCTTGGAAAAGTTCTGTCTGTAAATGTGTTGGTGCTTTGCTTGGGGCCATATTCAAAAAGTGTGTTTTCATTATTCACGCGCCACTGTTCTGCAAACTGAATTGCAAGAAAGGATAAATACTGTTTTTCTGCCTGCGCTCCTATTTTAGAAAACACGGAGTTCCCGAATAAAGCAGAATAAGACACAGAAGGTCGTTTTGATTTTATTGAAAAATCATCATCCGGGTCTCCGTTTGCATTGCCCAAAAGCCCCGAAACATTTTCTTTTTCACAGGAAAAAAGATGAAAATTCACATTAATAAAGTCCATGTTTCCTGTTCTGCGTATCTGTGCAACTATCGCTTCGCCTGTGGGTGAGGAAAAAACGAAATCATTTCCGTTGACCCTTATGCTTCCGCCATGCGGGAGTACAAAATTATTCGCGTTATCATAGGTAATTCCATTTATTCTTAACCTTGATCCATTTTCAGGACCATCGGAGGCGTAAAGCCCAATACGGTCTCCGAATAAATTAATGGCTATTGCAGTATTAAGCGAAACATTTTGGTTTTGCGGTTTCTGCCTTGACTGTAATTGAATGTTACCGCCATACATTGATAACATAATGAACTCCCCTACTGTTTGGAATGAATAATTTGCTTTATCAAACGTAGAAATATGTGGGTCGCCGTAACTTCTTCCTGTAACCGTTGAACAATTTGTTTTTTGAAATAACGAAGCAATAAATGTGCTTTTAATTTCATCGACTTTATTTATATTTTGATTTCTGCCAATTTGCGATATAATTCTTTCTCTTCTTTCCGCAGGCAACGTTTTTATAAGCTCAAAAGGTGTTAAGTCGCCCTGAAAATTTCTCTCTGGAAGCATTTTGTTTTCTGCCAACGAAATCAAACTGCCTGCAAGCCACGAACCCCTTACAGAGTCCCATGCTGTAAGCTCTTTTTCAACTTCTAACCATGAATTACTGAAACTGCTCTGAGAATACGTTGATTTAAAAAACAAGAGTAAAAAAAATATAAATAGCGGCTTAGAACTCATGTTTTATTTTAAAATTAAACAGAAAAATTTCCCTATGCTCCTACCAGCTCTGTGGAGGGATTTTTTTCCTTGATAACGGGATTCTTCTCCTTTCCCAGTTTTTTTAAAACCGAGAAATGAGAGATAATAGCGCTCCACATACTCGGAAATTCATTGTAAGGAACATTAAATTCCGCACAGGTTTTTTTGACTATTGGATGGATTGAAGGATAATGTATATGACTTATTCTCGGAAATAAGTGGTGTTCAACCTGGTAATTCAATCCACCTGTATACCAGGTGATGATTGGGTGCTGTGTTGCAAAATTTGCCGTAGTTGCAAACTGATGATAAAACCAATCGTGGTTAATCTTATTGCTTCCATCGGCAGGAAGTGGGAAATCAGTGTCTTCAACAACGTGAGCCAATTGAAATACAATTGCAAGGGCAAAACCCATTGAAAAGTTCCAAACCAGAAAAAACAATATTGCTTTTGTTGGTCCCATTAGCAAAATAGGAAGAACAAGAAATGTTGTGAAATAGTAAAGTTTAGTGAACCAGAATATCAGGTGCTCAGACAAAGGCATCTTTCCTATTTTTTTTGAAGCAATTTTACCGGAAAAATATTTTAAAAAGTCCCTGAATAATATCCACCAAATAGTTGTTAGTGAATAAAGGAAAATCCCATAAACGTGTTGCAGTTTATGAAATTTATGATAGGGTTGATGTTCACAGGTCCTCATTAAAGGCCTAAGGTTGATGTCGTCATCATGACCCTCAATATTGGTTACATTGTGATGGATTACGTTGTGTTTGATTTTCCAGAAATAAACACTTCCTCCAAATAAATTGAGGGTGTAACCCATAAGGTTATTTAACCAGGGTTTCTGAGAGTATGATCCGTGAGCACCATCGTGCATAACACAAAATCCTATTCCGGCGTTTGTTAATCCGAAAACAACTCCAATAAGACATTTATAAATAAAAGGTAAATCAACAAAGACTGCAACCCAGTACGAGGAAAAACAAACTATTAACAGAATAATTGTTTTTGCATACAGGCGAGCGTTGCCCGTTTGACGAAGGTTGTTCGATTTAAAGTACTCATCAACCCTTTGTTTTAACACTGCGGGGAAATTATTGCTCAAACCCGCAAAACTGACATTTTTATCCATTGAGGAAATATTGCCGCAAAAATACAATTATTTTACGAACGAACCTAAAAATCTGAAAACCAGTTTGGAATAGTTAAAAAGAAAGTTAAGGGATGGTTTCCCTAAAAGATAAACGCCTGAAAATAAAGGAATTAATTAGCCTTCTCTGTTTGTTCTAGGCCTTGCTTCATTAATAGTAATGTTCCTGCCTTTTAACGGTTTTCCATTCAAGTCGTTAATAGCATTTTGTGCCTCTTGATCGTTAGGCATTTCAGCAAAACCAAAGCCGCGGCTTCTTCTAGTAATCTTGTCTGTAACAACTTTTGCAGATGTAACACTACCGTACTGGGCCAATAATTCATTAAGGTCCTGATCAGTTACTCCCCAGGCAAGGTTTCCAATGTAAAGATTCATGTAAATTGAAATTAATTATTTAACAAGGGGTAAACTTACAAAAATAAAATGATTAAAAGCAATTTTTTGATAAAAGAAGTAAAATTATTTCAAAAAAGGCACTTCTTCCAGATCAACATTGCCGCCAGAAACAATTATTCCCGTTATTTTTTGCTTGAAAAGTGTAGGGTTTTTTAAAACGGCGGCCAAAGTTACAGCACAACTAGGTTCTGCTGTTATTTTTAAATACTGCCACATTAATTTCATGCTTTGGATAATTTCCTCTTCGGTAACCGTAAAAATATCGCTTACGTTTTCCAATATACATTTAAGTGTAATTTCTCCCAGCGTGGTTCTAAGGCCGTCTGCGACAGACGATTTTCCAATTTCGTTTTTTTCTATCTTGCCGCTAATAAAACTCCTTTTGGCGTCGTTAAGATTTTCAGGCTCTGCGCCGAAAACATTTATTTTATTGTTAACTAATTTCGAAACCAAAGCTGTTCCGCTGAGTAGCCCCCCACCACCCGTTGGTGTTAACATCAATTCTATTTCCGGATGGTCCTCGAGAAGTTCTTTTGCCGCTGTGCCTTGTCCGCCAATAACCCACTCATGATTATACGGAGGCACATAAAACGCCCCTGACTTTTTCAAATACTCCTCCAGTTTCTTTTCTCTGTCTTCCGTTGTTGGTTTACAAAAAATAATTTCGCCACCCAATCTTTTTACACCTTCTATTTTTGTTTTGTTGGAATTTTCAGGCATTACTATTATTGCCTTTGTGCCCGCAATTTTTGCAGCATAAGCAAGTGCCTGAGCGTGATTTCCACTGCTGTGGGTCGCCACCCCCTTTGCTAATTCATCTTTGCTCAATCTAAGAACTGCGTTGAGTGCACCCCTTGCTTTAAAAGCCCCGATTCGCTGAAAGTTTTCGCACTTAAAGAAAACCCTTGACTGTGTCATTTCATTTATAATTACGCTCTCTATAACCGGGGTTCTAATAATGTGAGCACCGATTAATTCTTGAATTTCTTCTAGGTCTCTTATTGAATTTGGTAGAGCAATACTCATTTCAACAATCTTTTAAAATTTACAACTATTGTTTTTCAAAAGTATAAATAAGTCATTTACTCCTCATGACTGAAAAGAACAAATAATTAAATAAATTAGAGGATTGATTGAAAAATGATAAACCCATCCGAAGAAATTGTAAAACTTAATGATGCCAGAAAAAAGGGGAATGAAAAATTTCTTAAAAAATTAAAGCGAAAACCTCCGAGAGATCTTGATAATAAATTCCACACTTTACATGATGAAGTGTTTGAAACGTTAGACTGCTTGACGTGTGCCAATTGCTGTAAAACAACCTCGCCAATTTTTTATCAAAAAGACATTGACAGAGTGGCAAAAAGACTGAAAATTAAACCGGGTGATTTTATTGAAAAATATTTACGCATTGATGAGGACAAAGATTATGTGCTTAAGTCATCGCCCTGCCCTTTTCTGGATGGTGATAATTTTTGCGTCGTATATGAAGACCGGCCTGCCGCTTGTCGTGAATACCCTCATACCAACAGGAAAAACATGTATCAGGTCTTGGATTTAACCTACAAGAATTCTTTAATATGCCCTGCTGTATTAAAAATTGTAGAATCTCTTTCCAAGCTGTACTGAACAATCTATTTATCAGCTACGGTTATCAGCTTATTTTTGTATCATGATAGGTTTTGTTTTCATTTCGAAATACTTACCTTTACCAACCTTTTTTAATACGATAAAAAAACATGAAAATTTTAGTCGCAATCAGTAATGTTCCTGACACTACTACCAAAATTGCATTTGCAAACGGAGACACTGAATTCAATAAAGCAGGTGTTCAGTTCATCATCAATCCTTACGATGAGTGGTACGCCCTTGTTCGTGCCCTCGAGCTTAAAGAAACAGGTAAAGCAACACTTGTTACTTTGTTTCATGTTGGCCTTGCCGATAGTGAAGCGACAATACGTAAGGGGCTAGCCCTTGGAGCAGATGATGCCGTTAGAGTAAACGCAGAGGGGCCGGATGCTTATTTTGTTGCGGAACAAATTTCAAAATACGCCAACGAAAACAATTACGATTTGATTTTGGTTGGAAAGGAAACTATTAATTACAATGGCTCTTCTGTTGGTGCAATGGTTGGGGGCCTGATGGATTTGCCTTTCATTTCGATGGCAACAAAACTGGATATTAATGGAAGTGTAGCAAGTATAGAACACGATATTGATGGAGGAAGTCAAATAGTAGAGTGTTCAACTCCATTAGTAATATCCTGTGCTAAAGGTATGGCTGAACAAAGAATTCCTAACATGCGCGGTATTATGGCGGCAAGAACAAAACCAATTAAGGTAGTTGAAGCTGCCGCATCAGAAAAATTGACAAGTGTAAAATCTTTTGCGCTCTCCGCAGGAAGAACGGCTTGTAAATTTATTGATGCAGATAAGCCGGATGATTTGGTTAATCTATTACACACAGAAGCAAAAGTCATTTAAATAAATTTTTTAAAATGTCAGTACTAGTATTTACAGAAATTTCAAAGGGCAGAGTAAAAAAATCTTCTCTTGAGTCCGTGAATTACGGATCAAAAATTGCATCCCTGTTAGGAATCGAATGTATTGCAATTGTTGCAAACGCTGAGCCTACTCATCTCGAGGAAATCGGAAGCGCAGGAGCGAAAAAAATATTTACCGTAAAAAATGATGTCTTGAATCATCAGGACTCATCGCTCACCTCATCAATGATTGAGCAAGCGGTGAAAATATCGGGCTCTAAAGTTGTTGTTTTATCATTCGATGTAACAGGAAAAGCGGTTGCGCCAAGGTTGGCCGCGCGTCTTAGGGCCGGTTACGTTGCGGGAGCTGTTGATTATCCTGTTATTAATGGTAATTCAATGGATTTAAAAAAGAATGTATTCAGCGGAAAAGCAACCGCAGTTTATTCCATAAACTCAGATATAAAAGTAATCTCCTTACTTCCTAATTCATTTCCTGTTGTTTCTGCTTCAAATACAGCAAGCGTTCAGGATATTACCCAAGAAGTGGTTCTGTCTGCTTCAAAAATTATTGTGAAAGAGGTAAAATCTATATCTTCCGCAGGGGCTGTACCATTACCCGAGGCAGAGTTGGTAGTATCTGCAGGCAGAGGTATGAAAGGTCCCGAAAATTGGGGGCTTGTTGAAGAGCTTGCCACAACTTTGGGCGCAACAACCGCTTGTTCGCGTCCGGTTTCCGATATGCACTGGAGACCTCATCACGAACACGTTGGTCAAACGGGTATTGCAATTCGTCCTAACCTTTACATAGCTATAGGCATATCCGGGGCTATTCAACATCTTGCAGGAGTAAACGGAAGCAAGACAATTGTTGTAATTAATAACGACAAAGAAGCTCCTTTTTTCAAAAGCGCTGACTACGGTATTATAGGCGATGCTTTTGAGGTTTTACCCAAATTAATTGCTGCTTTTAAAAAGTTTAAATCAGTTGCCAATTGATTTTTTTGTAAATTAGTTTTTCTATTAATTCAGGGCATTTACCTCTTACATGAGTAAAAAAATCAGGCTTGATATTGTTGCTTTGTCATACAGCCAGACGCAGGCAGGGGCTTATGCCTTGGTGTTGGGAGAGGTTGAGGGAAACAGAAGGCTACCTATTGTTATTGGGGGCTTTGAAGCCCAAGCTATTGCAATCGAGCTGGAAAAGATGGTTCCAACCAGGCCACTCACTCACGATCTTTTTAAAACTTTTGCAGAGAGTTTTGATGTTTCTGTTTCTGAAGTAATCATTTATAACTTATCCGAAGGTATTTTTTACGCGAAATTAATTTGCGTTCGAGATGAACAAGAGGTTGAAATTGATGCACGCACTTCTGACGCAATAGCACTTGCGATTCGTTTCCAGTGCCCAATTTATACTTTCGATTTTATACTTTCTTCCGCCGGTGTTGTTTTAGAAGGCGATGCCGAAAAAACAGAAACCAAAGAAGAAGAATCTGAAAAAGAAGAGATAGAAACGTCTGACTCTTACATTTCTAAAAGTACAGCTGAACTTAAAGACATGCTCGCCACTGCTGAAGATGAAGAGCAATATGAGCTAGCCGCTAAAATCAGAGATGAACTCAATAAAAGGAAGAACCAATAATACACTAGTTCAACCAAAAATCCCCGTTCAATTTTTTTTCTATCTCACAAACCTTTATCAGTAATCTTAGTTTTCCCCTCAACAACTCTTCTCTTTGCTTATCATCTGCAAAAGATGCGAGCTTTAATCTTTCCTCACTTGAGAGTCCCACTCTTTCTGCCATCTGAAAAATCGTTGTTTCTTTTGATAAAAGAACCCCTGTTTCACTTGTTGCTTCGGTGTATTGCTGAAATAAATTTAGTGTTTCCTCAGAACAAAAATTTTCTTGATGATAAATCATTTCGGCGGTTGCGGCCCCATAAAGTTTTGGAGACAAAACAGAAACGAACTTAACTGTTTTAAAAACGTTGATTCCTTCAACAACAATATCCAATTCTCCTGAGGGGTGTGTTTTGTTCACTCGCACAATTTTTACCAAAACACCATAGTCTGAAACACCACCTTTTAACTTTTTTGGCAAAACAATTCCAAAACAGGCATTGTTCTGAAGACAATCCCTAATAAGCTCTTTGTATCTTGCCTCAAAAATATGAAGCTCCTTTTGTTCTCCGGGCAGAACTAAATAATTCAGTGGAAAAACAGGAAGAGTTATATATTTACTGTCGTTTGAAAACATATTTTTATCAAACTTAAAAATGGATTTTTTTGCTTGCAAGTGTTTTTTTGAAAATATTCTTAAATTTTAAAAATGTATTTTAAAACTCGTTCCGGACGCCTTCTTTATTATGAAACAAAAAAGGGTAACAGTGGTAAAACACTGGTTTTGTTAAATGGGCTTACACAAAGTACCATGTCTTGGGCTTTAATGGAGCCAAAGCTTAACAATCACAGTCTGGTTTTAATGGATTTCATTTTTCAGGGTAAATCTGAAAAAACAGGAGAGTGGCAAAACTTTAATGAGCACGCCGTAGATGTTGCAGATTTACTTGATAATATTGGTTTAAAGAGCGCGAACATCGCGGGCCTTTCGTATGGAAGCCTGGTTGCACAACATTTTGCCGTATTATTTCCTGAAAAACTTGATCGTCTGATTCTAATGAGCAGCTTTTGTTATAAAACGCCATACTATATTGCGATTGAGGCCGCATGGGAAAACGCAATAAAAATAGGAGGTTATCCTCTTATGCTCGATGTGATGCTTCCAACTGTTTTAAGTGAAAATTATTTCAATAGCCCAATTATTCCGATTGAACTCATGAAGCAGGCAAGAACAGAATTAAACCAGGATTCTTCTGCATTAATTAAATTGATGCAGGCCACAAAAGCAAGAGGTGACTATCGGAAAGAATTAAACAAAATAAATTCACCTACCCTCATAATTCATGGCGAAAAAGATCTTTTATTTCCTGTTCATATGGGTAAAGCGGTTGCTGAAAACATTAATGGATCAAAGTTCGTGCTTATTGAAGGTGCAGGCCACACCCTTAACCTTGAGGGAATAATTAAAACGTGTGAAACAATTAATGATTTTATTAGCCATTGAGAGTGTTTTATTGTTTTTACTTAAATATGATGGTATTGGTGCGGGTAATTTATTTTTTCTTTAATTTCATCTGTTGATTTAAATCAAATGATTAAAAGGGCGTTTTTACTTTTTCATTTTTTGCCAATATTAATGTTGACTCAAACTGTGATTACAGGTCGCGTTTTTGATCAGGCAACAGGAGAAGCAATACCCTTTGCAATTATTAATTTAAAAGGCACCTCAGTTGGTACAAATTCGGACTTTGATGGGAATTACAGAATTGAAACAAAATTAAAGTCTGACTCTATTCAAATTGCCTATACGGGTTACGTTAGTAAATCTTTTGCGGTAAAAAACGGGGAAACACAAGTAATAAATGTGGGCCTGGAGGTTTTTTCACTGGAAGAGGTTGTGGTAAAGCCCGGAGAAAACCCTGCGCACAGAATAATCAGACAAGTTGTTGCAAACAAAGAGAAAAACGACAAGAAAAAATTAAAGTCTTACCAATATGAAGTTTATAATAAAATTGAATTTGACCTCAACAATATCCCGAAATCTCTTAAAGAGAAAAAGGTCATGAAACCCTTAAAATTTATTTTTGACAATGTTGACAGTTCAAATTCAAATGGAGAGAAGCCTTTTTTACCAATTTTCATGGTAGAAAACCTTTCTGAGTTTTATTACAGAGACAATCCTAAACTGAAAAAAGAAATAATTCTTGCCAGTCGTGTAACAGGAATTGAAAACAACAGTGTTAGCCAGGTAATGGGTGACATGTACCAAAACATCAATATCTACGACAATAATATTCTTGTTTTTGGAAAACAGTTTGTAAGTCCTGTTAGTGATAATGCCATCTTTTATTACAAATTTTATCTCGAAGACAGTATGTTCATTGGAAATACAAGGTGTTATCACATCCGGTTTAAGCCAAAGCGTAAAATGGAACTCTTGTTTTCTGGCAATATGTGGATTGCCGATACAACTTTTGGGTTGAGGCGTCTGGAAATGAGTATTCCCAAAGACGCCAACATTAACTTCATACAAGCCGCTAATATCATTCAGGAGTATACTTATGCAGACAGTAGCTGGATGCTGGAAAAAGATAGGTTGGTTATAGATTTCTCTGTTAAGGAGGGTATGGCCGGTATTTACGGAAGAAAAACAACATCCTACAAAAAAATAATTACCAATCAACCTAAACAAACTTCATTTTTCACAGAAGGGCAGAACGTTGAAGTTAAAGACGACGCTACAAAAAAAACCGATGATTTCTGGGAAAAAAACCGACACGATTCTCTTAGCTCAAATGAAAAGAAAATCATAAAAATGATTGATACCTTACAAACGCTTCCCGTGTATAGAACTTGGGTGGATATATTCACAATAATTATTTCGGGCTACGAGGTCTTGGGTAATTTTGAAATAGGCCCCTACTCGAATATGCTGAGTTACAATTTGCTTGAGGGAATGCGTTTACGGTTTGGCGGAAGAACAAGTAATCAGTTCTCTGAATGGTATCAATTGTCAGGCTACGTTGCCTATGGATTTAAAGATGAACAATTCAAATATAACCTTGGTTTTAAATCTTTCCTTAATAAAACACCTTTAAGACAATTGATAGGAATAAATTATAAAAGCGATCTTGAAATCTTAGGACAAAGTCAAAATGGATTTTCTCAAGATAATTTCTTTGCATCTTTTTTCAGAAGAACGCCTTTGAATTCATTAACAAGGGTTGATGAGACCATGCTTTGGTATGAAAAGGAATGGAAATATGGCCTAACAACAAAAGCAACTTTTGTTAACAGAAAACTTGCTCCTACTGCAGGCATGACTTATAATTACCTGCAAGAAGACAATCAAATTGGTTTTTATCCATATTTAAGAACCTCTGAGCTCCGTTTACTTGCCAGGTTTGCATACGATGAAAAATTTGTTAGCGGAGCTTTCGATCGTGCCTCGCTGGGAACAAAATATCCAATATTGCAAGTAAGCCTCACCTCATCAATTCCAAATTTATATGAGGGACAATTTTCTTATAGAAAAGCTGTTGTAAAAATTGATGACCGCATCAGAATTAATCCTCTCTTAGGTTATACAGATTTTACGCTGGAGGCAGGGAAATTCTGGGGTGCTGCCCCCTACCCGCTTCTTGAGCTTCATGGTGGAAACGTAACTTATATTTATGATTACATGGCATACAACACAATGAACTTTTATGAGTTTGTTAGCGATCAGTATGCTTCACTATGGGTTTTTCATCACTTCGAAGGCTTATTCTTCAATAAAATCCCTCTCTTTCGTAGGTTGAAATGGAGAGAGGTAGTAACCTATAAAATTCTTTTTGGTTCTATTAGTGATGTGAATAAGCGCGAATTGATTTTTCCGAATACGCTTTATTCTCTCAACTCGGGACCATATCAGGAGGTTTCCGTGGGCGTTGAAAATATTGCGAAAATTTTTAGGCTTGATGCGTTTTGGAGATTGTCTTACAAGGATATTCCTGGCGCCCAAAAATGGGGAATTAAAGGCGGCTTCAGCTTAAGTTTCTAAGGCTACGGCTCGAGACTCATTTTTTCATCACCGGCTTTGTAAGGTAAAATCGAAAGTATGAGTTGAAACATCTCTTCCGTTGTTTTCATACTCTCTTTTCCTTTTCTTTCGTAAAAAGTTTTTGGCGGAGAATATGGATTTAGTAAATTATTTTTGGTGTTGTCGAATGTTGCAAATGCATGAATAACGCTTCCTTTAGGAATCCTCAGCACCTTCTTAAAAGTATAATAATACTGCCACCTGAAATCCCATTTATTTATTCTAATTATAGGGATTGTATCCTTACCGGGAGTTACTGCATACGAAACAAAGTTTTTGCCCAATAAATGCATGTGAGGATTAACAGACAGTAAAGAAATTTCATAGGGAACGGTCCAGTGCGTGTGAAAGGTTTTAACTTCATTTGCAGGAATGGTAAATTCCGGTTCTATTTCACTGAGTCCAAAGGTCCCAAGCTGAATTTCCCGAACGATTCTTTCAGGAGGATTTTTTCTGTAAAAAACATTAATGTATGATGAATCATAAACATCCTGAGCGGTTGGCCCATAGTGTATGTTCTTAAGTAAAAAAGCCCCTTTACGTTTTAAAAAATAACCTCCGACATTATCAGGATATTTTGGGGGCGTGTAGCCCGGTAAATAATAAACTGTCCCGGGAGTTAAAACAGGAAAACTGCCGTCGTCGTGTTGTAAGCCCATCTCTGTGAAGGCAACATTAAAATTATCCAACATATCCGGCAAAATGTTTTTTCCGGAAAAAACATTTTTTTTCTTGTCAGAATCATATGAAATTGTGTGACCATTTACATGATGAATAAGTTTTCGTTTTCCCGGAACAAATTCAATCAAACGAACAAAAGTATCTTTTTCTATTTCGTAAGGTAATTTTACAACGAGAAAATTATCCTCTCCGTTACCTTTCAGCTCAACAGGTGATTGCATTTTCACTACTAGGTCAGGTTTACCGAAATAAGAAGATTCAATGAATTCGGGAACAACTAAACGAGCCGTATCGCCTGAAGGCATTTTGTTGTCGATCCATTTTTTTATTAAAGTAATTTCATGCTCACTTAAAACGCGCTCGCCTAAAAAATGCGAATAACTAGGGTCAGCAGGCCAGGGTGGCATGTAACGAGTTGAAACTGCAAATTTGATTTTGTTGGCATTCCGTCTTACGTCATTATATGTTAATAGAGAAAATGGGCCTGCCTGCCCCGGTCTATGACATGGACTACAGTTTTTATAAACGATTGGTGAAATGTGCTCGGTAAAATTTATCTCATTGTTTTCGTCTTCGCTTTTTATATACTCCTTACAAGAAAAAACACAACACAGTAAAATAATACTTAATATGAAATATAAAGATTTGCGTACGGAGTTATGCAGGAAGAAATAATTTGAACTCATTTGAATTCTATAGGATATTTTTCCAATAGTTTTTTTAATGCCACCTCACAATGTTGAGCGTATTTCTGCTTTCTTGCATCTTCTTTTTTCTCAATTGTCTTCCTTGTGAGCCGGGCTTGTCCATTGTAAAACTTATAAAACCACGGAAACGCAACAAATAATGCGTTTAGATAAAGTGTGTTTACTGCAAGTGAATAAGTTCCTGCTCCAAGCGCACCTACCGCAAGGAGAGATACAATTCCTTTAATTGGGCGTCCGGCCATTATTGTCCCCGAACCGGGCACGAAATAAGACGAGGCTATCATTATTTTTTTGCCCTTTACAAATGTTTTATTGCTCATTTCGTTAAGACAACTTATAGAAGAAAAAGCAGTGTCTTTTTTGTTTGCCGCACTCAAAATAGATTCTGCCTTAAATGAATCGTGACCCACAAATATCAAAAATTTCAACAAGATCGAATTAAGCAGTGTGTCATTATTACAACTGTTATACTCTGATAGGTAATGCTTAGCGTTATTATGGTCATTATTTAAATGGCAGATGATAGCGGCATTCCAGAAAAAATCTACTTTTTTTATTGAGTCAAAAAGGTAAGAAGGGTTAACCCTCTTCACTTCTTTAAGCGCTGATTTATTGATAGAATCGTTTTCAATGTATAGTTTTATTTTTTGAAGCAAATAGTTGTTCTTTTCTGAATCGTTTTCAGAAATAAAAATTTGTTCCTCAAGAAAAAGTAATTTTTTATCCATTTCTGTTTGGCAGAAAAGGCAATTACTCCGGAGGATAATGGCAATTAATATTGTAATAATTCTTTGCATCAAATAAAAACTTTTTTCTTTTCTCCATTCGGGCCTGTTTTACATCATGATAACTTCCGTAAACATTAGCAAGATAAAACAGGCCGGTGTATGAGACACAAAAAATAGAGTATGGATTCTTTATTCCACGTTTATTAATTGTCTCATATAAGGCTATTCCGTTTAGAACATGAGCAAACAATACGTTAACGAAAGACCTAGGTCTGCCAGTGTAGAGTTTTCCGGCTCCCGGAAGAACAGCAGAAAGTCCCGCCGCAATTGCCGGTTTTTTCTTACAGGACACAAAAAAATTATTGAAGGAGGTTTTTAATTTTATAGGAATTAAAAAGGTGTCTCTAGCGGCCGGCTCATTAATTAATTTAACCAAACTATAAATTTGTGAGGAGTAGTACGGCCTGTTCAAATTTTGTGCAATGGAATAAAAACCATCGAGGTCTGAAGGCTTTTGACTCAAAAAATAAACCGAACACGCGTTAAAAAACGCAGTATCCTTTTCTAAAAAAAAACTTGACTGCTGTATTGACTTTATTAGGTTTTGATTCTCATTATAATTTAAATAATATTGGGACCACAAGTAGTTCAAAGAATCAAAAGGTAGTTTTGACTTTAATTGCAAAAGCGTAAAGTGTTCGCTTTTTAAATTGTTCTTTAATAAATGCTTTACAAATTCTTTTTCTTTTTGGGCAAAAAGACTAAATGTAGTAACATAAAATGCTATTATCAGAAGTCCCCTTTTCATTCCGTCGACAAATTATTTACCTTACCTTCTGCTGTTATAGAAATTATTTCATAATCATCTTCAATTCCGCCGAAACAACAGCTTAATTGATGTATGCCCAATAAAAAACCCTTTATTGGACCTTTTGTCTCCATACATTTTTTTGTGTAGTTGCTGCAACTGATTTCATAGGCACAGTTGGCTTGTATTTGTTCGGAAAAAACATTTTGATAGAAAAAAATAAACGCGCCACCTATGTAGTTAATAGGATTATACTTTCTTTTGTTTGTATTTAAAAACGATTTTTTTGCCTGTTCCGGTTGCTTTGTTTGATTGAAAGAATTGCTCAATAGCATTTTCGTAACCTTGCTTTGAGTAAATGCAAATAAAGAAAAGGAAAGAAATATAAACAGAAAAAATTTCCGCATAGAGATCATAAATTTATGAAATTTGGTTTCTTTATTCAAAAACAAGCCCCTACAACACAAACATCATCTACCTGTGCGTAATCGCCTTTCCATCTCTCGTGTGCATCAACAAGCACAGAGTGCTGTTCGCTCATTGATAAATTACTTGTGCTTAACAACAGCTCCTGAAGATTTTTCGCTTTGAACTTTTTTCCTTTTTCTCCTCCAAACTGATCGGCATAACCATCGCTGTAAATATAAATTTTATCGCCTTTTTCAACTTCTATCCTGTGTAAGTTGAATGGTTTCTCATAGTTTTGATCTTTACCAACACAAAAATAATCAGGTGTAAATTCTTTTAATTCTCCGTTCCTGATTAAAACCAAAGGATTTTTAGCACATGCAAATTCCATTTTAATTTTATTGTCTGCGCCTCCAAAATCGATTGCGCAGAGCACAATGTCAATTCCATCATTAGTTTCTTCTTCGGCCCCATCGGGATTTAGTAATCTTATAATTTCTTTCCTCATTTTCTCCAGCGCTTCAGCGGGATTTTCTATCTTTTGCTGTATGATAATTTCATCTAACAATGCTGTGCCAATAACGCTTAAAATTGCACCGGGAACTCCGTGACCTGTACAATCTGCAATTGCCATAAAAACTTTCCCGTTTTCATTTTTTGACATCCAATAGAAGTCTCCACTAACAATATCTTTTGGTCTGAAAAAAACAAAGTTATCTGAAAACGTTTCCTCTAGCTGAGTTTTAGTGGCAAGCGTTGCTTTTTGTATTCGTCTTGCATAATTAATACTATCCGTTATGTCTTTGTTTTTTGCCTCTATCTCATTCTTTTGTCTTAAAATTTGTTCTTCGGCTATTTTTAATTCAGTAATGTCAGTATCAATTGCAATTAGTTTGTGAATGTTTTTATTTAAATCTAAAATTGGCGTAAGCGTTGTTTGAACCCACATATCCTTTCCATCTTTTGTGTTTGCTTTAGATTCATAAACAACAGTTCTCTTTGTTTCGAAACATTCTTTAAGGATTTTAGAAATTTTGGAACTGTTACTTGCCTTTAAAATATTTCTATCAAATGTATTAATAAACTCCTCTAGGTTATATCCGTATAACCTGGAAAAACCATCGTTAAGCCATTCTATATTGCCTTTTTCATCGCAAATCACAACCCCGTTGTCGGTCCTGCTTGCTACCAAAGATAATTTTTCCAGTTCCGTTCTTGCTTCATTCAAAACTTTAAAGGCCCTGGCATTTTCTATGGCAATATTGATGTAAACAGATAGATTACGCAGTAGGTTAATGTGATAATTTGAGTATGCATTTTTTCTTGAGCTTTGCACGGTAAACACTCCCTGTGTAGTACCTTGTGAGTTGAGTATGGGTATATAAACAAGTGCCTGTGATTTATCGTTTCCGACAATATTTGCTAACTCTATGCTTTGGTTTTTATTCCATACAGAAACATCATTTATAATATATTCCTTCCCTTTTTTTAAACATTGCGACGAAAAACAATTTGCTTCATCAATTAAAACAGGTGGAATTTCAAAATCGTTTCCTTTTTCAATTGATGAAATATATTCAATAGTTTTTGTACTTGCATTAAAAATTCCTATCGAAAAAATTTCAGCATCAAGCAAAAAATTAAGTTCTTTATAAACCACCCTTCCAAGCTCATTTAGTTCCAGCGTTGAAGTAATTTTCTTGCCTATTTCGCTTAATAGTTTAATATTATCATAAGATCTGTTCAATTCATTTTTTTGCTCTACCACTTCTTGAGTCCTTTCCTGAACCTGTAGCTCTAATTCATTTCTTGCTTTTATGAGTTTTCTTACCCTATAACGATAAATAAATCTAATTAACATTAAAACCGTAAACAAACAAACTGCATAAAACCAATTTGTTTTATAAAAAGGAGGAAGTATGACAATTTCAATCGGGTTTGATCTATCGCTCCAATCACCGTCAGAATTGGTTCCATTTATAAATAACCTATATGAGCCGGGCACCAAATTGGAATATGAAATTCCGTGTTTTTTATTGAAATATATCCAGTCCTTATCAATTCCTTCTAGTTTACACGCTAAAATATTTTTATCGGGATGAAAAAAATCTAATGATGCAAAATCGAATGACAAAAAACTTTCATCATGATTTAGGATTATCCTTTTCTTTACATGAATGAACGAATCTAAATCTAGCTTTTTTCCTAAAACAGTAAATGAAGTTAATAAAATTGTAGGTGAAAATGTTTTTTTGGTTATGCTGTCCGGATAAAAATAATTAAGACCATTAATTCCCCCAAAATACATTAACCCTTTTTTTCCTTTATGAAACGCGTGAGTATTAAACTCGTTGCTCTGCAAACCATCGCTGGCAGAATAATTCTTAAAGGAGCTGTCTTTTATATTAAAAACGCTCAACCCGTTATTAGTGCTTATCCATAATTTACCCTTACTGTCTTCAAGTGCTCCATATATAAAATTATCCGGAAGCCCATCTGAAACTGAAAAAAGCTTAAAGTTGTTTTTTCTTTCGTTATAAAGATTTAAGCCGTGAGAGGTACACACCCAAATATTTTTACGGGAGTCCTCTAAAAAAGATAAAACATTGTTAGCGCTTAAAGAATTAGGGTTAGATGTGAGGTGCTTGAAATTTATAAATTGTTTTGTCTTCTCATTTAATATGCCAAGTCCACCGCGAGTTGCAATCCAAAGGCGTTTTTTGCTGTCGCGAAAAATGTCGGCAACCTCGTCGTTTGGTAATGAATTTGGATCTCCGTTCTTATTGTTGAAAGCAATCAACTCCTTTGTTGTCTGATTAAAACAAAAAAGTCCTCGTTCTTGTGTTCCAACCCATAATAAATTCCCTTCTTCTTTAATAACACGCACTATGTACGTTCCAAGACAGTTAATTTTCCCAGAAAGCTCATCTAATGTTTTATATTGCCCGGTCTTTTCATCGAATAAAATTACACCCCCTTCATCGTCCTTTTTTCTAAAAGAAAGCCAAATTTTTCCCTTGTTGTAAACAGATTTTTCTATATCTGAGCACCAGTTCCTTTGTATCACGCCGGTAGAAAAATATTTCATTTTTCCTGTGGCAGGAAAATACTGATGTAACTCAAAATCGTTAGTGCCAATCCAAACAGAGCCATCAGTGTCTTCCTCGATGGCATATACATATTCATTGGTTAGCTGATTCAATTCTTTTTGTCCGTTTTTAATTGTGGAAAATTTAGAGCCGTATGGGTTGAAATATGCGGTTCCTTTTCCGTCGGTGCCCATCCAAACAAGCCCTGATGCGTCCGTATACATAGATAATATTTTTTCTTGGGCGGCAGAGCTTTGTGTTACCTCTGTCTTGATGACATATTCCACGTTTTTTTCAAATGGGTTAATTTTTACAATTTTATTTTCAGATTGACTAATACTTACTGCACACCACACATTTCCAAGCTTGTCCTTTGTAAAAGACGTTATTTCATGGCTCAATAATAAGTCGGGGTTATTGTATTCAATCAAGCAGTTAACAAATCTTTTTGAATAGGTGTCAAAGAATCTGAGGCCCCGTGTTGTTGCCAACATTAATATTCCTGGAGCAAATTCTTTTATAGATTTGGTAATGTAATTTCTAGCGGTAATGTCAGGGTCAGTAAAAACAACAAACTCATCCTTTTGAAAATTATACTGTGTTATTGTATTTGAAGCGCCGCCAACCCATATTTTTCCTGTATTATCCTCAAATAATGCTGTTACCTTTTCGCCTTGTTTTTCTTTAATTGTTTTTTTTACAAAAGCAGAACCGTTGTAAATATTTAACCCCTTATCTGTTCCGGCAAAAACAACTCCCCTTTTGGTCTCAATAACACAATTAACAGAATTACTGGAAATGGATTTACTGTTTTTTGGAAAGTTAGTGTATCTCTCAACCTTCCCCGTGCTTTTATTGAATCGGTTAAATCCGCCATGCCTCGTGGCAACTAATATGTCTCCGTTATTTGTAACAAAAAGTGCGGTAATAGCGCTCTCTGAAAGACTAAGGCTGTCTTTAGGATCAAACTGATATATTTTGAATTCATACCCATCATAACGATTTAGCCCGGAGGCTGTACCAAACCACATAAACCCAAATTTATCCTGAGTTATACAGCTAACGCTGTTTTGAGAAAGGCCTTGGTCCACTCCAAGGTTGTAAAATTTCAATTCGGTTTGTGACTCTGCAAATTGTATTAAAAACAAAGTGCTTAAAAAAATAATCCATTTAGTTGGAAGCTTGATAAGCCTAGTCATAGATTTAAGAGATAAATATAAGAGATTTATCTTGTGTTTTTATGGTTTATGATTTTTGTTTTCATGTTGACTTAAACAAATATATATACGAATTAAAATACCTAATTTTGGGTATGAATTGTTCACTGTTTAACTTTTTTATTATTGTTTTTTGCTGTTGTTTTTATTGTGTTTCCGGGCGTACAGATTCAATAATAAATAGAGATTCTACAAAAAAAGGTAAACAGTTCCTAACTGAAAAAATAATTTTAGGAGAAAGCTCGTCCATAATTCCTAAAAATACCTTAGCTATTTTTATTGAAAGAAGGTTCGGGACTTTATCAGGCAAGTCAAACGAACATTCCTTTTTAGGGCTTGATGAACTCAACGATTACAGAATCGGTGTTTATTATGGTATGTTTAACAACTTGCAGGTTGGGCTCGGTAGAAGTAAAGTTAACGAATTAGTGGAGGGAGATTTAAAGTATAGGCTTTTAGAACAAAAAAAAGAAGGCCGAAATTTCTGCTCTGTTGTTGTTTTTTTAAGTTCAGGTGTATCGACGATTTCTTCAGATAAAATTTACCCTGTGGGAACAGTGGTAGAAAACCGTAATAATTTTGCGCACAGAATAAAATATTTATCCAAAGTAGTCGTGTCTAGACAGTTTTCTGATGTGTTTTATTTTCAACTCGTTTCGGGTTACCAACACAGAAACCTAATTTTTGATTCTATTAATCCCTCAAATAACAAAAAAGAAACCAACGGGTTGCCTTTTGTAGGGTTTGGTGGAAATATTTTATTAAAGAAGGGGATATGTTTTTTAATGGAATACTATTACATAATCAGTGAATACAGAAAAAATAATCCAAAATTCTCTTTTTCCAACCCGCTTTCTATTGGTTTTCAATACACGAAAGAAAATTTTACCACTTGCATCAATATGTCTAATACGGCTTCGGTTTCGGGCTTAAACTTTTTAACAGGTAATAATGGGAGATGGGATAAAGGTAATGTAAACATTGGTTTGAGCGTGGTTAGAAGATTTAGCCTTTAAAATTTTAAACATGCCACCAAAAACGATACCCGACACGCTACCCGAAAAGAATTTTAGTAGTCAGTCCTACGATTATCCACACATCTTGAAACATAGAAGCGAGCAGGTATTAAAGCAAGGCGTATTTCCTGGTCATGAAATATGGCCTTCTTTTTTACTGTTTTCTTGTCTTTTTCTTGTCTTTTTTTCTTTTATAAATCTTAATAAAAAGTTTACTCTGTTATTTAAGTCGTGTTTTAGTATTCAGGCGTCGAGGTCTCTGGAGCGCGAAGACTTTCGTCTTTCTACTGGAGGGGCTTTAAGCCTGACTTTTGTTTTTTTGTTTACCTTATCTTTTTTGATTTACAAAATTAATATTGAAAGCCCGTTTATTCCGTTTAGCGCAGGAGGAACTCTTCTTTTCCTGTTTATTTTGGTTTTTGTTACGCTTCTTTATTTAATTAAGCTATTGATATTAAAACTTTCTGGTTGGTTATTTTTAACCGAAAAAGAAACAGCCGAATATATTTTTAACATAATAATTATTTCCCAAGTTGCCGGGGTGTTCTTGTTACTTGTGGGGTTTGGTCTTGAGTTTCTAAGGTTGCCTGATTTTCCTGTAATAGTTTTTGGAGTATCTGCCTTTGGAATTTTTTACCTAGTAAGATTAATTAAAGGTTTTTTTATTTCAAGAGAGGTTAGGGGCCTATCTCATTTTCAATTATTTATTTACCTTTGTGGTTTGGAAATAATTCCTATTTTTTCAATTATTGTTTTTTTGACCAAGATTAGTTATTATTTTAATTAACCCTAACCTGATGGCCACAAAGAAAAAAAACAAAAAAACCCTAGCGAAAAAGAAGATTTTAAAGCCCTCAGTGAAAGCAAAAAAATCTCCTAAAAAAAAACAAGCCTCTTTAGTAAAGAATTCGGTTAAGAAAAAACTAATTAAGAAAACAAGGCCCGTTGCAAAAAAAACTAAACCATTAAACACGCAACAAAAGGTAGAAACAAAAAAGACCATTAGTAAGAAAGAAGTAATTAAATCGGTAGGCCAAGAAACAACTACAAAAAAACTTACAAAAAAGGAAAAAAATAATCTTTTACTATTTCCTGAACAAAAACCTATTTTAGTTTCTTCTTTTCCGAAACACAAAGTAAAAACAGTTTTAGTGTCTCAGCCAAGGCCCGAGAGTGAAAAGTCGCCATATCTTGAATTGGCCAAAAAATTTAACCTTAAATTAGACTTTAGACAGTTTATTTCTGTAGAGGGCGTTTCTTCAAAAGACTTCAGACAGCAAAAAATAAATATTCTTGAACACAATGCTGTTATTTTAACTAGCCGAATAGCAATAGATCATTATTTTAGAATGGCCAATGAAATGCGGCTAACCATTCCTGAAAGTGTTAAATATTTCTGTCTTTCCGAATCAATTGCATATTATCTGCAGAAATACGTTCAATACAGAAAAAGAAAAATTTTTTATGGCCATCAAACTATCCAAGATTTGGTTGATGTAATAAAAAAACACCGAGAGGAGCGTTTTTTACTTCCTGTTTCTGATGTTCATAGAGAACAAATTGTTGATTTTCTTGATAAGTTGGAAGTAAAATATTCTAAAGCTACTTTTTACAGAACCGTTTCCTCTGACCTTTCTGACATGAAAGGTAAACTCGATTACGACCTGGTTGTTTTTTTCACCCCCGCAGGAATAAGATCGTTGAGAAAAAATTTTCCCGGACTTAAACAGGGAAGTATGAGAATTGCTGCCTTTGGATACAATACCGCACAAGCGGTTCAACAAAATGGTTACAGATTGGATATTCACGCGCCCACTCCACAAGCTCCAAGCATGACTATGGCGCTGGAACATTATATTAAGGAAGCAAATAAGCGCTAATTACGTTTCGCGTTATCAAAAAAACCTTTAATAAAAAAGAAAGATTAAAAAGTAAAAAAGCGATTGAAGCGCTTTTAAAAACCAGATTTCATAAATCTGTTTACCCGATAAAAGTTTTTGTAGACTCTGAGCTTTATCCTTCTGGCCAGGTAAAATTCATGGTTATGGTGCCAAAGAAAAAAATACGTTCCTCAGTAAAAAGAACTCGTACTAAAAGAATTTTACGAGAAATATGGAGATTAAATAAATTACCGCTTAATACTTTTTCTCGTGAAAAAAATCTTCGTATTAATGTCGGATTTTTATTTTTAGAGCGCGAGCCTCCTGTGTTTAGTGAATTAAATGATAAAATGGGTCTGGTAATGAGCTACATTTTTTCGGTAGCAGAAAAAAATAAACAGTTTGTTGGTTGAAAATTATAAAGCGTTAACAAAATTAATTGAGGGTTAATCCTAATTTTATAAAACACTTCAGAATAAAAATGAAACTCCTAAAGAAAAATCTTATTAAAAGGCAATTAAAGTTATTTGTTGCTTTTTTTATTCTCCTCTTTTCCTGTCTTGGGCTCGCGTTTAGACCGCTTGACGACTATTTTGAGATCTCCAAAAACATAGATGTTTTTGTAACATTGTTTAGGGAAGTAAACACGTTTTACGTTGACGAGGTAAAGCCTGGGGAAATGATGAAAAAAGGCATTGATGCGATGCTGGAAAGCCTTGACCCGTATACCAATTTTATTAGCGAAAGTGAAATTGAGGACTATAGATTTATGACTACCGGTGAGTATGGTGGTGTTGGCGCTATTATACGGGAAATGGATGGAAGGCTTGTGGTAACAGAGGTTTATGAGGGTTTTGCCGCGCAAAAAAGCGGGATAAGGGCCGGAGACTTGTTTGTGGAGGTAGACGGAAAAAATGTGATGAAAAAAACAAGTGATGAAATAAGCAAAATGCTTAAAGGACAATCCGGAACCAAAGTAAAAATTGTAATTGAAAGGCCGGGAGAAAAAAGCTTTATAAATTTAGATGTGACAAGAGAAGAAATAAAGGTTAAAAGTGTTCCTTATTACGGTATGCTGAACAAGAACACAGGATACATCAAGCTTACGGGCTTCACCGAGAGCGCTTCGCAAGAAGTTAAAGATGCTTTGATAAAGTTAAAGACTCAAAATGGTTGTACTTCTCTTGTTTTAGATTTAAGAGACAACCCCGGCGGATTACTAAATGAGGCGGTTGAAATAGTAAATCTCTTTACAGAAAAGGGAACAGAAATTGTTTTTACAAAAGGCAAAATTAAAGAGTGGGATAAAAGCTATAAAACAACAAACAACCCTGCTGATTTAAATATTCCGCTTGTTGTACTTGTCAATAAAAACTCTGCTTCTGCCTCTGAGATTGTGTCCGGCGCGCTTCAGGATCTTGATAGAGCGGTAATTGTTGGGCAAAGAACCTATGGTAAGGGGCTTGTACAACAAACCAGACCCTTGAACTATGGTAATCAGGTAAAAATTACAGTCGCAAAATATTACGTTCCTAGCGGTAGGTGTATACAGGCCATAAATTATTCAAACAGAAAAAGTGATGGGATAGTTGAAAAAGTTCCGGATAGTTTAATTACAGCCTTTAAAACAAAAGGAGGTCGGATTGTTTATGATGGCGCAGGAATAAACCCTGATGTAATAACAGAACCCGTTTTAAACAACGCGCTAATAAACACTCTTATAGAAGAGAATTATATTTTTAATTATGCAACTGATTATACTAAAAGGCACGGCTCCATACCCGCCGCAGGAATTTTTAAATTAAATGAAGAGGACTACGGTGATTTCGTTAAATATGTAGAGAGCAAGAAGATAAACTATCATCCAAAGTCAGAAAACTTACTTTTAGATTTAAAACAAAAACTTGAATCAGATGGATATTATAATGATTTAAAAACTCAATACGAGGCGCTGATAAATCAGGTAGAAAAAAGAAAAAAAGAAGACATACTAAAAAACAAAGTTGATATTATTCCCTGGGTTGAGGAAGAAATTGCGGGAAGGTATTATTACCAAAGGGGCAGAACAGAGTGCGGCATTAAATACGATAAGGAAATTTCCTCTGCCCTTGATTTAATTGCAAGCCCTGAAAAAACGAAAACTATTTTAACCAAAATTGATAAACCCACCAAGCCTTTTAATCCTTTAAAGAAATTTTAATTAGACCAAATGCTTAACAAGCTTCTGTTAATAATTGTACACCTTGCTTAAAAAACTATCTGTTGGGCGTGTTATTTTTATTAGATATTAATAAACTAAATGATAAAAAATTCCTCACCATTTAAGTCCTCTGATGATATTGAAAACTGGATAATATCTAACCTTAACGAAGGGGTTAATGATGAAGAAATATTAAATTTTCTGATTGAAAAAAAAGAAGAGCTCAGGTCAAATGCGGACTTTTATCTCCAGTCACGACGACTTGCTCTTATTACTGGAGACACGGAAACGGCGTCAGGCTTACACAACCTGTTAAAGTCTACTGAATCCGAACTTAATGCCATTAACAAAGTTTTATTGAATTCTTTCTACTTAACAGCAAAAACAGGAATCAAAACATCAAGAAAGAGTGTTTTTGAAATTAAAGAAAATAAAGAAAAACTATCCTAAACGATATTAAGTCTTTTGTAAAGTTCAGACCTGTAAAGCCCGCCAATAGGAATTATTTTTTTATCATTTAAAAGATAAATATTATTGTTTTCAATTGTAGTTATCTTATCCGTGCGTACAATAAAACTTCTGTGGGCCCTTATAAAGTCGTGCTTATGTATGCGCTTTTCAATTTCCTTCATCGTTGAATGAATAGTGTATCGTGCCGCGGTTGTATTTATAACAACATAATCTTTTAGTGCCTCGATGAAATAAATATCTTTAAAATCTACGCGAACAAGTTTTCCCTGATTCTTAACAAAAAGTACATCTTTTTCAGGCGTTACCATTTCTTCGGACAGTGAATATAAACGATCTCTATCCTGAATTAATTCATTAAACTTGTTATGTTTATTAATTGCCATTTCAATTGCGCTTTTAAGCTCAATTTCTTTAAATGGTTTTAAAATGTATCCATAAGGATCGCTTGATTTTGCTTTTTCAAGTGTACTTTCGTCCGCATAAGCCGTTAGAAATATTACCGGAATATTAAGGTCGTTATTGATCTTTGTTGCGGCCTCGATACCTCCGACGTTTCCCTTAAGCATTATATCCATAAGCACAACATCTGGAGTATTTTGTCTCGCAAGGTCTATTGCATCTTCTCCTTTTGAACAGGCTCCGGAAATAGAATAATTTAGTTTTTTTAAACTATTCTGAATATCTTTTCTGACTATGCTTTCGTCTTCAACCACTAGTACACTTACGCTATCCATATTTTTCATTTTTCTAAAGTAAATGTAATTAAAAATTCGGTGCCTTCTTTTTTATTTAGCTCTATTTTTCCATTTAGTTGATCAACTAGAGCTATCACAAGCTGTAATCCTAGTGTTTCGGTGTTTCTAAAGTCAATTTTATCCGGTAAACCAATGCCGTCGTCGGAAATGATAAAAGCTATTTTATTATTTGTTTTAGTTAATGAAACGTTTATGTTTCTCGTTTTATTTTTTTTAAACGCGTATTTAATCGAATTAGAAACCAACTCATTCAATATTAAACCGCAAGGAATTGAATAATCAAGATTTAAAGAAACAGCGTCAAGAAAATAGTTTGCATTTATTGGCTTGCTCGTTTCCCCATATGAATTAATTAGACTTTGTGTTATTGACCTTATGTAATCACTAAATTGAATGTTTGAAAAATCCTTGTTTCTGTATAGCGTTTCATGGATGTTCGCCATAGATCTTATTCGGTCTTGGCATTCCTGAAAATGCGTTCTTGCGGCGGGGTCTTTAATTGAGTTTGCTTGAAGATTAAGTATACTGATAATTACCTGCAGGTTGTTCTTAACGCGATGGTGAATTTCACTAAGCAACACTTCTTTTTCCTTTAAGGATTGTGCAATTTGTAGTTGCGATTTTTTATTTTGAGTTATGTTGTGTGCAAGGCCAGATACTTCTACCACTTTTCCATTGTTATCATAAATTGGAGATAAAAATACCTCGGCCCAAATTTCGTTTCCTTCGTGGTCCTTGTTAACAATTTCAAATTGAGTTGGTTCACCCGAAAAAGCATCTGTGTATTTTTTTATCCAAAACTCATAATTTGGATTGTTTATGTTAACTGTGTTTAAACCTGCGTCGAATAAGTGGGCGGGTGTAGGGATTGAGGTTGATGAACTTAAAAAATTTTGATTATAAGATGTTATGGTAATGTCTTCTGAAACAGTCCATATCATGTGTCCGCTTGTATTAAAAATAGTTTGAATTTTATTTCTGTGATTTATGTTTTCGATTTCTTGCATCTTGTCTTGTGTGACATCCTTAATAATAAATATATAATTTGTTTGTAGTCCAAAAACATCATAAATTTTTGTAAAAGAAAAATTCAAATAAATGGTTTTCCCGTATTTATCATTTATTTTTCTCAACTCTTCTTTAGATTCATTTTCTAACGGAGAAAAATCAAAACAGCAAATTGCATCATTAATATTTTTACCTAAAAGATCTTCCTCTGAACAGCATAAGATTTCACAAATTTTTTTGTTTACATAATTAATTTCATGCTTATAACTATCAACTTTTAAAACACCATAATCTTGATGAATAATCCTGTTTACCTCTTGACTTTGAATAAAATCATTGTAGTTATTTTTTGAATATTCAGTTATTTTTTTCGTAAGCCCAAACATTTTTTCAACATTGCCATTATCATCCATAATTAAAGAATAGCTAGTGTCTAAAAAAATAACACTGCCATCTTTATGATAGTATCTAAGTATTTTTTTATGAGATTTTTCTCCGGAATTGATGGAGTTTCTTAATTCGAAAATATCTTCTTTATGAATTATTCTATTTCTAATTTCGGGGTCTTTATAAATTTCTTCTGCCCTATACCCTAGAATATTTTCAACATTATCACTTATATATTCATAATGAAAAACAGGAGAGTAGCCACACACAAACACAATATCATAAGTTGATTCTAAAAGCTGAAGTAGGCTTGCATTAGAAAGCATATTTACTCTGTTGAATTTCTTTTTTTAGTTTTAATTTGATCTATGGATTTTACAGCTTTTTCATACTCGGAGGTTAATTTTGTACCGTTGAAAGCTACTTCCTCGTCATTATCAAATTCAATAGTCAGGAAAAGTTCACCTTCTTCATTAAAAAAATACCAGTTCCCATTTTTACTACCACCCATAAAAAAACCTTCTACCATTTTTTTTCCATTTTCATAATACCACATGTGTTTTCCTTCTGCACTACCCGACAACCAGCTACCTTTATACCTAAGCTTCCCTGTTGTCGACCACCAAGCATTCCATACACTATCTCTTTCGCCTTGCAAATAATTTCCTTTTTCTATATAATTTCCCATTTGATAAATCCAAAAGCCTTCCTTTTGATCTTCTACGTACTCACCACTTTCTATAATTTTTCCGTCTTCTAGATAATCAGAAAAAAAACCATTCCTTTTTCCTGCTATAAAATTTTCATCTCTTAAAACGTTTCCGTTTTCATAATACCATTTCCAATTATCAATTTGATTTCCGTTCTTATCAAATTTTCCTGATTGCTCTTCTTTTCCTGAAGGATACCAATATTTCCAATAACCTGTTTTTTTTCCATTAAAATATTGTCCTTTACCTTTTAATTCTCCTGTCTGATAAAGTTCTATCCATAGCCCGGTCTTGTTATTAAGTGAATCCATTTTTCCTTTTTCCAATGCAAACCCTTCCTCGTAATAAATTGCTGAGTCAATTTTACCATTAATATTGTAATAATAATGAAAACCATGCGGGTAATTATCTAAATAGCCTCCTTCGAATTTTATTTGTCTACCTGAGTAATATTCTTTGTAAAATTTTATATCCTTTAGTTCTTTTGGATTATCAATTTTTTTTCCTGAAAAATATTTTTCTACAGTAATAAGATTTCCTTTATTATCGTATTCCTTTATATAACCATCAAGTGATCCGTCTCTGTAATTCATTTCTTTTTTTAGATTTCCATTTAAGTCAAATTCTTTCCACTTACCTTGTTTTACACCATTTTTATCCTTTCTGTTTATATTTTCTGTTTTTTCTATAAATCCTGATTTATAAACTGTAATACCTATTAAAATAGAATCTTCAGATAACTCCAAAACTTCTCCATCTATCTTACCGTTTTTATATGGAATGATAAAATGTGTTTTACCAGATAGATAAAAGTTATAAGAGTTACCTGTTTTATAATCATTATTATAATTTTCTTTACTTAAGATTTTTCCCGACGTATCATATGTAATCGTATATCCGTTCTTTTTACCTGATCCATAATTTATTATTCTATTTAATTTTCCTGCATCAGTATAAAATTTCCAAACACTGTCTAAAAGATAATTCTTTCTATTTCCTTCATTCTTTAAATTTCCATTTTGATAATAGTTTTTCCAATATCCATCCGGTTTACCGGATCTCATTAGACCTTCAGATGATTTAATTCCATTATCGTAAAAGAATATATTATATCCATCATTTTTTACTTTATTCGTATCTCCTTGTGATAAAATAAATTCTATAAAAATGAAAAATATTATAGTTGTAAATAAATTTCTTTTATTCATGATAATTCCAACATACGTAATAATGGTTCCTCTGCTTTTCTTATTAACTCTTCCTTCATACTAATTTCAGGAAATTCGTTTTTCAATGCTAAATATATTTTATCAATAGTGTTTAATTTCATATGTGGACAATCATTACATGCACAACTATTTTCCGGTGGCGCAGCAATAAATTTTTTACCGGGTGAATTTTTTTGCATAGCATGTAATATTCCATTTTCTGTAACCACAATAAATTCATTTGCTGATGATGTTTTGGTAAAATTTAGAAGAGCTGTTGTAGAACCAATAAAATCTGCTTTATCTAAAACATGTTCTTCGCATTCGGGGTGAGCAATTATTAAAGCATTTGGATTTTCATTTTTTAGTTTTGATATTTTTTCTAATGAAAAAATCTCATGAACCATGCAACTACCGTTCCATAACAACATTCTTCTTCCTGACTTTTTATTAATATACGCACCTAAATTTTTATCCGGAGCAAATATTAGATTCTGCTCTTTAGAAAAACTCTCAACTATTTTTAATGCATTTGATGAAGTGCATATTACATCGGATAATGCTTTAATTTCAGCGGTACAATTAATGTATGAAATAACTTTATGGTCAGGTTTTTTATTTTTAAAATTTACAAATTCACTTGGCGGACATGAATCTGCAAGTGAACAACCAGCATTTAGATCAGGTACCAATACTTTTTTTCTAGGATTTAATATTTTTGCTGTTTCTGCCATAAAGTGCACCCCTGCAAAAAGAATGATGTCTGCACTTGTTTTCTGTGCGGCCTGAGCAAGGGCCAAACTGTCACCCACAAAATCTGCAATATCCTGTATGTCGGAATCTTGGTAAAAGTGAGCTAGAATAACTGCGTTCTTGTCCCGTTTAAGTTTGCTAATTTCGTTAAAAATATCCATTTGATAATTGGCTAAGCTGTTTCTGTAAATAATTTTAAAATTCATATATAAATAATATATATTTCTTTTAAGTAAATTATTCTTTTATATATAGGGTGTTAATTTGGTTAGTAAAATATTTTGTATGAACAATATTTTTTAAAAATATCAGGATATCAACAATAAAATAACATGGTTTTGTTTCATAATATTCTGATTATTAGTAATTATAAAAGAATATAAACATACCGTTAAAATAGTTAATATACTGATAACTTTATTTAATTAACAGGAAAAAAAAGTTAATAATGAATTAGATAATTTTTACTAAGCTTTTCTAAAAATAAGATTTAGAAAGAAATATTTTTCTATACGAAGAAAAAATATAGCTACAATTAAATTGATATTAAAAATTACAAGCATTAATTAACAGAAAATTAAAAAGCTTATAATGATATGTTACTTTGTAAAACATTATAAATCAAGTACAAAAGTTTCAAGGTTTTTTTTAATTTTCACTGTGAATAAAATGTATTTTTGAAAAACCAAAAAAAATGAAAATTTCTTTAGGATCTGATCACGCTGGATATCAATTGAAGAAAATTATTCTTAATTATCTTACCAAAAGTGGAAATATTGTTATTGACAGAGGATGTTTTTCTGAGGAAAGAGCAGATTATCCTGATTATGGCCATCAGGTTGCAAATGATGTATTAAGTAAGGAAGCAATTTTCGGCATTGTTATTTGTGGTAGCGGCAATGGAATAAATATGACTGTGAATAAACATGCAGGAATACGAAGCGCCTTATGTTGGAATAATGAAATAGCTACATTATCAAGGCAACATAACGATGCTAATATAATTGCTTTACCCGCAAGGTATATAAGCGATCAAGAAGCACTTTTATGTATTGAATGTTTTTTAAAAACAGCGTTTGAAGGTGGCAGGCATGCGGAAAGAATAAAAAAAATAGAT
The DNA here is from genome assembly GCA_046302135.1 of Bacteroidota bacterium. Classification (GTDB taxonomy): domain Bacteria; phylum Bacteroidota; class Bacteroidia; order B-17B0; family Aurantibacillaceae; genus AM-1111. The sequence continues at coordinate 26,588 of JBKCIQ010000091.1, read as the reverse complement.
GTTTAACATCATATTTAAATAAGTAAATGCATCAAAAAAAACTTATAATTTTTTCCGGGCCTAGTGGAAGCGGTAAAACCACTATTGTTCAGCACCTATTAAATCTGTATCCTGATAAACTAGGGTTTTCAATTTCTGCCACTACAAGAGAAAAACGCGGAGTAGAAAAAAACGGAAAAGACTATTATTACCTATCGATGGAAGAATTCAAGCAGAAAATTAATGAGGATGCTTTTCTTGAATGGGAAGAAGTTTACTCAGGTAGGTATTACGGAACTCTTAAAAGTGAAGCAAACAGAATATGGCAATCAGGAAAAAGTGTTTTATTTGATATAGATGTAGAGGGGGGCCTTAATATGAAACATCAATTTCCCAAAACATCCATTGCTATATTTGTTATGCCACCATCAATAAAAATTTTAGAGGAAAGACTAAAATCAAGAAAAACAGACTCTCCGGAAAGTGTCGCAAGAAGAATTGAAAAAGCCGAAAAAGAATTAAAAACAGCTAGATTGTTCGATAAGTTTATTATAAACGAAAATCTTGAAATGGCACTTAATCAGGCTAATGATATAGTTTTAGATTTTTTAAAAGATGAATAAAAACAAATTTTTTTTAAGAAAGATTTTTTTACTACTTTATTTTATTTTTTCATTCTGTATTTTTTTCTCTCAGAAGATAAACGTCTATGACACGTTACTTAGTCATCACTTATTTACACATATTGAAACAGAAAAAAAAACTGATTATTTTTTAGACAAAGATGGCAATCTAAAAAGAATAGTTTTTCTGTCTTCAGAAACAAAGCATTATCATAAATCCCACGAAGATTCAATTTATTATTTTTTAAAAAAATCTTTTGGTGATAAGTTTAAGTCTTTAGTTTTTATTGCCGGGGAAAATATTAAATGGTCCCTTGACGCTGAAAAAAAATTCTCATGGAAGAAAGGACAAATAATTAAAAAAGAAGAATTGGATAAGATTTATTCTTCAATCAGTGAAATGGATTATCATCCAAAAAGACCTGAATTTGTAAGAGAAGAAGAAAATAATCACTTTTTTTTCTACCACAATTATCTGTTAGATTCATCAAAAAAAATAATTTATTGCTTTAATGGATTAAATGAAAAGTATAGAGGTAAAATAGAATACAATAAAGAAGCCGTAATAATAAGTGATTGTGGTTTTTATCCAAACGGAAAAACATTTTATAATATGTCAGATAGGGAATTGGTAATTTTTTCAATTGAAGGAAAAAAAATATTTTTAAGTAACGCTACTCGAGTATATTTATTCGGTAACAAAGGAGAAGGCCAAGTAGAAATCGATAAAATTATAAGTAAAAACCAAGACCTGAAAAACTACTATAAAGAGTTAAATTATTTATGGAAAAATGTAATGGAATAAAGTTGTTTTACTTTTTTTCCTCCTGTCCTTTATCTTCTTTTATTTCAGGTTTGTTTTTTGAAATAAGGTAGCGGAATGTGACCTCATGAGATCCGCTATGGAGTAATTTAATTGGACCAATACCATAATCATAACTATAACACAAACGAAATTGTTTTTTAAAGTTTAACTCAAACATTGCAACAAAAGACTCTTTATTTCTGTAGGAAACACCAATCCCGTATTTTTGTTTCCATAGGCACATCACATTTATATCTATTTGGGCGGGCGAACCCTTTATGCCCCTAAATAAAATAGATGGTCTAATTGAGCTGGAATCTTTCAAGAAAAAATTGTATCCGCCGTATAATAAGACAGGACCCGCTAAAAATGATCTCCCGGAAGAAGTATTTAAAATGTACGGAGAACTTATTCCGCCAACAATTTTTTTGCTTTGAAAATATATACCGGCTCCGCTAGTAAAATTCATTGACCCAGGATTAGACGACAAAAGCAAATCATCGTCTGCATCATTTCTAATTAGTTTATCCCAATTGGCTCTTGCAAATTCTAAGCCGCCCTGAACTCCAAGGCTTAGGCTTGAAGTTTCTCCTATTTTTAATTTGTATGAATAAACGGCATTAACATTTTGATGCATTGTTGCGCCAAATCTATCGTCTGATATTGAAAGACCCAGACAAACCTTCTCTCCTTTTACGGGCGAATGTAAAGTTATAGCAGATGTTGTTGGAGAACCGGAAAGCCCCGACCACTGCCTTCTGTGCGATGCTGTAACATCAATAGCACCACTGGAACCGGCATAAGCAGGATTAATTACCAGGCCGTTAAACATATATTGGCTGTAAAGCGAATAGTGTTGTGAAAATAGACTTACAAAAGGAAAAAGCAACAAACAGGTTATAAGATTATATTTCTTCATTTCCTTTTTATAAGAAGGTATCCTTTAAATTTAATTAAACCGTTTAAATAGACTTCGTAAAAATAGCTGTCGTCTGCCAGATCGGCGCCAGAATTACTTTTTCCCGAAAAATCATGTTGATAATCTTTGCTTTCATAAACTAAGTTCCCCCAACGATTATAAATATATAAATCAACGTTATCGCTGAAAAGCAAAGGGTTTATTTTAAACACATCGTTTTTTCCATCGTTGTTAGGAGTAATAACTTCGGGTATTTGCTCAAATCTAACACTGATGTTAATGGTGTCTGAAGAGGATGGGCACACACCATTACTGATGGTCCACACCAAAGAATATTCACCCGATTGGGATACAGAAAAAATCGAGTTGGGTGTTGTTAAAGACAAAATATTACCTGATGATGCGCCATTTAAACTCCAAATCCCCGCCCCAATTAATGGCTGATTTGCCGATAAAGTTATTTCTACATCCCCTGTATTTATATCTTGCCCCGCGTTGGCTACCGTCGGTTTTTCGTCTCTTGTAACTATTACAGAGTCAGAAAAACTAGGACAGTTTCCAGCGTTTGATACAGTCCAGATAAAAACATTTTGTCCGACAACAAGATTACTTGCGACAGGACTCAAGACAGAGGTAGAACTAAGCAGTGGGCCTTGATTAAAAATAGTCCAAGCGCCCGTTCCTGCAAGTGGAGCGTTTGCAAATAACTGAATAGAATCAGAGCATATTGTGGTGTCACTACCTGCGAATGCGTTTTGTGAACCAAAGAGACTTACTACAGAAATAGTATCTGAAGATGGAGGGCAAACACCATTAACAATTGTCCAGGCAAAAACATTCTGACCCGGACTTAGGCCTGTCACAAGGGTGTTTGCGGAGTTTGGTTGTGAAAATAAACCAGAACCAGTCAATAATGACCAAGTACCGACACCATTTACAACGCCGCTACCGGACAGGAGAACAGAATTACCGCACACTACCTCGTCCTGGCCGGCAAAAGCGGGAGCTGGCGGAGCAAAAACAGTTATAATTACAGTATCTTTTTTTGAAGGGCAAACCCCGTTCGAAACAACCCATAAAAACATGTTTTGTCCAACATTAAGATTAGAAACAATAGATTGATTAGAGTTAGGCTGAAGAATACTTCCGGCGCCTGAAACCAAAGACCATGTTCCCGTGCCGTAATCTATGGAGTCAGCGCTTAAAACAGAACTTAATGCACACAGGTTTTGATCTTGTCCGGCGTATGCGGTGTCGTTTTCCTGATTGTTTATAATTACAGTGTCTGCATTTTCACGACAAACACCATTGGTAATTATCCAAGTAAAAATATTGCTACCGGGGGAAACGGAACTTACTGCAGAAGAAGGAGAAAGTGTATCTGCTATTACGGAGCTCCCACTTATTTGATTCCAAACCCCTGTTCCGACCTGAACAGCACCCGCAGAAAGGACGGTGTTTTGAGAACAAATAATCTGATCATTTCCTGCAGAAGCGGGTGATGGGGGAATATTTATGATAACACTTACAGTATCGCTGCTTGGCTGACACACACCGCTTGAAACTGTCCAAACGAAAACCAAAGTATCCCCATAAAAAGTACTGTCAACACTTGTGTTTGAAAAGTTTGGTTTAAATATTTTTCCGACACCCTGTATTAGGCTCCATAGTCCAGACCCAGTTGCTGGATTGTTGGCGGCCATTAGAAAAAAGGTATCGCAAATTATTTGATCAGGACCGGCCACGGATACCGAGGGCGGACTGTCTGCAGTAATTACAACCTCATCATACCTAACGCATGACCCTGCCGAAATGGTCCACCTAATAGTGTTTTGACCCGGCCCAAGGTTTGAAAGAGATGTATTTGTTGAGTTCGGATTTGAAAACGTTCCACTTCCGGAAAAAACAACCCACAAACCTGTACCAACCAAGGGCTGGTTTCCTGTTAGTGTTGTGCTATTTCCACAAAACTGTTGATCAAAACCAGCGCTTGGTTTGGTTGGAATCGAGTCAACAAAATAAATTACAGTGTCAGAAACGGTAGGACACCCACCCGACCCGGTTATCGTCCAAACAAAAACATTTTGTCCAACGGAAAGCCCGGTAACTAGCGTAGAGTCTGAGCCCGGATTAAAAATTAAAACCCCGGGAGTAGTACAACTCCAAAAACCGGTGCCGCTAACAGGAACGTTTCCTTTTAATAATACGGAGTCTGAACAAGCTTGTTGGTTTTGACCCGCATAAGCAGAATCACAAACAGATTTATTTATCGAAAAAAATTGTTGAGGATTTAAAGTGAAAAAAAATACTGCAATCAAAAAATTCAAAAACCGCATATTCAAATACTCAATAAAAACAAATGTATTAAAATATTGAAAGAAACTAGGACTGACTATTTAAATACTTTTCAAAAAGTTTTGGAATAGGGTAATTAAGATGTTTTTTTATTGGAACAAGAATAAAATTTTTTTTCAACACCACCGGAACTTCCTTAAGTTTAATAGTTGTAAAATATGCGTGTAGTTCTTGGTGAGTTAATATATGTTTGAAGTATTTTATCGATCCCACAGAAATGTTTTTGGTACTTTCTTTTGCAATCTCCTTTGTGAATTTTTCAATAATCAGGTCGTTGTCTTTAATAAATAATTTAGATTCAAAAAGAGGAAAATCGTAAAGCCCAAACCAAATATCTTTAGGCTCGTCACGTTTTTTAATTAACCTTTTATTCCCAACAATTACATCGAAATAATAAAGTAGTCTTTTTCTCTTAAGTGTTTTTTTTGACTTTACAGGAAGCTTATCTGTAGTTTTATTTTTTATGGCCGAGCACGCACCATTAAAGATACAAGTGCCGCACCCTGGTTTTTTTGGAACACATACCAATGCGCCAAATTCCATAACAGCCTGATTGTATTCGCCGGGATTTTTTTTAGAAATCAACTCACCGGCAAGCTCTAAAAAAACATTTTTTCCCTTGGTGGTATCTATCGGTTCTTTTATTCCAAAAACTCTTGATAAAACTCTATAAACATTACCATCAACCACGGCCCTTACCTCTCCAAAAGCAAAAGACGATATCGCAGACGCGGTGTAGTTGCCAATGCCTTTAAGCTGTATTAATTCGTTATAGCTTGATGGAAAACCTTTTGGGCCGTATTCGGAAACTATTGTTTTTGCAGTAAAATGAAGGTTTCTGGCCCTTGAATAATATCCAAGGCCCTGCCAGAGTTTTAAAACTTTTGTTTCGCTTGCTCGGGATAGGTGGTTGACAGAAGGAAATTCCTTAAGAAAAACATTGTAATAAGGCAAGCCCTGCTCTACTCTTGTTTGCTGAAGAATAACTTCGCTTAGCCATATTTTATAAGGGTCTTTGGTTTCCCTCCAAGGAAGGCTTCTAGCGTTCTTTCTGTACCAATCAGTTATTTTTTCTGAAAACCACATCATTTTTAGGCCTAAATTATGTTTCCTTCTTATTAGTAAACGAAAAAAAGTAAATAAAAAATTATTTTTTTGGTTCTGCATTAAAATATTTATCTTTGCCGACCAAACAAAATACTGATTATAAATATATTATATTATGACTAAGGCAGAAATTATAAATGAAATTTCAGAAAAAACCGGCGTAGAAAAACTTGCAGTACAAGCAACAGTGGAATCTTTCATGAAGGTTGTAAAAACCCACATGTCAGAAGGAAGAAATATTTACCTGAGGGGGTTTGGAACTTTTCTGGTGAAAAAAAGGGCTGAAAAGACCGGAAGAAACATTTCCAAAAACGAGACAATAATTATCCCAGAACACTTTATTCCAGCCTTTAAACCCGCAAAAACATTTGCGGAAAAAGTTAAGAAGAACGTTAAGGTTGCAGAGGAGCCGGATAAAAACCAAATAGATTAATCAGTAAATTGAGTTTAACAAATAGGAAGAGTAAACTTTTTTTTATTATTCTGCCTATAGCGTGTGTTGTAGTTAGCGTTCTTTTATTTAATGCAAATAGAATTCCACCGAGAAAAAAAATCGTTGTTGAAAATTCAACCCAAAAAGAAAAAATTTTCACCTCGCTGCTTGAAGCAGAAAGACAATTAAGCGGAAAGCTAAAAGAAAAATGGGATTCAATAAAAAAAAACACAGTTAATTTGCCTCGGAACGAGAGGTTAAAATGGCAAGACTCCTCAATCCTTTTTTGGGATGAACAAAACCGACCAGATGTAGCGGCTGTTGTTTCGCTTAAAAAAGCAGAATCTGAAAACAACTCTAAGGCATGGTCTTATGCCGGTCAACGATGTTATTATGCGGTAAAGTTCATTCGTGAGCAGCAAAGGCAGAAAGACTATTATACGGCCGCAACCTATTGTTTTGAAAAAGTTTTGAAGGTGGAGCCAAATGATATTAATGCAAAAATTGACCTTGCTTCTTGTTTAGTTGAAGGCAGTGATAACCCAATGAAGGGAATCACTCTTCTGAAAGAAATCGAGAGGACAGACAGCAATAACATTAGGCTTCAGCTTAGCTTTGGTTTTTTTAGTGCAAAGTCTCAACAGTGGGATAAGGCAATCAGAAGATTCAAAAAAGCACTAGAACTGGATCCGGGTTATATTGAGGTTCATTTACATTTGGCTGACGCGTATGAACAAAGTGGAAAAACAAAAGAGTGTATTAATGAACTTGAGAAGTTTGTTGTGGCAACCAATGATCCAATGGCCAAATCAACGATTCAGGAATACATTCAAAAACTAAAAAAAACTAATAAATAATTTAAAATCAAATTTTTATGCCAAGCGGAAAAAAAAGAAAAAGACATAAAATGGCAACCCACAAGCGTAAGAAGCGCTTGAGAAAAAACAGACACAAGAAGAAATAGGAACCACCGGTTCTTGTCTTTTCTTTTATTGTTATCCTTAAATTTTGTTTTAAGGCGTTGTGCCTTAGCGTGTGCCTAAGTGGGCGCGTTGTTTGTGTTGCAACAATGTTTCATTATAAACTTAATTTTATTCAGTGAACTACGAATTAATAATAAATTCTGTAAACGGGGAAGTAACCATTGCCCTTCTCAAGGAGAAGCAACTGGTCGAACTCCATAAGGAAAAGGGCAACTCTCAATTTGCTGTAGGAGATATTTATTTGGGAAGAGTTAAAAAGGTTATGACGGGCCTTAATGCTGCATTTGTAGATGTTGGCTATGAAAAGGACGCATTTTTACATTATCTCGACCTTGGCCCGCAGGCGCATTCAGTTATTAAATATTCTAAAAGCGTTAGAGAAGGAAAGCAAAACGTGAGTAACTTGATGTATTTCAAGAATGAAAAGGACATCAAAAAGGATGGGAAAATTAACGAGGTTTTGCAAAGCGGACAGCATATTTTGGTCCAGGTGGCTAAAGAGCCTATTTCCCAAAAGGGACCTAGAATTACCACAGAAATTTCATTGGCAGGAAGATATATTGTTTTAATTCCATTTTCCGAAAAAGTATCGGTTTCTCAAAAAATACGTAACCCCGAAGAAAAGGCCAGGCTGAAAGATTTGCTTCAGCAGATTAAACCCAAAAATTTTGGTGTAATTGTACGAACCGTAGCAGATGGAAAGTCTTCAGAGGAAATTCAGGCTGATATTAACGACTTAAGTAATAAATGGAATGAGTTGTTTGAAAATTTGAAGACGGCTCAACCGCCATTTAGGTGTCTAGGCGAGGTGAACAGGAAAACGGCAATTTTAAGAGACTTGCTTAATGCTCAGTTTAACAGCATACACGTAAATGATAAAGAGGTTTACGATGAATTAAGAGCATATATTCAGTCTATAGCGCCGGATAAATCTGAAATTGTTAAGCATTACTCAGGTAGATTACCGATTTTTGACCATTTTGGAGTAGAAAAGCAAATAAAATCACTGTTTGGTAAAACCGTCCACATGAAGAGTGGCGCTTACTTGCATGTAGAACACACCGAGGCGCTTCACGTAATAGACGTTAATAGTGGTAACCGTTCCAAAAGCGATCAGAGCCAGGAAAAAAACGCATTTGAAGTAAACATGGAGTCGGCTGTTGAAATCGCCAGACAACTTCGCTTAAGGGATATGGGAGGAATTATTGTTGTGGATTTCATTGATATGGGAAATCCGGAACATAAAAAGGCGCTATATGATAAACTTAAGGAAGAAATGAAAAGCGATAGGGCCAAACACAATATTATTCCTCCAAGTAAATTCGGCCTAGTTCAAATAACCCGCCAACGAGTTCGCCCTGAGATGAATATTGAGGTAACAGAAAATTGCCCATGTTGTCAAGGGAGCGGTAAATCTCAGCCAAGTATCATTCTTGTTGAACAAATCGAGAATACCTTAAGGTACATTACAAAAGAACAAAATGAAAAGGAAGTAACATTAAATGTTCATCCCTATGTAGAGGCATATATTAGAAAAGGTTTCTTTTGGAATAGCATTTATCATAAATGGAGAAAAAACTATTCTAAAAAGTTGAAGCTAGTTCCTATGCAGAGTTATGCTTTTATGGAATATAGATTTTTTAATAAAATTGAAGACGAAATAATTGTTTAACCTGTTCAAATATAGTTCATGAATGTACTTATTCTTGGCTCAGGAGGCAGAGAACATGCATTTGCTTGGAAAATTTCACAAAGTAAACATTTAGAAAACTTATTTATTGCCCCTGGAAATGCCGGCACTTCAAATTGTGGTACAAATGTGCCATTGTCGCCCACAGATTTTGATAACATAAAAAAGTTTGTTTGGGAAAAGAGCATCGATCTTGTGGTTGTTGGTCCTGAGGACCCCTTAGTAAAAGGTATTCATGACTTTTTTTCTCAAGACGAAATATTAAAGGATATCGCAATAATTGGCCCCAAAAAGGAAGGTGCTATTTTAGAAGGAAGCAAGGATTTTTCTAAGCAATTCATGATTCGCCATGGAATTCCCACGGCTCGATATAAAACCTTTACAAAAGAAAATTTTCAAGAGGCTAAAGAATTTTTAGACACCCTCCCCTCCCCTTATGTTTTAAAGGCGGATGGACTTGCTGCCGGTAAGGGTGTTTTAATAATTGAGGACTTAAACGTTGCTGTTGATGAACTTGAAAACATGTTCTCCGGGAAATTTGGATTGGCAGGCAATAAAGTTGTAATTGAGGAATTTTTATCAGGAATAGAATGTTCCGTTTTTGTTTTAACGGATGGAAATTCCTATAAAATCTTACCGGAAGCAAAAGATTATAAAAGAATTGGAGAAGGCGACACAGGACTTAACACGGGCGGAATGGGTGCCGTTAGCCCGGTGCCATTTGCAGACAGAGAGTTCATGGAAAAGGTACGATTAAGGATTGTTGAACCAACGATTAACGGTCTTAAATTGGACGGGATAGATTACCAAGGCTTTATTTTTATTGGGTTGATGAATGTAAATGGCGAGCCGGTTGTGATTGAATATAATTGTAGGATGGGTGACCCGGAGACAGAAGTTGTTATTCCTAGAATTAAAACAGACTTGTTGGAAATATTCTCTGCGGTGGCAAATAAAACACTGAATCAAGTTTTGCTTGAAATCGATGATCGTTCTGCCTCTACCGTCGTAGTTGTCTCCGGAGGATATCCTGGTGAATATAAAAAAGGCTTTAAAGTTTCAGGCCTATCAGATATGACTGGAAGCATATGTTTCCACGCCGGTACACTCCTAGACAACGATGGAAATCCAATAACCTCAGGGGGCAGGGTATTTGCAATAACTTCTTTGGGTTCTAATATACTTGAATCAAGCTATAATAGCGTTTCTAATGCATCAAAGATAAAATTTGAGGGTGCCTATTTCAGATCTGATATAGGAAGGGATTTATTATAAAGACCCGCTTAACAAAACAACCAAACAATTGGCAATCAAATAATTAAGACTAAAATTCTGCTTTTTTTTGATTTCCAGCATTTCTTTTTTTCTATGATTTATTCTCATTGTCTTAAAATGTTTCACGTGGAACAATAATTCAATAGGTGTAATAAAATCAAATTTATTACATAATTTCAAACAAACAGAACTCTATCTAACTTTATAATTAAATAATTGTGTAGAAGGTCAATAATGAGACTAATTTATCTTAGGCAATCAATAATTTACTTAAGATTTTGAAATTAAAACGGACAATTACACTCTCAGTTAACTTGGGTAACTTGAGAATGGTTAAATGGTAAATGGGTTATAAAAACCTTTATTAAGTAAAGAGAGAAAAAAAATTAAGCTAGATGCGCTTAAAAATGTATATCTGACTAGAAAATCTCTGCCCGTCTTTATTTGCCTTAAAATTCGAAATAAGCCCGGTTAAAAATGATGATATTATTTTAGGGGTGCCGGTTTTGTATTTATTGCTCAACATGGAAACATAAAATGAATCAAAGATCATTGGAAGTGTTTCTATGCATTTATATCCATTGTTCTGAAATAACTTAGAGATTGTCTTCGGAGTAAAATGCCAAAGGTGTCTTGGCAAATCGTATGCCGCCCAATATTCATTAAACTTTATTGCGTCATAGGAGTTGCAGTTTGGTACCGCAATAATTAAAGTTCCTTTTTCTTTAAGGAATGTATCAATAAATTTAAAAAATGAAACAACATCTGGTATGTGTTCTAGCACGTGCCACAAGGTAATTACATCTACTTTTAGCCCCGAATTATTTTTAATAAAGTCCTCCGGGTCCATAAATGGGTTAATCCCTATCCTTTCATTAGCAATTTTCCTTGCGTCTGAATCAGGTTCAATGCCAAAGACCTTCCATGATGATTTTTGGCAAATTTCAAGAAAGGCCCCGGTTCCACAACCATAGTCTATTATGTTTCCAGGCCTTGAATATTTGAGAATTAACTTAAGTTTCTTTAGTAATGTGTAGTTTCTTACATAGTGGTAAAGAGTATTTATAATTCCTTTTTTGCTATCTGAATGCGAAACATAAGATTCGGATTTATAATATTTACCCAGGTCAATATCTTTGGGTCTTGGAGAGGTGAATTTAAATCCACAATTAACACACTCGGAGATGTTAAACGTTTCCTGGCTTACTGTATAATCTTTACAACTCAGAAATGTTTTTCTTTCTGATGAATCGCAAACAATACATTTAGTTATTTCAATCATTTTAATAGTTTCACGTGAAACATTATCTGCCCATATGAATCATTAACACGGATAGATCGCTGGGGCTTATACCGGAAATTCTTGATGCTTGACCAATTGTTTCCGGCCTAATTCGGTTTAGTTTTTCTCTTGCCTCATTGCTTAGGTTATGAACCGATTTGTAATTAAAGTCCTTACGAATTCTCATTCCTTCAAGCCTTGAAACCTTTTCAGCCGCCTCCCTTTCTCTTTCAATGTACCCCTCATATTTCATTAATATCTCTGCCTGCTCAACTGTTTCTTCAGACATTTTCGAAATAAAATTATGTACTGCGGGTGATTGCTTTGCAAGTTCAAAAATGGAAACATCTGGCCTTGATAAAACATTAAAATATCGGACCTTTTGTGAAATGGTGCTGCTTCCAATACGCTCTAAAAATGGATTTATTTCACCAGGCTCCGCGCTGTTCTTTTTGAAAAAATCAATTATGGAATTATAACTTAATATTTTTTCATCAATCTTTTTTTTCCTTTCCTCACCGGCAAGACCAATTTTATATCCTAGAGGTGTTAACCTTGTGTCGGCATTGTCTTGTCTTAAAAGCAATCTGTACTCAGCACGGCTTGTAAACATCCGATATGGCTCGTCTGTTCCTTTAGTTACAAGGTCGTCAATCAAAACACCGATGTATGCATCCGACCTATTTAAAACGAAAGGGTCTTTTTCATTGATTTTTAAATGCGCATTGATACCGGCCATTAATCCCTGGCAAGCAGCTTCTTCATATCCTGTTGTTCCGTTGATCTGTCCTGCAAAATAAAGCCCTGACAAAAGCTTAGTTTCTAATGTAAGATGAAGCTGAGTAGGGGGGAAGTAGTCGTATTCAATTGCATAGCCGGGCCGAAACATTTTAGCGTTTTCGAATCCCGGGATAGTTCGAAGGGCTTTGTATTGAACATCCTCAGGCAAACTTGTACTGAAGCCATTAAGGTATATTTCAACCGTATTCCATCCTTCCGGTTCAACAAAAAGTTGGTGTCTTTCTCGCTCAGAGAATCTCGTAATCTTATCTTCAATGCTAGGGCAATACCTTGGTCCTAGGCCCTGAATGCGGCCGGCAAACATGGGTGATTTTTCAAATCCTGTTTTTAAAACTTCGTGAACCGCGGGGCTGGTGTAAGCAATATGACAAGGAAGTTGTTTTTCTAAGGGTTTGGTATCTGTAAAAGAAAATTTTCCAGGATGATCATCACCGTCCTGAAGCTCCATTTTGGAATAATCCAGAGAACGGCCATCGAGTCGGGGAGGGGTTCCGGTTTTCATGCGCCCTGTTTCAAAACCAGCTTTTGAAAGCTGTTCGGTAATTCCAAATGCGGCCGATTCACCACTTCTTCCGCCGGAAAAATTCTTCTCCCCGATATGAATTAATCCATTTAAAAAAGTTCCATTGGTGAGTATTACAGATTTTGCATTAAATTTTATTCCCATCGAGGTAACAACACCACAAACACTTAAATCGTTGATAATCAAGGAGTTAACTGAGTCTTGCCAAAAATCCACATTTTTTGTGTTTTCAAGCATTTCTCTCCAGGTGGTGGCAAATAACATTCTATCATTTTGAGATCTTGGGCTCCACATTGCCGGTCCTTTGCTTCTGTTCAGCATTCTGAACTGAATGGCTGACTTGTCGGAAACAATTCCACTATATCCGCCAAGCGCATCTATTTCGCGTACAATTTGACCTTTTGCCACGCCACCCATAGCAGGGTTGCAACTCATTTGTGCAATGGTTTGCATGTTCATGGTGATGAGCAAAACTTTAGAGCCCATATTAGCAGCAGCAGCAGCGGCCTCACAACCGGCATGTCCCGCACCAACCACAATTATATCGTAGGAATTTTGCAAGAGAATGTCTTAATGCAAAGTTAGAGATAAAATTCTTTAGGTTGATTGCTAATGATTGTATTAAGCAACTAAATTGAGATTTGCCATTCTAATAAGAAATTATTCTTTAATAATTTTTCGAGGGGCTTTATTTTTTGTTTTCTATTATCCAAAAACACAACCTACTGAAAAGAACAATCAAAATTATATGGGCTCAAATTTTGGGGTATTGTTACTGGTATTATTACCTTCTGTTTTGAGTTTAAGTCAGGCGTTTTATTTGCAATAGCGAACAATCTCTTCCAAAGACTGATTTCCAAACCGATAATTAGGAAGGATTTCATACAAATATGTAAATCTCTCGCAAGCCTCTCTTTTTCTTTTTCTATTTATTAGAAATACACCGTAATTAAATATAGCATCATAATTGTCCGGGTTTAGTTTGAGGCATTTTAAATAATCCTGCTCAGCAGAATAGTCATCATTCTTTAGCAAGGAATATGCAATAGCGCGTTCAAGATACCATTGGTTCATATTATTTACTTTTTCATAATCATCTGCTTTTTGAATAGCCACACTTAAAAACTCTATAGCCAAATTATAATCTTCTGCTACATTTGCAACCTTTCCAACTACATAATTTGTGAAGGAAATATTGGGTTCTATTTGATATGCTTTGTAGGCGAAGCTCTTTGCCGAAGTTATATCTCCTACTATTGAATAAACAAGAGCGGCCTGGCCCCAAGCATAATAATAGTTGTTGTCAAGAGAAATTGACATATCAAAACACTCCAAAGCAGAGGTCAACATTTCTTTATTAATTGAACCCCTGCCATTGGACCCGCTCTGGCCTGACTGATTATGGGAATTTCCTAATCGAAACCATGCCGTTGCGTCTTCAGGATAATCTCGAATGTGAGCCAAGAAAAAATCAGCCGTGGTCTCAAAATCAAAATTATCATAAGCAACCATTCCCCTAATAAAATTCTCATCATTTTTAATGTTTTCATAGAATGTTGTAAGCGCTAAATTCAAATTCCTTGTTAATTTATTAACGAGAGCGACGGGTATAACTTTGTTTAAATTTGCGTGCCGATCTTTAACTTCCTGAGCAAAAGTTCCAGAAGTAATTCCAACCAATTTACCTGAGACATCAAAAAGTCCTCCGCCACTACTACCGTGTGTAAAAGGGGTAGATGTTTGAATTATTTTCACACTATTTTCTTCTCTAATTCCGGAGATGATGCCTGTTGTGACAGTACTTTCACCCTGTATATTAAATCCATTTGGATAGCCAAGCGCAAAAACCTCTTCCCCTTTTTGTGGCAACAAATTATTTAAGAAGGCCGGTGACATGACTTGATCGCCATTTTCTAATTTAAATTTGATTAAATCATTTTGTTTAGAGTAATCCAAAATTTTTGTAATCTCAAACTTCTTTCCACTAGCAGTTATAGCAACTGCCTTTTTTGCGCCAATTAAAACATGATAATTAGAAATTCAAATCCCATTTTTAGCAATAATTACTCCTGACCCTTGTGATGCAAATTGATTTTTTTCATCAATTGTGTAGATTTTTAAAACTGATGGGTCTACTTTTTTGACTAATCCAGGAAGCCTTCCTTGTAGTTGCGCATTTGATTCGATTAGTGATAATAAGAATAAAATTGATAAATAAAATTTATTCAACATTTAAATATTTGTTTAATGGTTATAAATGGCGGTCCGCGTGCCGGCGCGCGTTTTTACTTCAAATTACTCCTGCGAATATCTCAATTAGCATAACAACGCGCAAAAATGGCACTTGGCACGCTGTTATGGGTTGGTTTATAATAATTCATTTTTATATACATTAAACAAACACTTGTGATGAACGGCTAAAATCTGAAAATTCAAATAGCGCACAAAACATAAAATTGACGTTCAAAAAATTATTATTTAAGTCATTAAATTATGATTTCATACACTTCTGTCATTACTTTGGTGTATTGAAATTATTTTACTTTTATTGATAAATTAGATATTTGATAGGATTGCCCCGTGCCGCCATAATTCCATTTTCGTAAGTCTGCAAACTGAATGACTCCTTGTCCAGTCTTCGCCCATCTTAAGCCAATCTCCTCCATAATTGTTGTATATTGGACACCATTACATTTATAGGTTGAGTTACTTTCAAACTCAAAAATTAAGGTATTTTCAAAGCCATTTATGTCTGTATAATTTACATAATAACTCTTAAAAAAGTCATCATATTTAACTACGACATTTTTCCCTAATGGTTTAGTTTTACCATTAACAGTAAATTCTATTTTACCACCTCTATAAATTTTGTTCTGGGAAAAATTTTTATTTGTCAAACACAAACAAAAAACTATTAGTATTATTGGGGATCCTTTTATCTTCATAATTTTTATTTAGTGTAGGAAAAATATTATATAACAGTTTGTTTTTTTTATTCGAAACATTACCTAACTAATTGGATTGAACGTCTTCTATGAGAAAATTATATAGAGATTCTTTCAACTATTCATTCCAAAAACTCTCCTGTCATCATCAGTAATAAATCATATTTTCTCAAAATAGTATTTAATTCGTTCGGATTAGCATTTTCCCAGTCAGATAAGAAATTCGCAATATTTCGCTTTTTTTGCTGAACATCCCCCACCTGCTCTCTTGAGAATCTATATGATTCATGATCAATAAAATCAAGCTCTTTTCCAAGTTTGGCTAAAACTTTTATTTCATTCCTAATATTTTTATTGCTTTTTAAAGGTTTTCGGAAATTATCTATAGCCCAGCTTTCATTCTGTGGAATTGACAAATCAATTTGCCCAGCCGTATTTGCAATGTAGGAAAAATTATTATTTCTGTATGTGTTGAGATAAGAACGATTTTCTTTGTTTAGTAATTGTAATTTTTCCATTTGCCCATAAACAATGCTAACCCTTTTATGCGCATTGTCATATTGATATTGTTTAGCTCCAAGTACATTAGAATAACCAAAAGTACTAACTGGAGTTGTTTTTTGAAACTCAATGCAAATTTCAATATAACTATAGTAATAATATGAAATTGTAGTATAAGATTGACTAAAAATATTAAGGTATAAAACACAAACTAAAAATGTTATTATTATTTTCATTTTCATAAATTTATTTATTACCAACTCTAAATTGGATTTTCGGCATCCTCCATTATGCTTTTAAAATTAAACTTACTCATAACTTTTAATTATACTAGCTGTAAAAATTCCTAGCGTATAATTACTTAAGCCAAAAAAATGAAATTTAAACCTATTTGATTCCAAAGTCAAAAACTCTGTTTCCCCCCTTTGTATTTACTAGATATGGATTAGGGTTTTCGTTGTTTGCTAAATACACAAAGCAATATTCTCCAGGGGTTAACGGTGTCGGAAAAGTTACCTTATATGTGTTTTCAGATACCTTTGAGTATTTAAAGTTGACAATATAATTATCGTCAATACTATTATCCGCCTCTCCGTTACCCTTTACCTTTGCAGAAACATACTCACGCTTTCCTTTGCTTACGTCTAGTTTAACTAATTTGAATTCGTTGGGACTTGAGGCCTTTACGTTTTGAAAGTATTCATCCATAAGTGAATTGTTGTTTGCGTTATTTAAGCCCCTGTTTGTTTTTTCAAAATTGAAATAAAACTCTGGCATTTGATTAAATTGATAATTTGCTTCGTTCCCCTCAATTTGAGATTTTAATTTATTAGAGAAAAACTTTCCAAATCCATAAATACTTAAACATCCACCCATACATCCCATGTTTTTACTATTATTTGAAGTCACTAGCGTGGCGTCTAAAGGAACGTATTTGCCTTCTTGTTTGAAAAATATTCCTGATTCAGTAAAAACATTGTTTTTTCCGTCGCTATTTTTGGACTTTCCTTTTGCTGCCTCTGAATCAGTTTTCGCCTGTTTTTCCACCATAAGGTTTATAATCTTTTCTGAAACATTGTTTTCTTTTAAAGTAATTAAATCGTCTGTCCCCACATTGAAATCGCAATTTGAACTATTTATCTTTTTAATAATAACGTCATCACCTACTTTCGATTTTACAAGTTTGATAACAGTTTGATTATTTACTACTTCTTGTTTTGCTTGTGAAAAACAACTTAGACCTGTTGTAATAAAGACAACAATAAATAAAATGAGTTTGGTTTTGATCGCCATATTAGTTTATTTTTTCCCTACTCTTCATCGGCTTTTCGGGGTCCGCCGCATTTAATCGCATGACAAATGTATTAAAAAATCATACAAAGTGTATTATTATATAAACTAAAAACAGGCAACAATTACTATTCAAAACCTCAACTTTGATGTATGCCTTCTGCTGTACATATAGGTAAAAAAATCAAAGAGGTTTTATCCAAGAGCCCGATGACTGTAGTTGACTTTGCTGACAAGATCAATAAAACACGAACGGTAGTTTATGATATTTTCAAAAGAGATTCAATAGACTCGGTGCTTTTAAGCCGAATTTCAAAAGTTCTCAATTACAATTTTTTTCAATACTATTCTTCAGAAAAACTTAGCGAAGAAAAGGATGCCTATGCTTCTAAGCAAGACCGATACCAGGAAATGATGAAGGAACTTAAGGAAACCAGAAAGGAGCTTAAGGAACTGAAAAAGCAAAATTTATTATTGGAGAAGCTAGTATTAGCGCTAGAAAGAAAAAATCAGAAAAACACAAGGCTTTAAAGTTTGTCTGGGAAATTTAATAGATGATAAACTTTTTTGACTCTTTCTTCCCCTCAGAAGATATAACATCAAAAATGTAAACACCTTTATTAAGGCTTACTTTTTTCCCAATATCAATACTGAAGTTTTCATCCTTTTTTAAATTTAGTGTCTGGCTAAAAGAGGAAACCCCTAAAACATCGTTTATTGTAAGGTAATATGTTCCCGGCCTTAAAGGCGTAAACTCGGCTATCAGGCTTTCTCCGTTGCTTGGATTGGGAAACACGTTTATTCCTGAGCGAGAAAGAATTTCAGGACCGATATAAATTATTTTACTTGATAAAAGTTGGCTACCACCTTCCGATAAAGAGGATATTTTGTAATATGCACCATCATTACCTATTTCTGAGTCTATAAAACTGAAGGCGGTTTGAGACTGATTTGGCATTACACTACCTATAGTTGTAAATTCATAGCCATCCAGAGACCTATCAAGATTAAAATTATGACTTACGGGGTTTGCTATGCGCCACCAAATTTTGTTTCCCTCAGAAATTTTTGCTCCACTGATATCCAAAAGCTCCAAAGGAAGCACGTTGATGCAATTGGTACAGGTTGGTGAAAATCTCCAGGCAAGATTGTTTGCTGTCCACTGGGTAGGAGCATTGTATCCGGCAGGAACCACAGCAAGATTTCCTGCGAGGTTATGAAGACCAAGAATGGCCTGACCATCATTCCATGTTGTGCAAGTTGATTTGTTTTGAATATGAATTTCAATATTGTTGGAAGTTTCCAATAATTTTATTTGGCCTTTGAAAGTTAAAGCATTGCAACCGTAAAGCGGTATGTTATTAAATGAAAGTACAAATCTTCTATTCGGTGAAGTTCCAAAAGTCTGGTAATAAATATCCGGTGCCGCACTTATGCTTGGATCCGTGTCTTGCCAGGGACCAAGAATTGCGTTTCTTGGTGCATCTAATATATTTGGAATTGATCCGTTAATTGAATATTCAGAATATCCTCCGGGAGTAGCGTTGCCTGCGGGTAAATTATTCAGGCATCCATATTTATCAAATATTAAATAATTATTGGAAGACACAAGGCATTGATTGTATTGATATCCATCGAAACAGAAATCAAAACCCAAAGGAACATAAGCAGGACTGAACTGGTCATCGGGGAAATTTAAAACCGTTCCCGTGGTATATGGGTCAGCAGATGAAAATGCAATGCTACTTAAGTTATAAGCAAGATTACAGCTGGTAGCGGTAGAGGTTGATTGAACAAAAATATCGAATGCTGTACAGGTAGGGTTAGGCCACGTGTCAACTATTATATAATATGTTGTACCGGCTGTAAGGGTATAACCACATAAGCTTAGGTTTGAGCTTCCTGTCGAAAGGCCAACACAGGTTCCCGTGTTAGGGCACCCGCTAACCAGAAAAACTCCTGTAGAAGGATCGGCATTAGAAACTGTTATGTCAACCGTTGTATTACTTGTTGGTGTGTAGGCGAAAACGTAATCTTCTCCATCCATATACAAGCTACCACAGGCGTTTGTGGATGTATAGTCGTTGCCTTTACAACAAGTTGTAAGTCCGTTGGCAGAAAAGGGAAGACTTGTAATTGTGTGTGGGTTTAAAGTGCAAGAAGAACCAAGTGGTGTTGATGTAGGTGCAGAAATAGAAATATTATAGGTGTAGCAAGTTGGTGTGGGCCAGGAATCAACAATGAGATAATAGGTTTGGCCGGCGGTTACATTTGCACAAAAAGATCTTGTTGAGTTTCCATCTTGGGCAAATCCAACACAGTTGCCGGAAAAAGGGCAACCTTCATAAAGCATAATTCCTACGGTTCCTATTGTTCCTGATTGAGAAACAGTAATCTGCCCAGTAGACGTAGGAGTAAACACATAAACATTGTCTTCTCCGCCATAGTAAAATGTAGAACCACAATAATTAAGTAAATTGCCACCCGTTATATTGTCAACTCCGCCGCATGTTGTGGCCGCGGTAACAGAATAAGGCAATGAGGCGACATTGGTTAATCCTGCCCCAAGACCACCGGGACAACCCAACGGACAATCAACGCTAAAAGATACGCTTCCTCCTGTAGTTGATTCCGGGTCCAACATAATGTAATAAGTTGTTCCGGCAGTTAGATTAAACCCCGGGCTTATAGACGCGCCGGTCAAGTCGTCAATACAAGTCCAACCCGTTCCGTTGCACCCACCCGATGCGGGTTTGAAAAAATAATCTATAAATCCAAAACTTGATGTTTGATTAATAAAATGATTTCCTGAAGATGTAGCGGTGAAAGAATAAATATACTCCTTTCCTGGCGTTGAAAAGCCACAAGTGTTCGCAGGCGGATTGTATGATCCATTGCCTGATGATACGGTTAAACTCGTGTTTGATCCGCAATTAATTGTGGGTATTGATGCGCAGGGATTATAAGTTGCGGTTGCGCAATCCAAAGTAAAATTTATTGTTCCTCCTGTTGTTGTTTCAGGATCAAGCATAATGTAATAAGTTGTTCCTGCCGTAAGAATAAATCCGGGGCTTACAACAGCACCACTCATATCATCAATACAAGTCCAGCCCGAAGACACACATCCGTTTGACGATGGCGCGTAAAAATAATCTATAAATCCAAAACTTGAGTTTTGAGTGATAAAGTATGTGCCTGTAGATGTTGGTGTAAACGAATATATTGTTTCAATGCCCGGTGTGTTGAACCCGCATGAGTTAGCAGGAGGATTAAAACTTCCGCTACCGCCAGCCAGATTGATATTGGTTGCCACACCACAGTTTAATGTCTGAATAGAGGCACAAGGGTTTACTGAAGGGGTTGGGCAAATAATAGAAAAGTTTACGGAGCCGCCTGCTGTGGTTTCCGGGTCAAGCATAATGTAATAAGTTGTGCCCGCAGTCAAATTGAAACCGGTACTGCTAACGGCGCCTATTAAGTCATCAATACAGGTCCAACCCGTTCCATTGCAACCAGCAGAGGCAGGCTTAAAGAAATAATCGATATAACCAAAGCTGGAATTTTGGCTAATAGTGTAGGTACCTGTTACTGTTGGTGTGAAAGAAAAAATATATTCTTTACCCGGAGTGTTGAACCCGCATGAGGTTGAAGGTGGATTATGAATCCCATTTCCGGATTGTACTGTTACGGGCACAGGAGAGCCGCAATTAATCGTTGGTATTGAAGCACAAGGATTGTAAGCGGCAGAATTAAGTGTGATTTGAAGATTGAATGTTCCGCAGGTTGGACTAGGCCAGGTATCGAGGAATAAATAGTATGTTCCTGCTGTTAGGTTGAGTGTAACATTGCCGGTGGTACCGCTTGATGTTGTAAAGCCACCCAAACAATTGGTTGTTGTTGGTGGGCATGCAGAATGAATAGAAAAAATTAACCAAGTTACGGCCCCACCAATGTTTGCGAAGGTGTAGTTTCCTCCCCCCGCAGGAACAGTAATTATATAAACAGCGTCCTCTCCTCCACCGTACGAGGTGCTGGTACAAAAAGACCCGGCCAAATAGTCGTTTCCTGTGCCGCATGTGGTTACAACCCCGGTGGATACGCTTGTGCCTTGTATTGTGGGAAGAGCTAAAGTGACCGCCCCTGCACAATTGTTTCCGGGCGACTGAGCAAAGAGTATGTTGGTAGTTAAAACCGTTAATATAAACAGAGATAATTTAGGAGAGTTGTTTTTTAAAAAAGTCTTTAGAGAGTTCAAAATCATTTTCTAGTAACTGTTTTTTTACGCAATTCGGGACAAATTTTATAAATGTCATTAAATGTTCCCACTTTCAATCTTACAATAGCGTCTTCCTGAATGCTCTGTATAATGTTTTCAATTTTTTTTTCATTGATGTTGGCTTCTTCGGATGTAATAAAAAAAACATTTTGACCGGAACAATAGCCTTCAATCTTAAGATTGTGTTTTTTTTCAAGTCCGAATATGATTTCATTTATGGAATTGTCGTTAATGTTGACAATCTGAACCAAGAGTTCGGTTTTTAATGTTTTTTGTTGTCCCCAAGAGATGCAAGGAATAACAAAAAGCGTAAAAAAGAATTTAATAAGACTTTTCACTTAAATTTTGAGGCGCAAATCTAAAAATTTTAATTAATTACACAAACCAAAATGGGTGTTAAAAACAGCCAATAATTGATGGGCTTTTAAAGACGCCTTTTTTGGAAAAAAAAGACTACAGGATCAAAACAGTTAATCGCAAGGGTTTGCATCAAAAAGATGAGAATACACAACTTTTCCATCTTTAAGGATTTGTAGCCTGCCGTAAAAAATGTATTCAAGTATTTTTTCTGTTTCGTTGGCAGAAAAGACAAACTTGTCTGTTAATGTAATGTTAGACTTTTTAAATGGTTTTTTGCCAGGGAATATCTTGCTGTCTGGTTTAAACACGATGGTGTAAGGGCCACCTGTACCTGAGATTTTAAAATCTATTAGCTTTTCCAGTTCATCGCAAGCAAAAGAAAAGGTTCCTTTATTTTCTAAATTTAGGATGACCATTTCCTTAACACTTTTACTTTTATAACTTATAGTTACTTTTATAGGATCCCCGAAAGAAAAGTAATTTTTAGAGGACAACGTATTTATAAATAGCACAAATAAAACAACGGAAGGAAATAATTTTTTCATAGTTTATTTTTTTATCTGTAAATACATTAACAACCGTATTCTTTTCTTAAAATCACCTATAAAAGTAATAATAAAATTTAGATGATAATCCATGATAAAGAATGATGTGATTAATTATACTAAAAAAATGTCAAAACAAAATTAAACCCAGCTAAAACAATTGTTTACGGCTCTTTGCTTTTTTACTCTTCCTCCATGCTTCCTTGAGTAGAAAAATTTCACAAACATATTTTTTTTAATTTTTGCTTTGCGGGATGATTCGTTTCTGAACTTATTTCCATCTCTTGTTAAAGCAAAAAATACGCTCTCCTTTGGATTATTTTGTTTCTGCTCTTGATTGAATTTTATTTCATTATCCTTATTAATATTAATATTTTTTTGAATCATAAAATTAATGTTTGATAAATACTGTTGTTCTGCTAACTTTTGATGTTGATGGCAAGGACAGTTTGGATTTCTTGGGTCGTCAATCGGATATTCATTTACATTTGAAATATTGTTCGTTTGAGAAAAAGACAAGCTAAATTTTGCGAACAGACACAAACACAAGACGATCAATTTTAATTCCTTTGTTTTCATTTTAAACAGTGATTTAGACCATTATCCATTTTTACGAATTGTTATTTTTTCCAATCCACACCATGTTTTTAGTTCGTTGGTGTAGTATAGATATGCAGAACTCGCTGGCGCCTCATACTCTCCGGGTATTTCTGCTTTAAGGTCTAGGTTGATTTCCTTTTTTAAGGAAGGGGCCATACAACGATAATAAATTGCGATGTTATTTCCACTCAGTTCATAGTAGTCAAAAACTTTCTTCTCCTGAAGCTCCTTTAACTGCCAAGGCTGAACACTAAGACCCGCAGGAATTCCTATCACGACCATGGTTGCAGGGATGCCCTCATTTTTTTTGTTTGTAACTACTGATGTCAAACGTACCGTCTCTCCAACCTGTGCTTTATTGCTACTCAATTTGGTCTGCAAATCCACCATGCAATCCCTTTGACTGTTTGGTAGGGATGTGTTCCAGCTAACTGCTAAAGAATATGGCAAGGCGTTTTTAGCGTTTTCAAACTTTACTCTTATTTCGTGTTTACCTTCTTCGGAAATATAACTTTCTAGGCCGCTAAGAATTATTGCGTCTTTTTCTCCAGCTTTATATTCTCTTTCTCCGGCTTTTTTACCATCAACAAAAACTAATACTTTTCCATCTTCTTTTATTTGCTTGCTGAATTTTGCAAACTCAGTGAGCGCTTTCAATGCCAGCACTGTTCCCTGTGTGTTTCCAAAGGCACCATATCCGCTTCTTGCGCCAACCAGCCATTTTACAGCGCTCATCATCTCCATAGTGTTTTTGCCATTTGATTTAATCATTGCTAAAATTGCAAGAGCTGTTGTTTCAATTTTTAATGAGCTTCCCATTGAATAAGTAATAGAATGAGTGCTGCCCTCAAAAGAACCTTCTGCTTGTTGTTTTTTAATTAATTGCCCCAGCAATTGATCGCCTTTTGCATTCTCCTTTAGATTATAGGATGCGTTTACTAATAACGCGAGGCGGTATGGGTCGCCGCTTTTAAGCGCGTCGTCGAACGCAGCATAATATTCTTTTTTAATATCTGCGAAGCCCGCCTCTGAAAGTGAATAAACAATGTAGGCGTTGGTAATTTCTGCACTTGCCCTCCCAAAATTATCGAGCGCACGGTCATTTCTTTGGAAACCTCCTTTACCATCACGACGATCCATCAGCCAATTACTTGTTCTTTTCAACATTTCTTCATCCACTTTTGCGCCTACTTTTTTCATGTCAACAAATTGCATTAAACCATAAGCGGTAAGCGCTTCATGACCCGGATTGCTACCAAACCACTCGTAACCTTTTTCTTTTGTTTCAAATGTTATCAAACGACTGTATCCTTTATCAAGTAAACCGGTAGCTTGCGCTAAAAGTTTTTCGTCTTTAGTTTCTGTTGAGCGGAGATAATCCAGAACCATTGCATTAGGGTATGAACTCATTGAAGTTTGCTCAAAGCAACCATAAGGTTCGCGTAAAATTCCTTCAATACCTTTCAATAGGTCACTCACTACGCTTGGAAAAACGGTTAAGCTTGCCCTTAAAGATCCGCCTACAAGATTCTCTATTCTGAAGGAAAAATCTTTTTCTTTGTCCTGAGATGAAAATGACTCTAAAACGGGAAAACCCTTTGACACAATTTTAATTTTTTGTGTGAAAGCATCACTTAAACCGCAAGCCTTAAAACTAATTGTCATTTCTCCTGTTCCAATTTTATCGGTGACTTTGTAGTCAAGAAAAACAGTTTTCGATTGACCAGGCATTAAGGTTTGAACTTCTGCAACTTTACTGAGTTCTTTAAGCCCGTCCGGAGATTTAATTTTTAGTGCACCCCCCAAAGGTTTACCTGTATTATTGCTAAGCGTTAAAGGAATTGAAACCAAATCTTCAGTAACAACTTCCACCGGAACTTTTGTTGTCATTTGAAAGGGAAGTTGTGTAAATATATTTTTCTCTGCCTTACCGATCAAGCCGCCATCAGAGATTCCTTCTGCCATTATTCGGAATGAGGTAATGTTATCTGAGGCATAAAACTCAACAGACGCCTTTCCATTTCTTCCAACTTCTACTGAAGGATTCCAGTAAATTGTATTTCTGAAGTCCGTTCTTATTTCTACATTCTCCTCTCGTGAATAAACCGGAGCAGAAAATTTTCGTGCCCTATAATATGATACAGCGTTTTTTTCATCTACAACTACAAGCTTCTTTTTGAATTTTGCATTTTGAAAATCTGCAATAGAATCCATCAAGATGTTATTATCAATGTCATTTAACTCTTTTTCTGCGCCCTTTCTTCCTCCCCTAACTTGAAGTTTTCCGGGCTTTTCTAATTCTTTGTCTTTCATTTCAACATTCATTAATACTTCGTCTCTGTCGTCTGCAACAGCCACCTCCTGTAGTTCATCAACCGCGCCGGCCATTTGGATGTTTTCTTGCTCAAAAAGCTGTAGGCCCTCATTTTTTCTTGCTCTCTTAACACTCTTACGCCTTTCATATCTTTGTTTGTCGTACATATAAACAACAAGTCCGGTATTGTAAGAAGTCAGCCGATATTGAGCATCCATATATTTATCATTTTTAAATTTTAAGTCAATGGGCTCATACAATTCAAACTTTTTGATCGTAAATTTTCCTAAAGAATCCGTGGTTGAGTTTTTTCCTTTTATACCAGTTACACTAACATTTTTAATAGGTTTGCCGGTGTATCCGTCTCTTACAATTCCTGAGACAATTGTTTTTTCAGCCGGAAAAGAAAGTGTGGGTAATTCTTCTTTCATTATTTTTTCCCAGGCGAAGTGTCTCCATCCCGCAGTCATTAAAAGATAGTCTAAGGCCTGATCTGCTTTTGCTTCATTCTTATTGAAATAAAAAGCGGGTTCTTCAATTTTTTCCTTTAAATCTTGCTCAAGTAAGAGTTGAGAAAGTATATTTCCTGACTTGTCATCCGCAAAAGAAAGGAATTGATCGTTTACTACAGCCATAGAAAGATTTGCCGGCATAGGCAAGCCTCTATCATCGGTAACGCTTACGTTTACCTTTATCTTTTCTCTTGGAAGATATTTTTCTTTCTCTGTATCAAGGGAAATTTTTAGCTGACGATCTTTGTTTACAAAAACCAGTCTTTCGCTTCTGGCTATTCCTCTTGAGTCAAATAATGTTAGCTGAAGGACTCCTGCAGGAAAGTCGTGTGTTCCAAAACGTATTGTATTCTTTCCAGAAACAGATTGAATCGAGTTGCTGTAAACAACCTTTCCACGCATAGATGCGATGAGGGTTAATTCTTCGGTTTCTGTGGTAAGCACATTTGCAGTTACTTCTCCAGGCTTGG
>JBKCIQ010000090.1:0-3078 GCA_046302135.1 Bacteroidota bacterium | reverse complement strand
ATGTTACAATTCATGATTTGAATATTATTCATATTTGTGGTATAAAACAATTTAAATGAATAAAATTGAAGAACTAATAAAAGAAAAGAAGGCTACGATCGTAGATGTTAGGACTCCTGCAGAATTTATGGGTGGGCATGTTCCGGGAAGCATCAATATTCCTCTTCAGGAAATTACAGCACGTTTGGAAGAAATAAAAAAAATGGAAAATCTAGTTTTGTGTTGTGCCTCAGGTGGAAGAAGTGGCCATGCAACAGATTTTCTTAAGCAGCATGGAATTGCCTGCGAAAATGCAGGTTCGTGGTTAAATATTAACTCACTTTTATAATTTTTTATGTTTCAAGCAATTAAAAATCTATTAG
This sequence comes from Bacteroidota bacterium, assembly GCA_046302135.1. Lineage (GTDB taxonomy): Bacteria > Bacteroidota > Bacteroidia > B-17B0 > Aurantibacillaceae > AM-1111. Next base: position 2,716 of record JBKCIQ010000090.1, on the reverse strand, counting down.
GAATTGGGCCAAAAGTTAATCTAGCTGACTGGATTTCCGAAGGAGCTACTATTATTGATGTTCGTTCACGTGCCGAGTATTCTTCAGGGCATGTAAAAGGATCGTTAAATATTCCCTTGGATCAGTTATCTAGTAATCTGGGTCGTTTAAAAAAGAAGGACCAACCTATAATTACTTGTTGTGCATCAGGCATGAGGAGCGGCTCTGCAAAGTCTTTTTTAAAATCTCAGGGGTATACCCGTGTTCATAACGGAGGCCCTTGGCAGAATGTCGCACATTATAAAAAAGGATAAATATCATTTTTTAAATAAAAGGAACTTTTAATATTTGGAAAAATTAATTTATGTCATTGTCAAATATTATTTATTCAACTACAACAAACAAATGCCCTAAGTGCAATAAGGGCAAGGTTTTTACATTGGATAATCCATACACTTCAAAGTCATTTAAGATGAACGATAATTGCACTGAGTGTGAATTGAAGTATGAAATGGAGCCGGGTTTTTTTTATGGTGCGATGTATGTTTCATACGCAATGATGTCAGGAATTTTTATTGTTTGGTTTTTTATAAACTATCTCTGGCTTGACCTTGGTCCATGGGAACTTTTTGCATACGTAACAGCGACAATGATCATTTTTTTCCCAATTGTCTTCAGGTGGGCAAGAACTTTATGGTTGAATTTTTTCATTCATTTCGATAAAAAATATTCGGAGATTAATAATTTAAAACAAAATATTTAAAATTTTTTATGGCAACTTTCAATGAAATTATTAATTCTGATAAACCTGTCCTGGTTGATTTTTTTGCAGAGTGGTGTGGTCCATGTAAAATGATGGCACCTATACTTGAAAAATTGAAAAATCAAATAGGTGAAAAGGCAACAATACTTAAGGTTGATGTGGATAAGAATCCTAGTGTTGCTTCAGTTTATCAGGTTCGTGGCGTACCTACTTTGATGCTTTTTAAAAAAGGAGAAATTTTATGGAGACAGTCAGGAGTAGTGCCGGCTGAGAATCTGCAGGAGATTATAACTAAAAATTCTTAATTCACATGTTTTCTGAATTGTTTATAGGTAAGAGGAGGGGAATAAGTAATTTTTTTCGACAGTTTACAACTCATTTGGACACGAAAGCAATGACTTATAAAATTCAAGAGAGTGTTTTCGGAATATTTAAGTGGGGAGAGTTTGAACCACTACCTAAAATTGAATACGTTCTTGTTTTTAAACCGCTCTTTGCAAAATGTGAACCCTGTAATCTAGATGATTTTGAAAATAACAAGGATTTTTACTATCAGGTAAGCCTTGTTTATAATAAAAGTAGGAGAATAGTAGTTAATGAAACTAGAGATAGAACAGAGGCATTCGATCTGGCTAAAAAATTATCACTTAAATTTCATAAACCAATTTTTGATTCTGCTACAGACAGGCGTAATGGTGTATGGATTGACTCTTTAAAATAATTTTAAATAGTCTGCAGGTTTTTTTCGTGAAGAACCAAAATGGGTAAATTTGGTTCTGAGGTTAATGACTTCAACGTATTTTGTAAAAGTAAATCTCTCAGAAGGCTTTTCTCATGTGCCTGAATTACTATGAGATCAAATTCCGTCGTCGTAACAATTTCATCAAGTACTTTAATGGTGTTTTCTGAATTCTTATTCCAAAATTCAATTTGTTCGGGTTTTTCTCCGAAAAACTTTTTAGTTTGTTCTCTGCAGTTTTCATATACTCTTATATTCCCTGTAATCAGAAACGTGATCTTTGCTACAGATTTCTTTAAAAATTCTGAAAGCTCCTCAAGTGGCAAATAGTTTTTGTCTTCTCTCGTTATTACAAACAGTACTTTTTTAATTGTTTTATAATCAAGATTTTTTGGAATAATTAATACAGGGCATTTTGTTTCTTTCGTGATTCTAAAAGCGTGTGAACCAAAGATTCGCTCATAAATATTACTTTCTCCATCTGAGCCAATAACAAAAAGAGTTTTTTTTTCACCTTCGGCAGCCACCGCTTTAGCTATAGTTTTGTTTGATAATTCAACTTCGTAGTTTGAAGTGATATGAAATGCTTTGTTGAGGTGTTCACTAATACTTCTCAGATATGCAGAAACATTTTTTATTCTTTCCTCACCTGTTGATCCTGGATTAATATCATAAGATACGGGAAAAACTACAGGGTCTAGTTTTTGAATATTCAACAGAAGCAATTCCACCCAATGCAATTGAGCAAGCTTGGCTGCATAGTCTATAGCATTATCTGCAGATGAAGAAAAATCGGTCGGGCAAATAATCCTGTTGTACATAATGGCTAATTTCTAAACAATTATTTTGAAATCTGCTGATAAAAATCAAGTTAGGTAGTAAACTTAGTTTGTTTTATTTTGTGTCATTCCCTTTGTTGATTTCAATCAACATTATAAAATTTTCTTGAAAGATTTTTGCATGTACGAAAAGTATTTCTTTCATGCCCAAAAAAGTATCCACATTCACTATCAAAATAAAACAGTTATCTGAACAGTTACAAATGTTGCTAGAAAAAAGGAAATTAAATTCTAGCGATATACACGACCTCAGAGTTAACATTAAAAGATGGCGGGTATTCTTTTCTATAATTAAATACACAAAAATTAGAAATGATAAAATATCATGTCTTAAAAAAACGACAGACAAAATTTTTAAGAAAGCAGGCAAGTTAAGGAAGCTTCAATTAATTCTAA
>JBKCIQ010000089.1:0-5094 GCA_046302135.1 Bacteroidota bacterium | reverse complement strand
ATAACACCTGACGTTAGCATTTCAGTGTCTGAAGACACGCTTAATTGTTTGGTTAATTCGTCAATCTTGACCGGTTCGTCCAGTACTCCTGGAGTAATCATGATTTGGAATCTTACTTCAAACAACCCGGTAAGCGTTAATGCTCCGGGTACTTATGCTCTTTCGGTGAGTAATCCTGTGAACGGATGTGGAACTATCCAAACGGTTTCAATATATCAAAACATTACTCCGCCTTCACTTACTGCATTGGTAAGTGATGATACGCTCAACTGTGAAAACCCTGCAGTGAGTTTAAGTGCAAACGGATCTAATGCATTTACTTACTCTTGGACAGGGCCAAACAGTTTTTCTTCCAACCAGCAAAACCCTTCCTCTACTGTAAATACCCCGGGAACTTACAGTATCACTGCAACTGATCCTTTAAATGGTTGTTCAACCAATGTAACTATAAATATTTACCAAGGGGCAGATCCGGTTGTTGGGTTCACCTCAAGTCCCAGCTCGGGTATCGCGCCACTAAATGTTCAGTTTACAAACACCAGTACTACAGGTTTTATAAGTTATCAGTGGAGCTTTGGGGACAATAGTGCGAACTCAAATCAGGTTAATCCTTCCAATATTTATTACCAGCCGGGTACCTATACTGTGGAACTCATTGGGTATGGGAATAGTTCACTCTGTAACGACACCACCTATGCAACTATTTTAATTTATCCTGAGGCAAACATCCTAATTCCAAATATCTTTTCTCCAAACGGTGACGGAACAAACGAGTTTTTCTTCATTACATCTACAGGACTCAAAAACCTGCACGTTGACATCTTCGATCGCTGGGGCCTCAAAGTGGGCGAAATTAACGGAGTTAATGGTTACTGGGACGGAACTAACGCCTCAGAAGGCACCTATTTCTTCATCCTGCACGCAGAAGATTTTAATAACTCCAAAATTGAAAAACAAGGGTATTTGATGTTGGTTAGATAGAAAGATTAAAAAAATTGACTGAAATTAAAATCAATTTGGTTGAGTAAGATTTATTTGCGGACAGATTCTTACAATCTGAGTTCATCAACTAATATTATCAAGGTTAAAAAATTCCTTTTTATCAATATTCATTAGTCTCTATTGCATCACTATCAATTTAAAAAACAAATTCAAGAGAACCCTATTAAGCTTCGCAAGAACATTAAATTCTTTCTAAAATTATTTAAAGATAAAATTTATCTAATTTAATGCATTTAATTTGCTTATTGAGCATGATCTTGATTAATTAACATGAAGCTTTACGAATTTGATTTGAAATATAATTTTACTGTGGTATATTTGGGTTCAACAATTAACTATTAAATTGGAAAAGCAACTTACAAAAAGAAGTTGAGAAAACTAATTTTATAGGTTCAAAGTTTTTTGACAATACATATGAAAAAAACCATTGTTTATTTTAAGCTACTTATTACAATACTGCTTTATTCTCCTGCATTTTCTCAATCAGGACTTAGCCAAAAGTCCCCAAAAATCACCAAAAAAATTGAGTTAAGATACATCAACAAAACTGAAGTAGATAAAATATCTTCTCAAATTGAGCTTTTAAGAAAAAACCTTAATGAAAAAAACTTATATTTTATTGATAAAAATCACAATGTTTTTTTTCTTTTAAATGATAAAAAAGAGTTACTTTATTATTGCGATAGAATGTTTACTGATAATGATCTTGTAAACAAAACTTCCAAAGACGTTTACTATATGATAACGAATGATCCCAATTTAGAGAATAAATCAGATTTTTTTCAAATTAACTTTGAGGATAAAGAAATTATAATGTTGCATAATTAGATTTATCAATTTTTGGAATATGAAAAAATATTACTTCCTCGCTTTACTCTTTTTGTTCTTGAATTTGATATTTGCTCAAGCTCCTTCAAATGATTGCGCAAACAGTCCTTTGATAATTTCAAATTGTGGGGCAAACTTCTCCATTACCCAAGCACAAATGCTACAGGCAACAAATGATGCAGGATGTTTAGCGGGTGGAAGCTGTCCTATTACATATGTCAATGGAACGGGTTACAGTAATATCGATTGCGACGCGACTGTTTACAGCACACAAACTGCCGGTAATGATTTTACTGGTTCTATTGAGAATAGTTTATTTTGGCAATTTACATCATCAACTTCATGTAATTACGTTGTTTCGATTACGGTTTCTAATTGTTGTTGTCAGCAAGGGGGACCACCAGGCAGTGGCACGGCGCAATATGCGATATATGGAATATCCTCAACATTACCAGGAGGTACAATTTTAAATTATTTCGGACAAAACGGTTCTTTTACAGGAACACAGAGTGTAACTGTTCCTGTTACAGCTAATGTTCCGATTCTGATAATGATTGATGGGAATAGTGGTGCAGCATGTGATGTTTCAGTTTCGGTTACACCAGCTGCAGCCTGTAGTTGTAATGTTGTTCCTCCTTGTACAGCTCCAATAGCGACAGCAACCCCAACATCTCAAAGTATTTGCTCTAATAATGCAACATCAATCAATCTGAGTAGCAACATTGCCGGAACCACATACTCTTGGACAGCCACACAAAACGGTGTCAGTGGAGCTTCATCAGGAAGCGGGTCCTCCATCGCACAAACATTAACAACAACAGGTACAACAACCGGAACTGTAACTTACAATATTACCCCTTCTGCCGGGGGCTGTGCCGGTATTCCTATTGCAGTTACCGTAACCGTTAACCCAAACCCTGTGATGACTAGCACGAGTACTGCAACAGTCTGCAGTGGAAATGCTATTAATTTAAATCTTACCAGTAATATTGCTTCAAATTATTCTTGGATCACATCAAACAATGCAAATACCACAGGAGAAAGCACCACTTCTCAAAGCGGAAGTATCATTACGAATACAATTGTTAGTACTGCTACTACATCTACGACATTAATTTACACCGTTACACCAACCTCTACTGTTGGCAGTTGCCCCGGAACTGCGCAAACGGTAACCGTAACGGTTAATCCTACACCTGTTATGACATCCACTACCAGCGCAAGTGTTTGTAGTGGCGTGCCGCTTAACATAGGACTAACCAGTAACATTTCTTCTAATTACTCCTGGATTGCGGGAGCAAATGCGAATGTGGGTGGTGAATCAACCACTGCGACTACTGGCAATACTATTAACAATACGCTAACCAACACCACTGCCACCTCTCAAACTGTTACCTATTCGGTAACCCCTACTTCTAACCCGGGAGGTTGTCCGGGAACTCCGCAAACGGTCAGTGTTACTGTGAACCCCGTACCTGTTATGACCAGTACCAATACTGCCACCATTTGCAGTGGGGCACCCTTAAGTATCCCGCTTACCAGTAACATTGCCTCCTCTTACTCATGGATTGGCGCAGACAATACCAACACCACAGGAGAAAGTACAACTACTCAAACTACTTCAACCATCAGTAATACCATCACCAACAACTCCTCTACGGCGCAATCTATTGTATATACGGTTACACCCACATCAAGCACAGGAAGTTGCCCGGGGACGCCTCAAACAGTAACTGTAACCATAAACCCTATCCCTTCAATGACAAGTGCAAGCACAACTACTGTTTGCAGTGGCGTGCCGCTTAATTTTGGATTAACCAGTAATGTTACCTCTTCTTACTCCTGGATTGCGGGAGCAAATGCAAATGTTACCGGAGAGAGTACAACGGCTCAGTCTGGCGCTACAATCAATAACACCCTTACCAACACAACGGCCTCTACCCAAACCGTTGTATACACCGTTACACCGACTTCTTCTGTTGGCAGTTGTCCCGGAACTGCGCAAACGGTGAGTGTAACTGTAAGCCCATTGCCTGCTATGACTTCCACAACAAGTGCAAGTGTTTGTAGTGGGGCGGCTCTTAATATTGGACTCACCAGTAATGTTTCCTCTACCTACTCTTGGATTGGGGGGGATAATGCAAACACTACAGGAGAGAGTACCACTACTCAGTCAACGGGTACAATCAATAACACCATTACAAATACCACCACTGCTTCACAAACGGTTACCTATACCGTTACCCCTACCTCTAACCCCGGGGGTTGCGTGGGAACAGCGCAGATTGTGACAGTTACAGTAAATCCAAACCCTGTGATGACTAGTGTAAACACTGCTACCATTTGTAGTGGAGCGGCCGTGAGTATTCCTCTTACAAGTAACATTGCCTCCTCTTACTCGTGGGTTGGCGCAGACAATACCAACACCACGGGAGAGAGTACAACCGCTCAATCTACGGGCACAATCAATAACACCATTACCAATTCCTCATCCTCTGTGCAAACGGTTGTATATACTGTGACTCCTAGTTCTACTACGGGTACTTGTCCGGGGACGCCTCAAACGGTGACTGTAACAGTAAATCCTTTACCCCTTATGACTTCTTCTACAAGCGCTAGTGTTTGCAGTGGAAATGCGCTTAATATTTCTCTAACCAGTAACGTTACCTCCTCTTACTCCTGGATTGCGGGAGCAAATGCAAATGTTACCGGGGAGAGTACAACTGCTCAAGCGGGTGGAGTGATCAACAACACCCTTACCAATACTTCGGCTTCTACTCAAACTGTTGTCTATACCGTAACTCCAACTTCCTCTGTTGGTAGTTGTCCCGGGACACCTCAGACTGTTTCTGTAACGGTTAATAATCTTCCCAATGCAAGTGCGGGAACCAATCAAACACTTACCTGTGCATCGCCAACGGTAACTTTGAGTGGGTCTTCTACTTCCTCTCCTGTTTCTTATTCTTGGACAGGGCCTGGAGTTACCTCGGGGGCTAATGCTGCAACGGCTACTGCAAATGCTTCGGGTACCTATACCCTTACTGTTACCAATACACTTACCGGGTGTTCTAATACTTCTACTGTTTCTGTAAGCGCAAGTGCAGGGGTGCCTAATATTTCTATGGCTAGTTCCCCTACTATTACCTGTACCAACTCTGTTGTTACGGTGTCGGGAAGTTCCACTACCTCTGGAGTCACTTATCAGTGGTCTTCGGGGGTGGCAAGTACGTCTTCAGCTACTACAACAGTAAATGCTCCCGGAAC
>JBKCIQ010000088.1:0-4852 GCA_046302135.1 Bacteroidota bacterium | reverse complement strand
TTTTTCTGAGGTAAAAGGTAAAAATGGCTCACAAAGAATTGCTAGATTCGCTGTGATCTGTAGAGAAATATTGATGATTGCCCGCACTCTTTTCTCATCGGTTTTAATGAGTTTCCATGGCTCATTATCTGCAAGATATTTATTTCCTAATCGTGCAAGATTCATGAGCTCAGTCAAAGCTTCTCTGAAACGAAATTCATTTAAAGAGGAAGCTATTCTATCGGGAAATTTTGAAATTTCTTCCAGAGTAAGTAAATCTTCCTTGGTGTACTCTGTCACCTCAGGGACTTTTCCTTCAAAAAATTTATGCGTGAGAACCAAAGTTCTGTTTACGAAATTTCCGAATATAGCCAGTAACTCGCTGTTGTTTCTGGCCTGAAAATCTTTCCATGTAAAATCATTGTCCCGCGTCTCGGGAGCATTAGCGCACAACACGTAACGCAACACGTCTTGTTTCCCTTTGAACTCTTGCAAATACTCATGAAGCCATACCGCCCAGTTTCTTGAAGTAGAAATTTTATCGTGTTCCAGATTAAGAAACTCATTCGCAGGAACATTATCAGGTAACACAAAACCTCCGTGCTCCATCAACATAGCAGGAAAAATAATGCAATGAAAAACAATGTTATCTTTCCCTATGAAATGAATGAGTCTCGAGTCTTCTTGCTTCCAATACTTCTGCCAATCGTTAGGTAACAATTCTTTAGTTGCTGAAATATAGCCAATTGGTGCATCAAACCACACATACAAAACTTTTCCGTCTGCACCTTCAACAGGAACAGGTACGCCCCAGTCGAGATCTCTGGTCATGGCTCTTGGTTGCAAGCCGTCTCCTGTTTCTAACCAACTCTTGCACTGTCCGTAAACGTTACTCTTCCAATTGCTGTGTTGTTCCAAATATGCTTTTATCTTAGGCTGTAATTTATCAAGAGGTAAAAACCAATTTTTAGTTTGTTTTAGAATCGGAGCATTTCCGGAAAGTTTACTTTTTGGGTTGATTAAATCTGTAGGATTAAGTGATGTTCCACAACTCTCGCACTGATCGCCGTAAGCATTTTCATTATTGCATTTAGGGCAAGTACCGGTGATATAACGATCCGCTAAAAATTGTTTGGCCTCTTCATCGTAATATTGTTCTGTAATCTGCTCGGTAAAAACTCCTTTATCGTATAACTCTTTAAAGAATTCAGATGCTGTTTCGTGGTGCGTTTTTGATGAAGTCCTTGAGTAAATATCAAAGGAAATTCCGAACTCTTTAAACGCATCTCCCATGATTCGGTGATATTTATCTACCACCTCCTGCGGAGTAATTCCTTCATTTTTTGCTTTGATGGTAATCGGAACGCCATGCTCATCTGAGCCACATATAAACCTTACATCTTCGCCTTTGCTGCGCAGATACCTCACATAAATATCGGCCGGCAGATAGCATCCTGCCAGATGACCAATGTGCACCGGTCCGTTTGCGTAAGGCAAAGCCGCGGTTACTAAGGTTCTGTTGAATTTTGTTGCCATAAATTTCAGCGTCGCAAAGATACGGATTTAAAGCCTGTTCTCATTAAGGGAAATTAAACCGCTAAAGTTCGGTACTTATGGCTCTTTATTGTTTTTGTTAAATGAGTAGTTTAAACTAGCAAAGATAAAATGAAGTTGAATAAAATTATACCGAGCTGTTCCGTCGGCTCCGCCTTCAAGCAGTCTATAGCCAATGTTTCCTTGCAGATTTTTAGAGAAAGTATATCTTCCGGATAATGAAAGGTCAATTGCCCTGCCTTTACTTGCAACAATAAAGTCTGTAAAGAAATCAATACTCATTTTTTGAGATATATCCCAATTGGCTAAAAGGTTGATAAGAGGAGCGAAACCAATGCTAAAGTTTTCTCTTAAAAACTCACTATTCTTCAGCGATACTCCGGCATCTCTAATTTTTGCAGAAAAACCAAGACCAAATTTAAAATTGTCTTTATTAATTATTCTTCGATTATAGGTAAAGCGATAGGAATTAAACTTGTAAACAGCTTCAATTGGTATGTTAGCTTTAAAGTTTTTTCCATCAAACAGTATATCCTTTTCAATTGTTTCAGTTTCCACAATTTTTAAGGGAGCATAAAGAAATGAAAAATGGTTTTTTTCATTTAATAAATAACCGACGCGCAACCTCAAAAATGGACTTACCGGAGTTTGAAAATCATTTTTCAGAGAAAATAAGGTTCCATCACTGCCATTGCGAACATCATTAACAACTGTAAATAATGCTCCTGATTCAAGATTTACGAAAGCCTGAGCATTCGTTGACAAACTGGAACTCAAACAAATAAAAAGAATCCAATATCTAAATCGTAAAACAAGCTTAAAAATCAAGTTATTCATATTTACACTCTTCTAATCCCTGAGGCAACGAATAGAAAACCCATGCGCGCAGTTAACTGATATTTGTTACGCCACGTATGTTTCATGAATAATGGTCTTAACATTATAAATTTCTTTTTCTGTCAAGACATCAAGAATTTTAACGATGCGTTTTCTGTCAATTGTTCTAATTTGATCAAGAACAACCCAGCCTTTGGTTTTATTGTGTTTTACAGGAACACGAGTAGGGTAACTTTTAGATTGGCTTGTCATTGGCGCTATTACAATTGTCTGTAAATATTTGTTCATTTCATCCGGCGAAATGATTACGCAAGGGCGGGTCTTTTTCATTTCACTGCCAATTGTAGGGTCCAGATTAACCCGAACAATTTGGTATTGCCTTAATTCCATTCTTCGAAATCTTCGTTTTTGAATACGTCAGAAACGATTAATTTGTCGTCACCATTTTCATGCATTTTTTTAAATGCCTTGTCCCAGCCCTTACGAGCTTTTGACTTTGGTTTTAAAATGATGTAGCCTTTCTCAAGAATTAACTCAACGGTATCTTGAATGTTGTATTTTTCGAGTATGGTCTTTGAGAGCCTGATGCCCTTTGAATTCCCTATAGGGATTAATGAAATATCCATTTATTTTTTAATGTACTTACAAAGTAATTACATTTATTTTAAATATACAAATTTATTTTAAAGCTAAAGACTGTGTGCTAACCAATATCAGCTAGCCCAATGCGCACTCTTCTAATCCCTGAGGCAACGGACAGACAAGCCTTTCTGCAAATCGAAGTAGTTCCTTCTTACATTGCCATTGTCGTAATCCAGGTAGCGGTACCAAGCACTGCCCGTATCGTTCTCCGTAGAACTCCACCAGTAACCGTACTTGCCAATGAAGCTGAATGAACAATTGTAGTAACGGTTACCGCCCGGAAGACCTGAAAAACCACTTTTGTTTGTCCCATTTCCAGAATGTGTTACTGTTGGGGCAGGAACACTTCTTGTGTCTTTGCATGTATGACAAGGTACTTTTCTTCGATATTCAGCATTCCAGTCTTTGCAATTAGGGCATGTCTTTGATCCACCTGAGGTATAACTATTCCAACCACTTGTGCTTTTCATTTTTGTGCCTGCATCACTTCCTAAAAAATCAGTTAATTGCGTCCATTCAGCATCACTTGGTATATGATAGCCGGCAGGTGCTAAGCCACGTGGGTCGTTTACTGCATACCAGTTGTAAAACTTACCATACTTCAATCCATTTTTTGGGTCGTTATTGTAAAAACACCAAGCGGGTTGCTTGTTTTCTCCTGCGCGTTCCCACTCTTCCTTTGTTTTGGCTTCTGGTATAATGTCGCCGTTTCTAAATTTAGAAACATCCAGATTTTTTGTGCTCCAAACTTGTTTGCCTATCATAACAGTTTGAGCAAAAACAATTGGTGTAATCAACATTACAAGAGGTAATGTTAAGGCTAAAATTAAATTGTTTTTTTTCATGATAATTTATTTTTCTGTGTGGTTTTATGTTGTAAATATATTTTTTTTGCTATGTAAAATGTACGCTAGCTTGCTTTTAAAGCCTTACGTTATTCAATCGCTTTTAGAAATTGTTGAGGAGTCAAAATTGTAATTTCTGCTTTTTTGTAATCTTTAAGATTGCGTGTAAGTAAAGTACTTATGTCATTTTCAATTGCTGAATTATATTGAATAGCGTCTTCAAAGTCATGAAAGTCAGATACCAACGCTAGTTCAATAATTTTGTCATTAACCGAAAGTACACTTATAAGTGTTTTAAATTTTAAAAGCATTTTTCGCGCCTGTACTGCTGAAAGTTGTTTTGATAAAATATAATTTACATTCGCAAAAGTCAATGAAGAAACGAATATTTTTATTGAATTTTCGTCTGCTAGTGAAAATAACTCTGCAGCATATTTATAATGTGGTTGTCTGGCGCTTAATAAGTCCAGAACAATATCAGAGTCAACAAATACTTTTTCCACTTATTTATATTTTTTAACCAGATAGTCAGAGTAGTCTTTTTTGTTGTTATAGTCTTTTGGAAGATTAATAACTCCTGAAAGGCTTTTTACAAGAGGAGTAATTGATTTTTTACTCTTTTTGTCGCTAGTTATTTTTTGCAAATAATTTTCAATTAAGCCTGAAAGACTCGTTTTTTTTGATTTGGCATATGCCTTGGCTTTCTCGATTATTTCTTCGTCTAGCCTTAGGGTTAATTTTGTATCCATGCTTCTTTATACGTACAAATATAAAAATAAATACGTATATTTTAATTCTTTTTAGCTCCGTTTTCGTTGCGCTTGGCTACGCCCTATTGCTAGTTAAAACCAAATATGTTAATTTTTGTTTTATTTGTTGTAACAAATGTTGTTGTAACTATATTTGAGGTGTGAAAATTGAAGAGGCAATAAAACAAAGTAAATTTGAGAACAGCTATCAGAAGGCGCTGATTAATATTATCTACACAGCAAATT
>JBKCIQ010000087.1:0-2124 GCA_046302135.1 Bacteroidota bacterium | reverse complement strand
GTAGGTGACTTTTGGGATGGCAGGGCCAAAGGAGGCTCTGAACTTGCCCAACAGGATGTGTATGTTTGGAAGATGACCCTCAAACAGACTGACGGCACAAAGAAAAACTTCCTCGGCCATGTTAATTTAATCAGGTAATTTTCAATTAATTGAAAATTAGCGGGATAATATAAAAAATTCAAATTTTTCTTATTTAACTGATTAACAGTTTTTTGCATAATTCTGTTACCAATTGGTTTTATTCTCAGTAGAAAAAACCTGAAAATAATTTGTAAATTTTTTTCTATTTGATAATTTTATTTTTTCAATGAAACATTACCATACCAAGTTTTCAAATTTTGTTTTAATAATTTCGATTGCTCTATCACTCCCCTTTTTTTCACAGCAAACTAAAAGTTTAGTTTTAACGGATGCAGGGACACTGTTGAACATTGATTCATTAAATAACTTCTATCAGTCAGCTCATCTAGGGCCTCAATTACCTTCTCTTAATGCGTGCCCATCTACAAATAATTTGGCTACGCCAATGAACCAAAATAATGGACAAAGAGGAATCATGTTTGATATTACTGCTATTACTTGTGTTACTATTCGTTGTTTTGAAGGTAATTTTCAGACTGGTACTACCGGGGTTCAGATCTGGTATCGACCAGGCACTCATGTTGGTTTTGCAAATAGCTCTATAGGTTGGACATTACTCGGTACCGCTAATGCGGTTGTAGGAATCGGAAATAATTTGTTTACTCCAATACCAATACCAGTGAATGTTACGATTAATGCCGGAGCAACTGCTGCATTTTATATTACCAGAACAACCGCCGGTGGTCCTTTAGTTAATTACACTAACGGAACCGCATTGGGCAATGTATATTCTTCTGACGCTAATATACAGGTAAAGGATGGTACGGGAAAAGACTTCTCTTTTGGAGCGAGTTTTACTCCACGTAGGTTTAATGGCCGCATATTTTATGATGTGGGAAGTACCGTTGTAAATGTTGGTGCTGTAGTTGGTACAACTCCTGCTTGCTCGGGAACTCAACAAACTTTTTCCGTTGCAGCGGTTGCCGGCGCCACTACCTATAATTGGACCGTTCCTGTAGGTTCTTCAATTGTTGGCGGTGTAGGAACAAATTCAATCACTGTAAACATGGGAACTACCTCAGGAAATGTTTGTGTTTCACCTGTTGTACCTTGTGGTATTGTTACTCCTTCTTGCTTTTCGGTCACAGTTGTTTCTAACCAAACTGTAATTCCAACTGCCAGTCCCGCTTCCGTTTGCGCTGGAAATTCTTCTCAGCTTAATGTGCCTTCAGGAACAACTTTTTCTTGGTCTCCTGCCACAAGCTTATCTTGTACCAATTGTGCAAACCCGGTTGCAACCCCTACGATTACCACAACTTATACTGTAACTACCAACACATCAGGCTGTATTGGCACAGGAACTACAACTGTAAATGTTGTCGCTAATCCTACACCAAATGCTAATAATGCGGGACCGTTTTGTGTCGGAACCTCAATCAGTCTATCGGCATCAGGTGGTACAACATATTCCTGGAGCGGCCCTTCAGGTTTTAGTTCAACAGCTCAAAATCCAACAATTCCATCTTCAACTGCTACCATGGGTGGTACATATACAGTAATTGCAGCAATTGGAAGTTGTACCGCTTCAACCACAACAAGTGTAACTGTTAATGCGCTGCCAAATGTTACAGTAAATTCATCGTCCATTTGCAATGGCCAGGGAACAGCCACACTTACTGCCAACGGTGCGCTAAACTACTCCTGGAGTGCGGGAGCGTCTTCATCAGGCGGTCCAAGTGTAACGGCTAGCCCTACTGTTACCACTCAGTATACAGTAACAGGTACAGATGGCAATAATTGTGTCAGTACAGCAATTTCAACCGTAACTGTAAATGCATTGCCTCCAGTTGTAGTTAACTCTCCATCAATTTGTCCTGGTTCAACCGCAACCCTTACTGCAAATGGCGCATTAAATTACGTTTGGAGTGCTGGATTATCCTCAACGGGAGGTCCTATAGTAACAGCTAGTCCAACTGTAACTACTCAGTATACAGTAACTGGTACTGATGGTAACAATTGCACCAATACAGCCACATCTACAGT
>JBKCIQ010000086.1:0-33554 GCA_046302135.1 Bacteroidota bacterium | reverse complement strand
AATACTTACAACTATCCTTTTGGAACGACTGCAGGTTTACTTATCCCCGTAAACGTTACCAAAACAACAGCCACTGCCACGGATATTTCAATTGCGACACGTCCTACCTCAGCATCAGACAATATGCCTTGGGCCTCAGGCGTTTTGCACATGTTCGACCCATCGCTCAATCAAGACGGGTCAGATGAAGCGGTGATTGACCGTTGGTGGGAAATTACAAGCTCAACTTCTATAGTAGCGGATGTAACCTTTAGGTACCTTGGTTCAGAGAATACGCTTACTGCTCCATACAACACCGGTAGCGTTGGTTCACAAAACTGGTCTGCTTCAGGCTGGACACCTAATAACTCCAACATTGGCAGTACGCCTGCCGTTACTACAGCAGGAACAGTAGGTTCACACACAGCAACTGGAATAACACTGGGAACAACTTATACTCCATGGGTTCTTTCGTCGGTAACAGCACCGCTTCCCATTGAATTGGTTTCATTTAGAGCAGAGTGCGTAGAGAATTTACCCGTGCTTACATGGCACACACAATCGGAAACAAACAATGACTTTTTTACAGTTGAAAAAAGTAATGACGCTCAGCAGTTTGTTACCGATGGAATTGTTTCAGGCGCAGGAACTACGACTGTCCCTCAAAATTACACGTATGCATTAAATTCATTTGCACCTGAAATGCCATATTACCGCCTACGCCAAACCGATTTCAATGGCAACTTTACTTTCTCTAATACAATCATGGTAAACGGTTGTGAGAATGAAAATCCTGATGCTGTAATTGTTTATTTTAATAACGGTATGGTAAACATTGATGCCTATTCTTCAACTTCTAATGCTTTGAGTGCTACTATTTATGATGTAGCCGGACGTCTTGTTTATACTGGTAAGCAAGGGATTTCTGATCAAAAAAGCCACATAAGTTTAAACATGAATGATTTTGCCGAAGGGATATACATTGTAAATGTTCATTTCAGCAACGGTAAACTTTTTAGTAAAAAAGTACCCCTACACTAATTATTTTCGGAGTTATAAAATCAGAACTGATTTTATCTCTAATCTTCTTACATTTGAACAAAATAGTTGCCATGAAAAAAATACTTTCACTTTTATTTATTTCTTTTTTTCTGTTTGGAACAGCTCAACCCTTTCAGATAGGCCATCGTCAAAAAAGTTTTACTGACGCGTCGCGTAATAACCGTTCAATTACAACTGAAATATATTACCCGGCAAACACAGCCGGAGACAACGTTGCAATAGCTAGCGGACAATTTCCTGTATTGGTATTTGGGCATGGATTTGTAATGGCCTGGAGCGCTTACGATGTGGTTTGGAATGCTCTGGTTCCTGAGGGATATATCATGGTTTTTCCAACAACTGAAACATCTTTTTCTCCCTCACACACAGATTTTGGAAAAGATATTGCATTTCTGGTTGGCGCAATGAAAAATGAATCATTGAACTCGGCTTCCCCATTTTTTAATTCCAATACCGGAACCTCAGCGGCAATGGGACACTCAATGGGCGGAGGCTCCGCCTTTTTATCTATACAATATGATAATACCATAACTGCTTTGGCAACATTAGCAGCGGCCAACACCACACCTCCATCGATCACAGCCGCATCAGGAATAACGATACCTACTCTTGTACTTTCAGGTGGAAATGATTGTGTAACTCCACCTACACAACACCAGATTCCAATGTATGACTCACTCATATCTGCCTGCAAATCTTTTGTCAGTATCACGGGTGGAAGTCACTGTCAGTTCGCAAATTATAATTTCAATTGTTATTTCGGAGAAGGAACATGTTCACCTCAAGCAACAATTTCTGCAACCGCACAGCAAACAACAGTTAAAAATGTTTTATTGCCATGGCTCGATTTTTACCTTAAAGGAAGTTGCAACGCCGGAAACCAATTTCAGAGTTTGATATCAACCGGTAGCGGAATTACTTCTCAGCAAAACTGTACTTTGGTTTGTAATTCGATAACTAATGAAAGCTTTGGTGAGTCATTTGCAATCATACCTAATCCTTCTAGTGACTTTGCAAAAATTAATTTACCTGAAAATACAGAAGGAATTACTATTTCTTTAATGAATCAAGTCGGGCAAGAAATTTTAAAGATAAAATCAGTGAATGAAAAGGAAATTATAATGAGTACAGAATCACTCAACCAAGGAATTTACTTTTTACGTATTTATAGAAATCAGGAATTGCTGTCTGTAATAAGATGGCTTATTACTAAGTAAAAAATTATTTGTAGTACAAAACTAAGTTTAACCAATATAGTTTTTAATACATTTGCACTCTAAATAATGACGTTAAACGACTAATTAAATATTTGATGAAAAAACTAATACCGTACTTTTTTATTTTATTCTGCACTTCTTCACTTGCTCAACAAATTGTAAGGTCAACTATTGGCAGTATTGGTTCCTCCATATCAAATGGAAATATAATTATTCAACAAACAGCCGGACAACCAAGTGCAATTTCTTTTACTAAAAATGAAGATGGTTCGTCAATCAGACAAGGATTTCATCAACCCTTTTATTTTAGCGTTGAGAGAAATGAATTGAATGTAAAAGTTTTTCCAAATCCAAATAACGGCCAGTTTTCTTTTCAAGCTGATTTGTTAGATGATTCTAATTACGATTACCTCATATCAGATCCTCAAGGAAAAGTAATTCTAAAAAATAATGCTAATGGTAATAAAATTGTCGATATTAAACTAGATCAACCTGCAAATGGTTTGTATCATCTACAAATCATAAAAGCAGATAAATCTTCTTCTTTCAAAATAATTATAACCAACTAAATCATGAAAAGAATATTTTTTTCATTACTCTTAATTTCAAGCTTTTTAATAATCACCGCACAGGAAGATAAAATGTTACAACAGGTGAATTTCAATGTAGGAAAAACGTTTAGCAGTTTTAATTATCAAGATGCAAATGGAAATAAAGATGAGAATTTAAGTTATGCATCAGGAAACACATACGCATTAAGTGTTGGTTTAGGTTTTGGAAAAAAGCACTTGCTTCGTCCAGAAATTATATACAGCGAACTTGGAGCAAATTCAAAATTCTTATCTACTCCAATTACATGGAGATTAAATTATTTAGGCTTTTCTACTGCCTACTTATTTAAAATACTACAAAAAGAAACCATTTCGATTTCACCCGGTTTAATTTTGGGTTATGATTATTTACTAAGCGGAGAACAGAACATGGGCAGTATAAATTATAACTTAAAGGAAAGTGACATTATAAAAACATGGGACATTAACGCAGGACTATTAGTCAATAGCCGATTTAAAGTGACGGAGTCGATGAGCTTGAGTTTTGAATACCGTTTCAATATGGGCTTAAATCAAATTGAACAACGTGATGAGGGGGAAAAAACAAAAAACATAGCTCATCGGGCGCTTATCGGATTATCGTTTAAACTTTAGCAAATTAATTATCAATTTCAAGAATGAAAAAAACAATTATCTCTTTACTCTCTGTTTTATTTGCAATCAATTTATTTGCGCAGTTGGCGCCACCGCAGGGAATTAACTACCAGGCAATGGTATATGTTCCTTATGGAAATCAACAAGCGGGGGTAAATAGCGCAGGGCAAATTCCTGCCAACACTCAGCAAGTACTTGTAAAGTTTACCTTGGAAGAAGGGAATAATGGTCCCGTGATTTACGAAGAGACTCAATCGGATGTAACAGACCAATATGGTTTATTGAATTCAGTTATTGGGGCAGGAATACCAACTACAAACAGTCCAGGTTTATTTAATCAGATTAATTGGGGAGCAGGCGATCCTTACTTAAGAGTGAGTATAACATTAACAGCATACAATTCCACTGTAAGTTCTTATCAGAAACTTTGGAGTGTGCCCTATTCATTATACTCGGGCTATTCAAACAATAGTACTCATTCAGATTCATCTAATTACGCAACCCAGGCAGGTAGTAGCTATTATGCAGACTCAGCTAATTATGCAAATCAGGCAGGAAATGGAATTACAGGAGTAACAGTTAATTCAAACGGAACCTTGACATTTGCCTATTTTAATGGTAGTTCTTTTACCACTAGTGTACTTAATGGTGCTGTAGGCGCTCAAGGCCCTACCGGACCAACAGGATTGACAGGCCCTACCGGTTCTGTAGGAACAAATGGCGCCACAGGGGCTCAAGGACCAACAGGGCCAACCGGTTTGACGGGAACCGCAGGGATTAATGGAATCAATGGGGTCACAGGCCCTACCGGTGCTGCTGGAACAAACGGTACAACTGGCACTCAAGGTCCGACAGGATTGACAGGGGCTCAAGGACCAACAGGGCCAACCGGTATAACGGGAACTGCAGGGATTAATGGAATCAATGGGGTCACAGGGCCTACCGGTCCATCAGGTACCAACGGAACAAATGGCGCAACAGGTGCTACTGGACCCCAAGGATTAGCAGGCACTAACGGAACAAATGGAATAGACGGTAAAAACACATTAGTAAAAACCACATCCGAAGCAGCAGGAACTAACTGTGCAACAGGAGGAACCAAAGTAGAGGTTGGATTAGACATCAATAATAATGGTGTTTTAGACGCCGGTGAAGTAAATTCAACTTTAACAAAATACATTTGTAATGGTGCCCAAGGTACACCCGGCTCATTAAATGCATGGAGTTTGACCGGAAATGCAAGCACGACACCAACAACCAATTTTATTGGAACTACGGATGCACAAAGTTTCATAATTAAAACAAATGATACTGAAAGAATTCGAGTAACGGCTGGGGGTAAAATTGGGATTGGTATAACTAATCCAAGTTCTACATTATCTTATTTAACTGTAAATGGTGGTGTTGGTGTCAGCTCCGATTCATGTCATGCACATTTCTTTAACAGAAATTATGTCTTAGGTTCTCCAAGTTTAAAATTATACTCAACATCTAATACGAATGGAGGAGCATTTGGAATTAATGCTGGAAGGGCAGGGCTAGCCGGGAATGGTAATCTAGTATTGAATGAGTATGGTGGTTTTGTTGGTATTGGCACGTCAAATCCTCTAGGTAAATTTCATGTAAACAACGATGCAAGCGGCTCAGATAGTTCATTTGTGGTAACAACAGATGGTAAAGTTGGTATTGGAACAGCAACGCCAGCAGTAAAACTTGATATAATAGGCTCAGTTAAAATAGCTGATGGCTCACAGGGTGCAGGAAAAGTATTAACATCTGATGCGTCCGGTAATGCTTCATGGCAATCTGCTTCTGCTTCGGGTGGAGGTGCATTTAGTAATATGCAAGTTTATGCAACTTCCGGCACATTCACATTTACTGTTCCTGTCGGTGTCACAAAAATAATGGTTGAGTGCTGGGGCGCAGGTGGTGGGGGTGCCGGCACCAATAGCGGAAATTCAGGCGGCGGCGGAGGGGGCGGTTATGGCAAACAAATTTTGACAGTTGTGCCTGGAAACAATTATTCAGTTGTTGTGGGTGCCGGTGGAAGTGGCGGTGCTGCAGGTGTTTCCGGTGGTAATGGTGGCACTAGCAGCTTTGGTACAGGTCCTTTAATTAGTGCAACAGGCGGTAGTGGTGGTGCCGCGCCAACAGGAATTGGTGGGGTGGGTGGTACTTCATCAGCTACAATTAACATTTCAGGCGAAAATGGTAGATATGGTATGTCGAATTCAGGTATTGCTTACGGTGGGGCAGCTGCGCAAGGCGGTTTTGGTGGTTTAGGGGGTGTTAATGCAGCCGGTGGGGCAGGTATTGCTCCTGGCGGCGGTGGCGGCGGAGCTGGTTATGCAGTTGGTGCGTTTGTTGGAGGTGCAGGTGCCATAGGTAGAATTATTATTCATTACTAATATTTCTAATCAATTAAACCAAATTAGCAATTAACTTGACTAACTAATTTGGTTTAAATCTGATTCAGACGATTGAATATTTTTGGATATGTATTTTTAATACATGACTAACCATCGCAAACACTTCAAAGATGCAAACTGTTTTTAAAAAATTTTGGGTTAATATAATACGTCTTTAGGTCACTATTTAATGATACATGATGTTGGTTCAGAGTGAATCCCGGAAATTTATAAAAAAAACTTAAGCTTGAACCGGAGAAATAAACTCAGAAATTAAAAAGCAAACGGGTGTAAAATTAATTTTACTTTTTTATCCCAATACTTAATAAAACAGATTCAAAAAGATATTTTCCGTCCTCGTTGAATAATTCTTTGTCGCAAGCTCTTTCAGGATGTGGCATCATGCCAAATACATTGAAACCCGCATTACAAACCCCGGCTATATTCTCAAGGGCACCATTTGGGTTTGATTCTGAATTTACGGTTCCATTCTCATCACAATACCTAAAAATGACCTGTCCGTTTTCGTTGAGCTGTTTTAATGTTTTTTCATCTGCAAAATAATTTCCTTCACCGTGAGCAATAGGTATTTTTAGTGCTTTATTCTTAGGGATAGCATTGGTTAAAAATGTATCAGAGTTTTGAGCTTTAATGTAAACATTTTTACAAATGAATTTTCTTTCTGTGTTATGAAGTAAAGCTCCAGGAACAAGCCCTGCTTCTGCAAGAATTTGAAACCCGTTACAAACACCAAAAACAAACCCGCCATTACCCGCATGTTCAATTACACTTTCCATGATCGGTGAAAAACGTGCAATAGCACCACTTCTTAAATAATCACCATATGAAAATCCTCCCGGAAGCACAATTGCATCGCAACCTTCCAGGTCTCTGTTTTTATGCCAAAGCTTTACTGTTTCCTGACCCATAATGTTGCGCAATGCGTAAACCATATCCTCGTCGCAATTAGACCCCGGAAACACTACAACACCGAATTTCATAAATTAATTTTTTTATGAATGCAAAGATAAATTATTCAATTATTCACCCCCTTTTTGATCTCATGTATTTATTGTGTTGTTTCAAACATACAGTTTAAAAAACTGTTTCCTAAATTTGTGCATTATTCATAAAAAATGAGCGAAAAAATTAATTCAAACAAAGCACCGGAACCTGTAGGCTTGTATCCGCACGCAAGGCGAGTTGGAAACTTATTGTTTTTATCGGGAGTTGGTCCCAGAGAACGTGGAACAAAAAAAATTCCCGGTGTAGAACTGGATGATAACGGAAAAATAATTTCTTACGATATTGAGGCGCAATGCCATTCAGTGTTCAGAAACGTTAGATACATTTTAGAAGATGCGGGAAGCAGCTGGGATAAGATAGTAGATGTTACTGTATTCCTAACTAACATGAAAGATGATTTTCCTAAATACAATAAACTTTGGGCTGAATATTTTAAAGAAAATCCTCCTTGTAGAACAACCTTGGAAATCAATTGTCTCCCAACACCAATTGGCATTGAGCTTAAGGTTATAGCTACAATTGATTGATCATTGTTTTCGTTTATACAACCTGTAGTACTGAAAGTCGGATCTGATTTCTGAATAGTTTTTGTTTACTTCAGTTTTCTGATCTGCAACAATTAACAAGTAATTAGATTTTGTACTGTCAGAGGTTAGTGTGATGTACTTTTTTCTAATAAGACCTGTCTGTAAATCCCAATCGTTCCACATATCGCCCTTGTAAACCAAATATGAGCCATACGGTAACATAGAAGTAACTTTATTAATATCGTTCCATTTCCCAGGTTCCCTTTTAGGAATTTTTCGTAGATAAAACATTAGAAAAATGGAAACAAAGAGAGTAAGTATACTAACTGAATGAAAAAAATTTAATTTAAATTTTGTCCAATTTTCCCTCTGTAGGGCTGTAAAAAATGGAGATAAAAGCAATGTAAAAAAAATTGCATAAAAGGGATGTGAAGTCGCCAAATAAAATCCTCTTTGCTCTCTTGTTATGATTAATGGTAAAGATCCGGAGACTGCCAGAAATAAAAATAACAACCTGTGTTTTTTTTGCTGAGAATCCACACGAATTGAATGGAGTTTTTTTAAAAACTTTAATCCCCATAATACAGGAAACAAAACGAAAACTGGAACAAGCTGCATTAATAAATCAAAAATGATTTCGAAACGATGACTCGTATTTGATACATTCTTAACGCTATTTAATACTCTGTCATTGAGCCAGGCGTTTAACTGAATAGACGCAGGTGGGATGATAAATACAAATGCAAGTAAAGTTGAAAGCACAAAAATCAGAGTAAAAAAACTCTTCAGATAAATACTTTTTTGTCTGTAATGTTCACGAAAAAAAATAAAATGCAAAGGAATAAAAATAAGCGGAAAGAGACCGGGAAATCCTTTTGTAAGAAATGCAAGGAACAAACTAATTCCTGCTAGTGCAGACAATAAAAATGTATTAGATTTTTTTTGATAGAAGATTTTAACCTGAAAAAAAATCGATAACAAAACGAATACCAACATTGTATTTTCTTCAAGATTGTGGATGGCAACCCAGGTAGTATTCGGTATAATTACCCAAAACAAAACAGCCATCCAGTTCCAGCGAATTAACCATTGATTTTCACTAAAAATATTTTTCCAAATCGCTAAAAAAACCCTTAATCCAATTAAGAAGAAAATAAAAGCATAAAAGCGTTCTGTCAGAAGATTTTCACCAAAAATCTTAAAACAAATCCCTAAAATTCCGAACATCAAAGGCGGTTGTTCGTGAAAAAAACCCATCGTAACTTTAGAAAAATGTGGTGCCCAAAAAGTGCCTTCACCCCTCGAGTAGTTTACTGCAACTGCGGAATAAAGGCTTCCATCCATAAACATACCTTCTCGGAAAATCTGAGGAAGCAAAAGAGCCGCAAGCACAGAAATGACAAAAAAACCAAAGCGATTGTATTCCCGCATAATTATGGGTAAATTTAGTGCTTATTCCAATGAAGAGATATTTTTATTTAAGCTCAGTCTTAGCTTCTTTTATTTTTATCAGCAGCTGTAATGTCAAACCAAAGGCGAATTTTTTAGGTATAAAAAAAGGAAAAATTGATAAGATTACATTTTTATCAGGAAAAGAGATTCAACTTACAGGGGCTAACGATTCCATTTGGAAAGTTGTTAGTTATGAGTTCAATTACAGCTGTAAGGGCGAAATAACAATGAAAGGTTATAGGGAAAATAAAATTCCAAGAGAAGTTTTATTACTCGTTAAAAAGTGTGACGGTGTTGCAATAGCAGATTTTACCAATATTATTGCGACGAGGAAGAACAGTAAAAAAACATTTCGTTTAAATGATATTCGCCTAACGGTTGAATAAAAAAAGAGCCGGAAAATCCGGCTCTTAAAATTTAAAGTCAAAATTTAAATTATTCTATCACTAGTTTTCTTCCCGTTTTTTGACCGTTTTGAATGATGTTAAGATAGTACACCCCTTTAGCAACATTAGAAAAGTCAACTCCCACTAAATCACCCTTCTTAACTGCAGACACAGAAGAAGTATAAACCATTTTTCCTGTCATATCGATTAGACAGATTGTGGTTGCGTTGTTATAGGCAGATTTCATCCTAACAGTTACTAAAGTACTGGCAGGATTAGGGAACATTTCAAAAACGTCGTTATTTAAATTATTAACGCCTAACGTATTGAACAATACAGACTGAGGATGACGCGGACTTGGACAAACCATTGGCGCATCTAATACATTCCAATCATAGAAGTAGTAATATACTGTTCCACCTTGCGTTGAGTTGGTGATGTTTACTAGGTTCGACACGGCATAAGGGTAGGAAACATTAGCGTTACTTCTTCTTAAGCGCGGAGATGCTGTTCCAAGTAATGTCTGGTTTTGGGCAGTATTCGTTCCTAGCTGATAACCTGTTCCAACAGCTAATGGGAAATTAAGAGTTACAACAGTTGAGTCAATTGTTCCTGTAGTGGTAACAGGAATATTTACCATTAAACTATTAATCACTGTACCTGCACTATTTTTCAATTCAACTAACCTGTTACCTGGTTGATCTGCATAAATTTTTACGGTATTAAGTGTGCAAGGAGCCAACACATCAAATATCAATGATGCATTTGTAGTGTTTCCACTGAAGTTTGCGGTAGTTCCTGTACCTGAATGGTATTTCATACCACCGTAAACATTTGCACCGCCGAATGATGCCTGACTCTCAACATAGAATGTAGTATCAACAGTTACAATAGGTGTAACGTAGCTGTTACCTGTAGCCAATTGAGTACCGCCTACAGGTGCATCAAACCAATATAAATTATTTCCTGTTGCATTAAGTGTAACACTTTGCGGAGCAGTAATGTATACATTAGCTCCTGTAGGAGTTGCCGGTGAAGGATTCACAGTTACAGAAGTTGCAGTAGATGTCCAGGTTTGACATGCTCCCTGAATCTGTACAGCGTAATTTCCGGTTTGAGTAGGAATGATTGACTGATTGGTCGCCCCAGGAATAACGTTTCCATTCAGATACCATTGATAAGATGAGGCTTGGGAGGAACTCAAGGTAACATTAGCTCCCTGGCAAAAAATCAAATTAGACTGAGACGCTGAAACCGTTGGGGTTTCATTAGCTCCATTTGTTACATCGATAGAAGGAGAATTCGAAACGCAACCTGCGGATTGTGTAACCTGCACTGCGTAAGAACCGGCAGTACTTACAATGATTGATTGAGTTGTTGCACCAGTTGACCAAAGGTAAGTATATCCCGTTCCTGAAGGTGCGCTAAGTGTTACAGTTTGACCATTGCAAATATTAGTATTACCTGATGGAGTAATTATAACACTGCTCAATGCACATTGGCCAGTCTCGCCAACAGTTAAAAACTGGTCAACTTGAGGACTTAGTATAACATTACTTGTTCCCGAAGGCCAGTTCACCACTATAGAATCAATTGTTGTGGCAGCGCCTAAGCCAAAATGCAATTGGCTTGAATTTAATGTACCATAACTCTCACTCGCCCTTACTTCCCTGGTTTGTGTTCCCCATGAACCATAAATGAAAGCCCTTGCGCCTAAACAACTTTTGTTGGAATTTGACGCAGCAAGATTTAAGGTGATGAAATGATTTCCGTTATTAGTGGTGTTTTTCCAATAAATATCATCAATAGCTCCCGGGTTGTTGTAGGTTGAGCCATAACTGAAATAAAGATCAATCTTACCATCGTGATTTAAATCACCTGAAGCAAATGATAACGCTGTGTTTCCGGATGCAGTTAAATTAGTTGGGGTAACATTAGTGAAAGTTCCATTTCCATTATTTCTGTAAATACGATGGTCGTTATCGCCAGTAATAATAAGATCAACAAATCCGTCGTTATCTAAATCCTCATACTGAGATTGCATTGGCATATTTCCAAAAGCAATGGTGTTAGGGCTAATTGTGAAATGCCCTGTTCCGTCATTGATGTAATAACGTGAAACGACATCATGCTTTGTCATAAACAAATCGAAATCTCCATCGTTATCAATATCACCAAAGCTCGCTGTCCAATCCTGATCGTTACTTGCAAGGTTGTAGGCTGCAGCATTAGAAGTATAACTTGTGTTGTTATTATTCTCGAAAAGAACGTTTGTTCGTCTCAAGTCACCTACAGCCATACCCTGACGACAATGCGCAATATATAAATCAACATCACCATCATTATCAAAATCTGTCCAAACAGAACCGTAGTTACCCGACTCATCATTTGGTGCAGTAGTACCCGGTGTAACATTAAAATTAATGAAGGAACCATTTGGATTTTGAGTAGGAAAATTTCCTGTGCCGTCATTTAACCATATAGCACTTTCGTTAACATCATTACAAACAAAAATATCTTCCCATCCATCGTTATTCGCATCCATGAAGTTTACATTTTGAGAGGATATGGAAGCTCCAACTCCGGGAAGTGTGGTAACAGTTCCAAGCATTCCCGTACCTGTTGAATTTAATTTCATAATACGCGCGCCACCTGTTCCCCATCCACCATAAAGAATATCCTTGTAACCATTGTGATCAACATCAGCCATAGTTATTGACCAACCATTTACACTGGAACCAAAATCTCCAACGTTAACATGGGTAAAGGTTCCTCCCAGCTGTTGGTACTCAATTCTAACATAACGATTTCCGTCAAGCTTAACGAGGTCATCAAGACCATCAAAGTTAACATCGGTTATCGCAACGCTATTCCCGCTTCGTACGTTAGCATTACTACCAAGCACACCGGTTTCACTATGCAAAACAGAATTCGCATT
This sequence comes from Bacteroidota bacterium, assembly GCA_046302135.1. Lineage (GTDB taxonomy): Bacteria > Bacteroidota > Bacteroidia > B-17B0 > Aurantibacillaceae > AM-1111. Next base: position 21,354 of record JBKCIQ010000086.1, on the reverse strand, counting down.
GGTAAAAGAAATCTGAGAACTTAATCCCAACGCTACAAGTGACAAGGCCGTAATACCTAACACTCTTTTGTTTTGTATTTTATGTTTCATGTTAAAGGTTTAATTTCTATTTTTTGGTTATTTCAAAAGTATTAAAATTCAAAATAAAAGCAAATGAATTTCGGCTAAACCACTTAATTCGGCGCGTTTTTAACATTAATCACGATTAAACAATCTTTTCCTCACTCGAAGATGACTTTTTTTGAAACTCGGAATGTGTCTGAGTAAATGTCAATAATATAAATTCCTTTTTCCTCGGGAAGTTTGACCGGAAACTGATTGGAAATTACAGATGGAGAAAATTGTTTTATGAGTTTACCTTGTACATCTGTAATTCTCACCAATGAAATTTCAACGGCATTATCAAATACTAGATTTATATTTCTGTCAGTTGTTGGGTTGGGAAGAACTTTAACATCTGTAGTATATGAATTTATTGAATTTTTAGAGGTAATTACATTTAATATGGAATCTGAATCTACCAGTAGAGGTGCTTTATTTGCTGCGCCAAACATATTCTTAAAGGTATCAATAGGCGCACTGCTGAATGAAAACATTTCTTGCAACCAAGTAGGCGGTAAAGTCTGGTAATAAAGTTTAGCATAAACGCTGAATGGTGAAGGAAAATTACCAACCGGAATATGAAAATGAACATAATCTCTTCCGCTCCCCTCTACTCCCGGTGCAAATTTATTAAAGTCCGGATCCGTCATTGCATCTGCTGTAATTTTAACCGTGTCGTAAACATTGTGTGAAGTTGAAAATCCTTCAGGAGGCAATCGGTTATCCTTCAGTAATGTGTCTGCTCGTTCTAAAACAGTGGTGCGATTACCACTCACATCACCCATTATGAACTCATAGATTTGTGTCTGGTTGGATGAGTGAATAGTTTGATAGTGCGGCGCCCAGTAAGAGGAGAGTCCAATGCCCTCAATATTTCCGTTTGCATCAAAAATTCCGGACTTAAATAACGTATCGCCCGCAGGCCCTAAAACAACAAACTGCAATACAGCGCGACGGCTAGGGTATCCTGATGGAAATTTATGCCCTGCTTTGTTGGTTAAACGTACTCGGTAAAATGCTGTGTCTGGTGTGACGCTGTCTTGAAAAACTTTCAATTCAACAGTGTTGTAGCGAATATTCCTATTGATAATTGCAATACTCGAATCAAAATTTTTATCAGGAGTTTTAATATTCAATTTCGCTTTATTGTTTTTCATGAGATTTACCATGAAAGAATTCGCTCCATGAAACTTGTGCCGATTAAATGGTGACCTAGGAGGAATATTAAGGTACCCATTGGCAATTCGGATGGAGTCGGTGATTTGCGGCATGTGGCAATTCTGACAAGTGATATTATCAGACGAAAAATTTGAATTCAGCCATTCATGATAAGTAGCTTGCTCAACAAAATTTTTACCGGTTGAAAGGCCATTTAAATCGGCGGTCTCAACAATTAAAGTATGACAAGGGGAACAAGCTCTGGATTCGCTCATGTGTTGCGCGAACGTAGGCGTATACCCTGTATAAAGTTGCATTGGACCTAGAATAGGGTTTGTGTAAGGTCCATAAATCTTTTTCAAAGTATCATAAGGAATTTGTCCGGAAAATGAATTACCGAGTGTGAAGCCTGCGCCTGCTGTTCCGATGGTATGACAAGAGGTACAGGACACACCGTCAAGCCCTAAAGAATCGTTTAGCAATGAATCAATAAGATATGGTCCTTTGCCGTGAAAATAATTGGTATATCTTCCCATTGGCGCATGGCAAGAGGTACATTTATCTTGTAGTGCGGCTGAGTGAGATGGATTCACCAAAATTTCGTGGCTCACTTTTGCTCTCCACAACGGATCCTTTCCGGATAATGCCATCATTGATGCTTCCCAATCATCATATAAGTTAACATCCATGCCGGAGGCATCTACATTAGCATACTGCGCTGAATCATAACCATGGCAGGATTTACAATTATCTGAATGAAGAAAATATTCTCCCGGTGCCAGAGGATTAGAGTGCGGATTAAAAGGTTCAGATTTCAACTTACTCATCTTCTGTCTCAAAACCTTAAACTCTTTTTCAGAATGAAATCGTTTCTCCTGCTTAAGCGACAAAGAACTCCTGGACACAAAAATTGTTGTTCCTATAGCGATTGCAGAAATCAATAAAGGCAATAATAAAATCCTGATTTTTGATCGCATAGGAAAACAAATCTAAAAATATTTGCTTTAGAAATGAAACACTTTAGGGTAAAAAAGACCAAACCATTAAAAGTGAATGAAAATTAAAGAAGAATCTTAATTTGATAACAATTTCCATTTTTGAGAAAATTAAATCAAAGGTTAAAGAAGTTTTTATCCTGATCTACCTCTAATTAGATAAAAAAAATTTGCGGTAGATTAATTGGTATTTAACTTACATGAAATTTAGACGCTTATTTATATTGGCACTGATGGTATCATTTTTAAAGCAAAATTTGTGTCAGGACTCTTTGTTTAAGTATGATTTTAAAACTGCAGTTGGTGTACGCGGAGGTTTTACTATGGGAATAAATATTCGGCATTTTTTTGATGAAAAGGGACGGGCAGCAGAAATTTTATTCGGAAAATGGCCTGACGCTTTTGGAGTTACTTTTTTGTTGGAAAAATTTAAACCAACAGATGTCAGAGGGTTCCATCTATACTACGGAGGAGGTGTTCATTACACTTATGGAAACAACAGAAATTATTACACAACGAGAAACGGAAGAAAATTTCTTTATAAGTATCCCGGAAGTGAGTATAGTTTTGGAATAGATGGATGTTTTGGAGTTGAATATAAAATACCTAAAGTCCCTATTATAATCAACACTGAATTAAAACCACTTTTTGAATTTGGATCAAATGCAGATTCGTATTTATATCTGGATCCGGCGCTTGGCTTAAAAGTTTGTTTTTAAAACATCAGTTTGTAAATCGTAATGGGAAATGCAATTAGTTTTACTACTCCTTAATTTGATTGCCATGAACATCAATAATATAGTCTGCTGTTGTTTCGTCATTTAAAATGCTCGAGACCCTAGCTCGTCCGTTATGAAAGCTTTCGGCATGATCATATTTCAATTCAATTACTATTTTACCTGATCTATCGACATATCCAAATTTTCCATACTCTATTACAACGTCATGCCCACCAGTTGTATAACCTTTAAACCCTAAATTTACCAAAGCCAAATTATCTGAAAAAGGATGCATCAAATCAAATTTAAAAGGGATTATAGTATTACCTCGAGTATTTATGGCTCCAAATTTTTTGTTTAGGCAAGCAATTGAAATTCCTGTAGAGTCAAATAAAGACAAATTAGAATAGATCAATGGGATTATTTCTCGACCGATTGTATCAACAAACCCAAAATATCCTCCGTATATGCCATCGTCAAAACCTAAATCACCACCAACGTTTACCATAGCCATTCCATTTTTAAATTTCCAACAATAGTTATACTTAGGAGCAGTAATAATCGAGTCTCCAATAGCGAGACCGTATAAATTATTTTCGCTAAAAAAATGTGCATTCTGAGATTTTGCTTCTAGCGCTACAAAAAAAAGAAAATAAAAAAGAAAGAATTTCACTTAATAATTGAATTAACTAATACTTAATCAAATTTAATCAAAATCAAGATGGCTTTAGATGCGTTCGTTAATTACTTGCCCATTAATTTAACAACCTATAAATGCATATGGTTTTTAAACCTATGTTACAAATATTATACTATGCGATACTTGATTGATTACACCTATTAGTGTTTTTAGTTAAAATTGACAATATTATTAAACCAAAATTAATGATAAAAGTATGTCTCTATTAAGAGAACAGATATCAATTAAAACTTAAAGCCGTATTAATGGAACCTTAAAACAAAATCATAATTAAGGGCAGAAATTTTTGGTAGATTAAAAAGTTGCGGACGCACAAATTATTTGTATCAGAACGATATTTTTTCCGGAAAAGATTATCAAAAATTACTCATCCTCTCCTAATATCAACTCACCATTGCTTAACACTGATTAATTTACTCCAGTTGACCTTGGATGTTCTGAAGGGCGCCTTTCGAAACCCTACAACATGAAAGAGCCATGCCACACGTGATCTGAATCTAAATATTTTTCCAAGTTGATAGTTACATGAAATGTAATCAATACCTGATTTTGTGTTTAAGATGACGTCGTACCTATAATATGTTGGCAATGAAGATAACACACTTTGTGAACCCCCGTACACCCATAATATATTTGGATGCTTTTTTACCTTAGAACGTTTATCCCACTTATTTTTTAGTCTGTTCCAATTTTCATTGTAAATATGCCTGCATACTGAACAATGTTTCTTATCCAATTCCATAATTGGGTGAGCACTTTTTGATAAAATAATTTCAGCAAAATTACTTGCAAAACTACCCTCCCATTTAAAATGTTCAGGATAGGAATCTACCAAATCATCCGGTATGGGATCCAATACATTTTTCTCTAAAAAAGCATTTTTAAAATACTTGGAGTTCTCGGGAAGATAGATCATCTGTAGAGCGTATTTTCCTTCTGCTAATTCTGGAAATACGATAGATGACTCGATTCGTTTACTGCTGTTTTTGACATCATTGATAAAAAAGGGAATACTGAAATTTTCATTCGGTTCAAGGTACCAAAAACCTTCGCTGGCTTTATAACTAATAGTATCCATATTAAGATTTAAAGGCGAAGTGTAAACTAATGAATAACTCCCTGTTATGTCAACTTGATATACTTTCAGTTGAAAAAGTGACTTACCTGTGTTTTGACTATATGGAATAAGTATGCCTCCTCTATGCCCTGAAATATTTTCTATACTTAATTTTACCGTAAAGATTGCTTTCGGGTGAACTAACTGCTTATCTGTCTCCAATAAAATTTTTAGGTCCTGCGCCCAAAGATTCCCAGTGTAAGTAAGGGAATAAAGACAAAAACACAGTATTGAAATTATTCTACATCCCATGGTTAAAATTTACCTTTAGATTGCAAACCTGCGTCTAAAAATTCAGACCAGGAAATTTCCGGATTTTTTCCTGTTCTCACAATCAATATTTGCAATTAAAATTTTAGTTACTGTGTGCTGGTTTGCTTTCAAAGTTGACCGAATAAAGTTAATATTTTCTATTTCATTTTCAGTCCGAGCTTTTTGGGGGGCTTTACTCCAATTTTCATTAGTACTGTTAATGTAATAAGACCTTAATCAAAAAATAGTAATTCAAACGCCTAAGTCAAGTAGTAAAAACCAAAAATAACTCTACATCGCAGAAATCTAACTAATCATGTTTTTCGTCCAAGTTTAATGTATTGTTCTGCCTTTAAAAATTTGATGATAACGGTCAAAGTTCAGGCGATCATTTTTGACACAATTTACTCTTGATAATTTATCAATTAGAATAATAACTCGAACAATGGCGATGCACTCTGTTAGCATTGGTTTACGTTTCTAATTATTTCAATTCAATTTCAAATGTAATTTTAGATGATTTTTTAAGAAATTCACTTTCAATCTTAATATCAAGTGTATTAAATGGGCCTTTGAAAGGTTCATCAAAATCATTTGCCATTTCAATTACATCAAATTGATTTTTCTGTTTGGAGTAAGCCTGTGAAATTGGGATTTAGAAAATTGCTCCAAATGGACCATGAAGCAAATTAAGAAGCAATAAAGAGCAGTCATCCTCATTTGAATATTTAATATTAGATGTTAACACAGATTTAAATTCTGTTTCACTATCAAAGTATTGACTCTGGTTTTCGTTTTTTATTGTGATATTGTGTTTCATAATTATCAATCTCTTAAATTGCTGTTAACTTCTATATTGAAGACCTCGACTTAATCTCAAGATATTTATTAATAGTGTTCACAGTCAAGTTTTTCGGTGAAGTATAAATACTTTGGATTCCGTATGTCAGCAATTCACGTTGTATCAAGCGCTTTTCAACTTCAAATTTTTGAGCAACAGTTTTGTAATAAATCTCTCTAGTATTGGACGCAGGGGCATCAAGCATATTTCTCAACTCAGTGTTTTCAAAAAATATTACAACCAGTAAATGTCCTTCAGCAATCTTTCTTAAATATTTCATCTGCCTTTTCAATCCGCTCAGAGTTTCGAAATTGGTAAATAATAACAAGAGAGATCGCTGATTGATTTTATTTCGAATAAATATTAATAATCGTTCATAATCAGTCTCAAGAAAATTAGTTTTAAGGTTATACAATGTTTCTTGAATCCTATACATCTGCGAACCCCTGTTCTCCGCTGGTAAAACATTTTGTACCTTATGGTTAAATGCAATTACTCCCGGCTTGTCGTGTTTTTTCCATGCAATATTTGAGATTACAAGGCTTGAATTAATAGCATAATCCAATAAAGACATACCGTCAAAAGGCATTTGCATAATTCTACCCATATCAATTAAGCTGTAAACATTCTGCGCACGTTCATCCTGATATTTGTTAACCATCAATTTTTGTCTTCTGGCAGTTGCCTTCCAGTTCATTGTGCGGTAATCATCACCTTCAGAATATTCTTTAATCTGATCGAACTCTGAAGTATTACCAACTTTTCTGATTTTTTTTATCCCTGACATTGTTAATGAATTACTTATTGCAAGCAATTCATATTTTCTCATTTGCAGAAAAGACGGATAAACAGGTACGATATTTCCGCTGTCAAACTCAAATCTTCTTTTAACCAAACCAATTTTAGTTTTCACTAAAACGTTCAGAGCGCCAAAAAAATATTCCCCTCTTTCTTTGGGAATAAGTGTGTAACTAAAATTTTCAGTTATACCGGATTTAACTTCAGCTTGAATCAGAAAATCTCTCCTCTGAAATTGAAATGGAAGCTCGTCGATGACCTCAATATAGACAGAAAAAGTATACTGGTTTGCAATGAAAATATTGATCTGGTTGATGTCTCCGTTTGACAGTTTATTAAAATGTTTTCTATATCCATTAATTCCTTTCCTATTAACGAAAAGTAGAAGTGTATCAAATAGCACTACGGCAAGTAGAGTCCAAAAAGTCGCCCATCCGAATCCATATAAAACAGGCCACATGAAAGATAGTATTATAATTACAATTGATACAGCGATTAACCAGTAAAGCAAAGGCGTAAAAAAAAGATTACGGATTATCTTCATGAACACTGCAATAGATTAACGTATATTTACCTTGGAACCTCAACCTTCTGAAGAATGTCATCAACAACAGATTGAACTGTTTTACCTTCCATCTCCTTATCAGGTGTCAGAATAATTCTGTGATTAAGTACATGCGGGCATACAAATTTGACATCTTCGGGAGTGATAAAATCTCTTCCGTTTAGTGCGGCACATGCCTTTGAAGTATTCAGAATAGCAATTGAGGCACGAGGAGAAGCCCCTAAAAATAAAGACGGATTATTTCTTGTTTCGTTTACGATGTGGGATATGTAGGAGAGCAAGTTGTCTTCCGCCACAATTGAAAAAACTGTTTCTCTTATTCGGCGGATCTCACCTGGATCAAGTAGTTGCTTCACTGATGAAAAATCTACCTTGTTTTTTCTGTAATGAAAATTTTTGAGAATTTTAACCTCGTCTTCATGACCGGGATATCCGACTTTAAGTTTAAACAAAAATCTATCGAGCTGTGCTTCCGGCAAACGATAAGTACCCTCCTGTTCTATTGGATTCTGAGTGGCGAGTACCATGAAAGGTAGGTCCAGCATATGCGTAGTTCCGTCTACCGTTATTTGTCTTTCTTCCATGGCTTCAAAAAGTGCCGCTTGAGTTTTTGCAGGAGAACGATTAATTTCATCTGCAAGAATAATATTGCCAAACAATGGTCCTCTTCTAAACTCAAACTCATTTGATTTAACACTGAATACCGCCGTACCCGTAATATCAGAAGGCATGAGATCAGGTGTAAACTGAACCCGCTTATACGTTGCGTGTATTGTTCTTGCAAGCAGTTTAGCCGTTAAAGTTTTTGCAACACCTGGCACACCCTCCAACAAAACGTGACCATCCGAGAAAAGAGCTATCAGCAATAACTCTATCAGCTCATTCTGGCCAATCACATGAGCGGAAATTTCACTTTTTATTTGTAAGGACTTTTCTTTGATAAGAGAAAGATCCAATCTACTGTTGAATATTTCGTTTTCCATCATCTTTTGTTTTTTGAATAAAATTCTTCCATCCGTCTGTTAAATGCTATTAGCTCATACTCGCTAAGTGTTTCTACAGAATAAATGTACTGAATGTTTTCTATCAGTTCTCGTATTTTAATAATATCTACCGAAGACAGTTTGCTGATGCGTATAATATCGTCTTCGTTAATATGCGTTGAAAGAATTTGAAATTTAGACCTTAACATTTCAAAAAAAACTAGGATTTTTTCCTCGGCAATAACTTTATGATTTTTTGGATTGAAATATACGTTACCTACAACCTCAATAAACTGCAATGTTATATTTTCTTTTGGCTTAATGATCGGTACGGGTCTCTGTGTTCTCTTCATTCCAAAAAACATAAAGAAAAGTGTTGCAATTATTGAAACCCAAAACGCATAGTACAAAGAGTCGTTTTCAATCATGAACCTGAAAGGATTTCTTTGTAAATTATTTGAAGACTTATATGCTTCATCCCACCAGAATCGGTCATTTTTAATATAAGATAAACATTGATATGCAAAATTTCTGGAAGGATGATTGACTATATAATAATTGGTAAAAACATCAGGAAGAGTGCATAGAAAAAGTTCGCCTTTTCCCAATTGAGTGCGCAAGAAAACAGAATTTGATGAATCATCTTTTGCAATAGAAGAAAAGCGGGCTGTATCGAAAGCAGTGAAAGCAGCATAATCAAGCATGCCGTCGTATTCGTACTTAATACTAGTATCCAACTTTGGATTTAAAAAACTAAACCGAAATTCTTTTTTCTGAATCATTTCAGATTTACTCTTATTTCTTAATATCGGAACATATTCAACTTGAGTTTTAATGTAAAAAGTATCAGCAATTGGACCATCAAAATAATTGGAAGCTATAAAAACCTTGTTTCCTCTTTCAATAAATGCAAATAATTTGTTCAGTTCGTGTTTTTCGAAATTTAAACCCTGTCCTAAAAAAAAATATGTAACGCCAGTTGCGGTATTCAAATCCTGAATCTGCAAAACGGGAAGTCTTTTAATTGAGATAGATTCCTTAACAAATTCTTTATCGATAATTTGATAGCAAGCTCTTGCCCCGAAAGGAATTTTATCATTTTGCCTATAGGTCTTTGTCCATACTAAATCATGTTTCTTTCTGCCCGTAAAAAAAGTTAGCGCAACAAACAACAATAAAAAAATGAAAATATATGACCGATACTTTTTAAACATTTATTTGTCCTTCAAGATGATTAAATTTTTCAATCAGGTCCAGGTATTGCTTTTCCGTTAAATTATTTTTCCCATACCAAACATAATCGTAAATTCTGCTCACAGCTTTAAATTCCTCAAGGTAAAATTTATCCTGAAGCTCAAGGTAATAGTCATGATTTGTTTTGAATGGCATCCATTCAATTTGCCTTTTGATCGTCATAATTTTTAAAATCTTTAGGTAAGACCACCTGATTGCAACCCTGTATTCACCTGACCTTACAGCGGTATCTCTTAACATATCAATATTAATCTCTCTTATGTCAACTTTTACATCAGTAAAATTAAAAGAACTTCCAGCAGTGGTTGATGAGAAAATTTTCTTGAGCCCACCCGTAAAGTGTAAGAAAAGAATAATGGCAATAATGACTAGGAAAGAAACTATGCTAACTATTTTTCCTGCTAATTTTGAATTCCAAAAATCGGAGGGTTTAGTTTCATCCGGATATTTTTTTTTATTTTTTTTTTGTTCTTTTTCCTTAGACTTGAAAGTATTTCTAGTCAACCAATCCCATAACTCCTTAACAAAATCCCTGCTCTTAACTTTTTGTTTTTCATTATAATTAAACTCAGGGTCGTTAAATATTTTTTTCTCATTTTGCTTATTTACAACATTTGTAGGAACTGTTGTTGTATCTATAATCAAATCCGGTTTTTGAGGAATGGAAAATACGTTTGAGCAAAGTATAAAAAACAAAAAAATATATCCGTATTTGGATATCATTTTATTCGGAAGGGTTGTCTTTACCGATTTCTTCTATCCTGCTTTGTAATCCGGCCCCCGTTTTTTCTTCCTCGAAGCTGTAGTAACTTACAATTACCATTAAATCACCAAGACACTGAAAAAAATTAGAACCAAACTGAGAAAAAACAAACAATACAACGTAAAGAAGTGAAACACTTCCTGAATTAAGCTCGTTTGTCCTTGTAAAAACAGAAATTTGTGAGTAAATACCAACAGGAATTGCAGTTATATAATTCAGTATTGAAACAATGAAAAATATTCCGGTCATTAAGACCCATGTCTGCCAAAATTTTCCTTTAATATTTTTAAAAGTGTTTTTTACTGCGCCAAACAATGATTCTTCATCACGTATCATTGAGAACCAAATTGAAAATTGAAAAATGTAGGTCAATTGAGGTCCAAATGCAAATAGTAAAAGAAGAAGAAAAAAACCAATTATAATGGTTGCAACGATTCCGCCGTAACTGATGGGAAATGCTATCAAACCTATAATAAGCGCCAGAGGAATTAGAGATATTACGGATAACATTAGTACGCCTCCGAATATTCTGAATCCATCACGAAAGCTTTTTCTTGCAATTTCTGCAGATGTCAGTTCTTCGCCCTCAGTTTTAGAATCGTATAGGACAAAAAAGTTTGATGTGGTTGCTCGGATAAAAGAGAAAGCGAGAAGCCCGAAAAACCAAACAACCAGGAACCACATCCAATTTCTTGTAAAAAGATCGCTTAGATATTGAGTAGATCCCTCACGAAAAACAAGCTCCGTAAATTCTTTTATCTCTTCCATAACGGTGGCCTGCAAAAGCGCGGATACAACTGAAGTAAGCAAAATAAAGGGGCCAGCTACCATTAAAAGAGCTCCGGCAATTACCTTGAAATTTTGTCTTACCAGTGAGAATACGGTGTTGAATAGATCTCCAATTCCTCTTTTTTGTCTTAAGAAAATTTTGTTTTGTATCAGCATTTCATAAAGTTTTTAAATTCATACTTTTTTGTATACGCACAGGGTAAATTACAAAATAGAAAAACATGAATCCTAAAGATCCAATTATTATTATCCAGTTCAATAACTCAGGCATGTGATAAAATCTTGTAACAAAACATTCCAATACACCTGCAACAATAATTATTGGTATGGTGCCTACAACTATTTTAAGGCCCTCTTTAGCGCCATTCATGAAAGACTGGAATCTGGGCAAATTTCCTGGGTGAGTGATCGATGCTCCCAGTACAAATCCTGCTACCGCCTCAACGATCATTGAACTTAATTCAAAAGACCCATGAATCATTATAATCATTAAACAAGTTTTAAGATATCCGTATTGATGAAAAAAGCTGATTAATGCCCCTAAGAGCGCGCTATTAAAAAATAAAACTATTCCGGTTCCAATCGAAAAAATAACACCTGCCGCATAAAAGATCAAAGCAACTTTAATGTTGTTCAGCGGAATTATTGCAAACATTAAAAATGGATTTTCATCTCCATACCAGCTCATCGCCTGATCGTGCTCAATTTCATCGATTCTTTCATTTACATAGTCATCTCCGACAAACATCCTTAAGACACCATCGTCATAAGACTGACATAAAGCTCCTAACCCAACTCCTACTATGAAAATTAACAAGGCTGTAAGTAACTTGCTCCTGTGCTGGAAAAAAATTAAAGGCAACTCAGATATCCAGAAATCAATGAATCGGCTCTTTGACTCTCTTCTGTTTTTATAAATTTCCTGATGAAAACGCGCTGTTAGACCATTTAGGTATTGTGTTGTTTTAGACTTAGGGAAATGTGTCCTTGAATAAGAAAGATCGTCCGTTAAATCAATAAAACAAGAAGCAAGTTTTTTAGGATTCTTATCCTGATATTCTAATTCACGCTCGAGTTCTAACCACTTTTGCTCATTTTGTTTTAAGAAAGTTATCTCTTTCAATTGCGTGAAATTTTTTATAAATTTATTGAAAATTCCAAAAGAAAAATCTATTCTTTTGAATGTAATTTTTACCTGTGTTAATTTTATATTACAAGGATTATTAAAAAAGAAGATGGAATACTAAAAAATTTATTTTGTGAGTCTGAATAGTCTCGAAATTAACACCTCTCAAAATGTTCTGCTAAGATATCATCCTGCCGGGGTATTAGAAAGAGGGCTTGCATGGCTCATTGACTCGGTTTTAATTTTTCTTTATACAATAATTATTATAATTATCGCTTATGCAATAATCGAATTTAGTAAAATTAATATGGGAGATTCCAAAACTTTGGGTATAATAGTTTACGTTGTGTTTTTGATTCCCTCTTTACTATATCACTTCATCTGCGAATATTTTTTTAACGGACAATCAATAGGGAAAAAAGCGCTATCTATCAGAGTTGTAAAACTTGATGGCACACAGCCAACAATGAGCGCTTACCTTTTAAGGTGGGCTTTGAGAATAATTGATTTTATGATTGGCCCACTCATTGCCGTATTATCAATTTCCGTCACCAAAAATTTCCAGCGTCTAGGTGATATCGCAGCCGGTACCACTATAATTAAAACAAAATCACCGGTAACACTGAAAGAAACTATACTTTATAAATCAGCGCCCGATTATCAGATCAGGTACATGCAAGTGAATAAACTTAGTGATCGTGACATTGGTATCATTAAAGAAATTTACAATGCTTGTGTGAATAGTAACGATAAGGATTCAATGCTCAAACTGGCAGAAAAAGTACGTTCACAAATGGGAATTGCTACAGTTAATCAAACTCCTGAAGAATTTATTTCCACTGTACTTGCTGATTACTCTCAGTACGATTTTGAATCCTGAAAATTGTTATATCCTAAAACGCATCACTGAACTACTCACAAATAGGCTTTTACCGAAAAAACAATGCTTCTTCTATTTAGAACATTAATTTAGAAAAATATTGTAACAATGGCTACTAGAAATTTTAAGGTGAAAGTTTTTTTATATGAAGCGTGCAGAATTAACTCGGAAAATTATTTCAATATTAATTTTTTTCATCGAAAGTACTGCGGTTAATTCAAAAAGTGAACCTATTACCAAATTACAATTCAACATTAAAAATCCATTCGACTACAATTTTTTTGTGGAGAATAAGGGTCAGTTTTTATCCGTAGAAAAAGAAATTGGTGAAAGGATATTTTTCTATACCAAAATTGCCGAGAACAATATTTACTTTTTAAAAACAGGTGTATTCATTAGGAAGCAGGGGACTGCTCCAGACAAGAATCGAAAAATTAAAATTTGTGAGGAGGAAAGATTAGGAAAACCTAATCAATTTACGGATTTCAAATTAAGATTTGAAAATATAGATTTATTTCCTAAAGCTTCAAATGAGGCTGGTGAAAATTTTTATTTTAACTATTCGGGACTTGAAATGAATAAACTCGATGGTGTTCAGGTTAAAGCTTACAAAGCTATTACGTATTCAGATTCGGCAGGGCTAAACAAAATCAATTTAGTTTTTGATCAGAAATCTGGCGCCATATTATTTTCCGCTTTTAAAAATAAAATACACGTTGCTAAAAGTTTACTTTTTTCATTTGAAACCCTGTGCGAGGTGAGCACATCAGAAAATGTTTTAGCGGTTTCAAATACTAAAATGTGGATTTCATTGATTGGAAACAAAATCAAGAATGTGTCTAAGAACAATATAAAAATTGATCAAACATCAGTACAAGAAAATGATTTAAAAAATAACAATTCCATTTTATCGATAACGTTTCACGGTAATAACAGCAACGGAAGCCCTTACGATGTGGATTATGACAACCAGGGTAATATTTACGCTTACGGAGGTATATATCCCTATGAGGAAAGAAAATTTGACTCAATTGGTAATTTGCTTTGGTCACATGTAACAAGTCTTTTCGGGCCATATACTTATTACGGAGACTTTGCGGTAGATAAAAAAAGTGGCAGTAGTTATATTTTTGAGTGTTGGAACTTTGCTTCAAGAGCTGTAAAGCTAAATTCCAACGGAATGCAAATAGGTTATCATGCTGGTAGTACACAACTGCAGGAAATATATAGGGTGCTATTAAATGAATGCACAGGACAAATTATACTTGCAGGCGGTGCTCAAAGCACCAATACGGCCATTATTGACACGAATTTTACGAACATCAACTACATTAATTTTTTTTCATCTAACAATATAGGACATGATTTTTGCATGCTCGCATCAGACAGGGAAGGTTTCGTTTATTTTGCCACCACAGGACTTCAGGGAATTCCCTTCGATAATGTGTTGGTACAAGCTCCTGCCGCTACTCTTATACCTTTAAACTATATTGTTTTTGACAGGTATCATTTTTTGGAATCGGGATCTATAGAATACATACACAACAATAACAATAGAGCAGGTTACAATGGGCTCGCCGCAGGAAACAAATATCTTTACTCTACAGACGGTAGATTGCTTCAGAAATGGAATAAAAACTCTGGTAATCTTATTGACAGTTTTGTTCTATCTCAAAATCCATTTCGTTTCGGAGGAATCGATGTAAACTCTTGCGAAGATATTTTTGTGTCAAACGGAAACTCATTATTGCAATTAGATTCTCTTTTAAACATAGTACAGCAGTACAATATGCCTGATACTATTTACGATGTGAAAGTTAATGACCATGGGATCATCTATGCGTGCGGAAAAAATTTTATAACGTCTATTAATATGCCAAGTAATAATTGCATGGCATTTGAATCCTTTGTTGATATTACTTCATGCATTCAAAATGGTTCAGCAACAATTTTCGTAAACGGGGGAATTCCACCATACAATTATAACTGGAGCCCTCAGGTTACAAATATAAATTACGCTTCTAGTCTACCTCCCGGTTCATATACCGTGATAGTAAGCGATAATTCCTGCCCACAATTAAAACACTATGACACCATATTATTTACTGTTTCTTCAAAGCCTGATTTGAAAATAATATCACTTGACACGATTTGCGAAGGAAATCAAATCGTCATTACTACAAATCAACCCGGAAATTTTTTATGGAGCACAGGCGACACAACACAAACATTAATATTAGTGCCTGACAGTACATTGGAAATCGTTTTATGGTTTACAGATTCAAATGGGTGTAAGGATACAGCAACAAAAAAAATAATGATATCAGAAAAACCAGAAATAAATATCTCGGGTAAGGATTCAATTTGTTTAGGTGAAACAACTATCATTTCCGCCGACGGAGCAGTGTTGTTTTTATGGAATACCGGCGAAGTAGAAAATGAAATCAGTGTTTCTCCGGATAAATCAAGTTATTATTTTGTAGTTGGTAGTAACGGAACATGCATAAACATCGACTCATTTTATGTTTACGTATCACCAAAACCGAAAATTAACGTTTCAATTAATAGCCAAGAAAATTTAACTTTCTCACTAACTGTCACTACTCAGGATTCATTCAAGTGGACAGAAGGGAATGGTATATTTTGTGATACTTGTACTTTTTTAAATATAACTGTAGAAGAAACAGACACCTTCTGTGCCGAAGCAAAAAACATCCTTGGATGTAAAGCTTCTTCCTGTGTTGTGATACATATTCCGACCTTGTACATCCCGGACGCATTCACGCCCAATGATGATGGGATTAATGATTACTTTATCCCTTACACGAAAGATCTGGAAAAATATAATCTAACCATCTATGACCGCTGGGGGGAAAAATTGTTCGAAACATTAAAAACAGAAGAAGGATGGAATGGAATATATCAAGGAAAAATACTTCCGGGAGACGTATATGTTTACCTCATCAGGTTTCAAAGAAACGGAGAAACATCATTGCAAACAAAAACCGGTAAGGTTACATTAATTCGTTAATCTATTTGGAATGAGAGGACCTATATTAAGATTTATTTTTCTGATCACTGTGCTAACAGTGCTTGAAACACTTGGACAACCAATTAATTCATGGGTGAAGGGATTTGGGGGAAGGTCAATAGATTTAACCAAATCTGTTAGTATAGATAACAACTCGAATGTTTATGCTTTTGGAATATTTTCAGACACCATTGATCTTGATCATGGGCCCGGTACAAATAATTTAATTGCTAAAGGAAAACAGGATTTGTTCCTTCAGAAAACTGATGCTTCGGGTAATTTTATAAATGGATTCAGTATTAAGTGCGATACTGAAAGGTGCGGTAAAATAGTATCAGATAAAAACGGGCAGTGGGTCATAATGACTGGATCGTTTTTAGGACAGGCAGATTTTGATCCGGGTCCTGGCATAAGTGTACTGAATAGTAACAACGGTACAAATTTTATACTGAAAATTTCAGCTCAAGGACAATTAATTTGGGTTAAACAGTTCGGAAATTCTGATTTTAATTCGTGTGAGTTAACTGCACTTTCGAGAGACGACAGTGAAAATGTAATTATTTCAGGAATATATAATGACACTTTAAAATTTAATGTATTATCCTTCTTACCTTACATTGCTCCGGTTGACTTACAAAATATTTTTATTGCAAAATTCAATTCCTCAGGGAATCTAATATGGGTAAATTACTTCGGAAGTAAAGATTCATTAAAGATAAATGACATATCCACCGACGAAAAGGATAATATATATTCCGTAGGGTTTTATTCAGACTCCTTGAAAATTACCACTAAAACAAACGAGGAATCATTGATTTCCGTAGAATACTCGAATGATATTTTAGTCTGTAAATTTAATAGTGCCGGTGATCTTATGTGGAGCAAATCTTTTGGAGGAGAAAAAAATGACGAAGGACTGGCGATTGATGTAGATAAGTGTGATAATATTTATTTCTGCGGAAACTTTCAAGACAGTTTAGTTCTAGAAAGTGAAAATCAGAATTATACAATAATTGCTGATTCTCTTAAAGATGCCCTTCTGATTAAGTTGAAACCAAGCGGACAAATCCAATGGGCAAAAGTTATGAATGGCACCGGCAACGAGTCAGCAGAATCAATAAAAGTAAATTTAAACGGAGATGTCTTTGCGTGTGGTGTTTTTGATGACAGTTTAGGCTCAAGTATTAATAACCCGAAAATATTGTCTTTCGGACAAACAGATATTTTTATTGTAAAATTTGATGCCTTAGGAAATGAAATATGTCTTGGGCAAATAGGTGGCCAAGGATATGAATTTTCCTGCAATATGCAGATTAACGAAAGAGATGAAATATTTTTGGGAGGTTACTATGAAAATAACTGCGATTTTGACCCCGGACCCGGGAATGTTTTATTTACGTCTAACGGAAGTAAAGATGCTTTTATAAATAAGTTATTACCGGGAACCTGTTGTGTTGAGTCACAACCGCCAACGTTAGCATTGGCTAATCCAAAAGAATTTTGCTTTGGAGAAAGTAGTACATTAATTGCCATTCCCGAGACTCCGGGAACTTGCCCTAATTTCGCCTGGTACCACTTAAGTTGCGGGTTGAATTTTCAGAGTAATGAAGATACCATTTCAGTTTCGCCTCAATATAGCTCATCATATTTTGTAAGAACCGAAGGCCCATGCGACACAAGTATTTGCAGGGTTGTTGACTTAACTGTAAATCCAAAACCTCTTGCATATTTTGAATATATGCTAACAATGAACTGTGTAGGGCCTCAATTAAAATTTGAAAATAAAAGTATACTCAGTGATAGCTACCAATGGCAATTCAGCGATGGAAGCCTAAGTATAGCGAAGAATCCAATTGATAAACAATTTCCGTACAATGAGGAAATAAAAATAATACTCATCGCAAAAAACATTTTTGGTTGCGGCGATACATTTACTCTTTCCACAAAGTTCACTAACATAGAAGATTATTATCAATTGATTATTCCAAATATTTTCACACCCAATAACGACGGAATAAATGATATTTTCGAAATCAATTTTAAAGGAGATTTCAGAGAATGCTTTAAAATAAGTATAATTGACAGGTGGGGAGTAGAAATGTTTTTTTCAGAAAATCCTCAGTTTAATTGGGACGGCAAAAATAAATCGGGCCAAAAAATTCCTGAAGGTGTTTACTTTTACATTTTAGAAATTGCAGAAAAAAAACACCGTGGGTATATTACCATTACACAATAAACTTAGGCCAATTATATATAATTCATCGCGGCTATAAAGGATTTTATCCCATAAAAAACAATTGTGCGATACATAAATAATTGTTGCTTATATTAGCAACGCCATTAAAAAGGCTAACAAATCAATTTACACATGAAAAAAATTCTCCTCACATGTGCCCTGTTTTTTGGGTTGTACCTAACGTTTGCACAAAATTACAACATAACCTTTGCCGCTCAGGTTCCTTATAGTCCAAGAACTCTTGCTAATATATGCGGCTATGCGGCCAACGGGAAAGAGTATGCTTTAGTTGGAGCTGAAGATGGAATGGAAATAGTCGATGTCACTACTCCCTCTAACCCTGTTTTAGTTGTTCAAATTCCTAACATAACCAACCTTTGGAAAGAAATAAAAGTTTATTCGCACTACGCTTACGTTACAACAGAAGGAGGCGGAGGATTACAAATTGTTGACCTTAGTAATTTACCATCTTCAAATTTAACTTATCATAGCTATACGGGAGACGGAAGCATCAACGGACAGTTAGGCACCATACATGCATTACATATAGATACTACTAAAAAATTTGTGTATCTATTCGGAACCAATTTGTTTAATGGTGGGGCTGTGGTGTTGGATATAAACACCGACCCTTACAATCCAACATACGCTGGAAAGTATGAAAATAATTCTCATGCATACGTTCATGATGGCTATGTTGACAATGACACCCTTTACGCAGGGCATATTTATGCAGGGGTTTTCTCAGTTGTAAACATGACAAACAAAACAAATCCAGTTGTTCTGGCTGAACAACAAACCCCAACAGCTTTCACACATAATACATGGCTCAGTAACGATCGTAAATATGTCTTCACAACAGATGAAAACTCAAATTCTTTCCTTACCTCATATGACGTAAGTAATTTGTCAAACATAATTGAGAAAGATAAAATCCGCGCTACACCAGGCTCTGGCTCTGTTGTTCACAATACTCATATTTTAAACAACTGGGCTATCACCTCATGGTACAGAGATGGTGTTACCATAGTTGATGTTACAAGACCTCATAACCTCGTTGAAGTAGGAAGATATGATACATATTCAGGTAGTGGAAATGGTTTTGACGGTGCATGGGGTGTTTACCCTTTTTTACCTTCCGGTACAATGGTGGTTTCAAATATTGATGAGGGATTGTTTGTACTTTCTCCAACCTACGTAAGGGCCTGCTATCTTGAGGGCAATGTAGTTGATAGTGCCTGTGGAACTCCCCTTACTAATGTAACCATTACAATTTCATCTGTTAATGTTACAGATTCAACGTCTCCTAGTGGTGATTATGCAACAGGCACTGCCTACCCGGGTACCTATAACGTAACATTTTCTAAACCTGGATATACCTCTAAAACCATCACAGGCGTTTCATTCGCTCCGGGTATTGTTACGAATCTTAACGTTCAACTTTTCAGCCCCGGCGCAATAAACCTTATTGGAAACATTAGTGATGCTTCCAACTCAAACGGCTTATCCAACATTTTAGTTAACCTATCAGGAACCAATAATTATTCATTTACAACAGATGCTCAAGGAAACTTTAACAGCTGTAGCGTTGTGGCCGGAACCTACACCGTTACAACAGGTGCCTGGGGATACGAAACAGTTTGCAGTACGCAAAACGTTAGTAGTTCAAGCCCCTCACTATCTATTGCGCTTAATAAGAATTATTACGATGACTTTTCATTGGATTTGGGTTGGACAATTAACTCAACAGCTTCTTCAGGCACATGGGAAAGAGGTGTTCCGATTGGTACCACCTTACAAGGTGTACCATGTGCTCCGGGTAACGATGTTAGCACAGATTGCACGGATAAAGCTTTTGTGACTGGAAACGCTGGCGGAACAGCAAGTCAAGATGATGTAGACAATGGACACAGCACATTAACCTCTCCTATTTTTGATTTAACAGGTTACACAACTCCTTACATTCATTACGACAGGTGGTTTTTCAATGCAGGAGGAACCGGAAATCCAAATGATTCTCTTATTATAAAAATCACCAATGGAACTCAAACAGTAGTGCTCGAAACCGTTACTGCCGCAAGCATCGGAAACGGAACATGGATACATTCTGCTAAAAACATCTCCCAGTTTATTACACCCACAGCAAACATGCAGTTAATTGTGAGATGTGCTGATGCAAACCCTGGTCATTTGGTTGAAGGTGCATTCGATAAATTTTTCATAGTTGATTCCCTTTCTTCATCGCTACAGGAAATTACCGGTGACAACGGTTTTATCAAAGCTTTTCCGAATCCATTTTCAAACGAACTAAATATTACCTGGAATCACTTATCTGAGGCAGAAGGAAGTATTTCAATACATGACGTTACAGGAAGGATGATAAAAGAAATTAAAATCAGTTCCTCGAATGGTAATATTGTTTTTGGTGAACAATTACCAGTTGGTGTTTATTTTATCCGTGTTCAACAAAAAAATTCTCCTGCAAAAACCATCAGAGTTGTTCGACAAGATTAATACCTGAATTTTTAGAATTTAATCCTTGATACACCTTACGGAAAGTCCGTCTTCCTTATCGTAAAATGTACGGTAAAGTTGAGCGCTCTTTGATACCAAGGTTCTCGACCAAGTATAATGTGTTGCGGCATCCGTAGCAGTCCACCAACCTGCAAATTCACCTATTTTGGAAAAATATCCGTCACCAAATCTGTATCCGGCAGCCAAAGATCTAAAACCAAACTCATCAGTTCCATCCCCCGGAAATATCCCAGATGTTTGGCGCTTGTCTTTACAAACATTGCAAGAATTTCCTGCCTTGTATTCCGCACCCCATTTTTCACAATTCTTACAAGTTCCTTTTCCTTTATAAGTGTTCCAACCCGCTGAGCTTTTAAGCTTTTTTCCTGCTAATTTTTCCCCGCCAATATAATCAGACAATTGCTTCCATTCCTTATCATTCGCAATGTGCCATCCTATGGGAGCTAAGCCCCTGGAGTCGTTGACCGCATACCAATTATATAGTTTTCCGAATTTCTCGCCATTAAGAGT
>JBKCIQ010000085.1:0-3804 GCA_046302135.1 Bacteroidota bacterium | reverse complement strand
GTTGTTTGAAGAGGCGTGCTCATCTTGCCAGGGACACGACGGTAAACTTATGATGGGCGGTGCCTCTGATTTATCTGTTTCTACTTTAAGCCGTGACTCAATAATAACTGTCATCTCTAAGGGTAGAAATAACAATAAAATGATGGCATACGGAGAAAAATATTCCAAGGAACAGATTGAACAATTAGCCGCTTATATTGAAACCCTTAAAGGGAAATAACCCTGAATGAAGCAATCGTTTTCAACTGCCAAAAATCAGGAAAGAGCTGTTTTAGTCGGATTAATTACTAAAAATCAGAAGCAAGAGGAAGCCGAAGAATATTTAGCGGAGTTGTCTTTTTTGGCCGAAACAGCTGGAGCTTTTCCAGTTAAAAAATATTTTCAGAAACTTGATAATCCGGATAAGGCTACATTTGTTGGGAAAGGAAAGCTTAATGAAATAAAAAATTTCTGTATTGATAATTCGATTGATCTGATCATTTTTGATGATGAATTAAGTCCTTCACAACAGAGAAATATTGAAAAGGAAACCGGCAAAAAAATTCTTGACAGAAACCTGCTTATCCTGGATATTTTTGCCTCTCGTGCGAGAACCTCACACGCCAAAACGCAAGTTGAATTGGCCCAATACGAGTACCTGCTTCCAAGACTTGCAAAAATGTGGACACACCTTGACAGAGTAAAAGGAGGAATAGGAATGAAAGGTGCCGGAGAAAAGGAGATTGAAACAGATAGAAGAATTGTAAGAGACAAAATTGCGCTTCTAAAAGATAAACTTCGTGAGATAGATAAGCAAATGTCTACACAAAGAAAAAGCAGAGGTGAAATGATAAGGGTTGCCTTGGTAGGATACACTAACGTGGGTAAATCTACATTGATGAATCTTTTAAGTAAAAGCGAGGTTTTTGCAGAAAATAAATTATTTGCTACCCTAGACACTACAGTTCGGAAAGTAGTAATTGAAAATCTGCCATTCCTTCTGTCCGACACAGTGGGATTCATAAGGAAATTGCCACATCAACTGATAGAATCGTTTAAATCTACTTTAGATGAAGTGCGTGAAGCAGATGTATTGATTCATGTTGTTGATATCTCACACCCAAAATTTGAAGATCAGTTAAATGTGGTTAATGAAACTTTGTTGGAAATTGGTGCGGGAAATAAAAATATGATCTTGGTCTTCAATAAAATTGATGCGTATAAATTTATTGAAAAAGAACCCGATGATCTAAGTCCCGTGGAAAATGAGAATATATCTCTCGAAAAATTAAAGAAAAGTTGGATGAGTAAAATCAATTCGCCTTGTATTTTTATTTCAGCCAAAGAAAAAGAAAATCTATCAGAACTCAGATCGCTTATATATGATACAGTTAAAAAACTTCACGTATCAAGGTATCCGTACAACAATCTTTTGTTCTGAAAATTCCTATGTTAATTTTTTTTAACGCTGTTTTATTTCGCACGGAATTATTTCGAAAAAGCTGTACTATTTATTAAATTTGTTAGTTATACAGATTAATTAATGCCCTCATCTGAAAGAGATATTATTGTTTCCAAACTCGATGAGTTCATAAGAAAATATTACAAGAATCAATTACTGAAAGGTTCTATTTATTTCTCGGGGCTTTTTCTCGCTTTTTACCTTTTTGTTACCACTACAGAATTTTTCGCTGAGCTTGGATCCAACTCCAGGATGTTACTTTTCTTTCTCTGGATATTTTCTACCCTTTCAATTTTTATTTACTACATCATTATCCCAATTTCAAAAATTTACAGATTAGGTAAAACCATTAGCCACGAAGAAGCTGCAAAAATTGTTGGCAGACACTTCAGTAAGGTTGAAGACAAATTACTTAACTACCTTCAACTTTCAACCGGAAAATCGGATCATCAATCAACTGAATTATGGGAAGCATCTATCAACCAAAAAATAGCAGAACTGAAACCGGTACCATTTTCATCTGCCGTAGATTTTTCTGATAACAGAAAATACCTTAAGTACTTAATTATTCCTGTTTCCGTTGTGTTAATCTTACTTTTTGCCGCTCCTTCCATTCTTACAGAAAGTACAAAACGAATTGTAAATTACAATCAACATTTCGAAAAACCTGCTCCTTTTCAATTTGAATTACTAAATAAAAAATTATCGGCTCTGCAACAAGATGATTTCAAATTGATACTGAAAATCAACGGAAATGAAGTTCCTGCTGAAGTTTATATTTCCTTAGGTAGCAACCCAGTAAAGATTGAAAAGAAATCACTTTCAGAATTCGAATACACTTTCAAAAACGTTCAAGAAAAAATTCCGTTTCATTTTGAAGCAAATGGATTTTCTTCAAAAGAATTTACACTTGAGGTCATTCCAAAGCCTACGATGAGCAATTTTAAAGTTGAATTGATTTACCCAGCTTACCTAGGAAAACCAAATGAAACACTGAATAACACAGGAGATCTTGTAATACCGCAAGGGACTAAAGCTCAATGGACATTTTCCACTAAAAACTCTGATTTTGTAAATCTTAATTTTAAAGACACTTGTATTAAACTTACTTCAAACAAGGAAGGAAAATTCACTTACGCGAAACGTTTCATGTCTGGTGGTAATTATTCAGTAAAGAATGGTAATAGCACTGTTATCACAAACGATTCCCTGCTTTACTCAGTAAACGTAATTCCAGATGCTTTTCCGTTAATTAACGCCTCCGAACAAAAGGACAGCATTAGACCGAAAAACATCTATTTCAGCGGTACTATTAAGGACGATTATGGCTTTTCTGCCTTTCAATTTTATTATAATCACTTTACAAAAGATTCCGCAGGTAACGATAAAGAGGTCAGGAAGTCCATTAATATGAACTATGAAAAAGGACAACCAGCACAGGCATTTTATCATTTTTTTGATTTGAATACCATCAATATTTTACCGGGCGACAGAGTTGAATATTACTTTGAAGTTTTTGATAATGACGCAGTAAATGGAAGAAAATCTGCTCGCAGTTCTGTAATGACATTTAAAGTTCCAACATTAGATGAAGTAAATAAAGAAGTTAATCAGAAGAACGAAAAAATAGAAAAAGAAATGTCCGATGCAATTAAGCAAGCTAAAGATTTGCAGAAACAAGTTAATGACATCAGCAAACAAGTACAAGAAAAAAAGCAATTAGGTTGGGAAGAAAAAAAGAAAATAGAAGACTTAATTAATAAGCAAAATGATTTAAACAAAAAAATTGAAAATTTCAAACAAGAAAATCAAATCAACAACGATCTAAAAAACGAATACAACAAACAGAGTGAAGAGTTACAAAAAAAACAAGAAGAACTGGAAAAGTTAATGGAGAACATTATGACTCCTGAAATGAAAAAGTTATTTGAAGAATTGCAGAAGCTGCTTGAGAAAATGAATGATAAGCAAAAAATTCAGGAAACGCTTGATAAAATGAAAATGGCAGAAAAAGACATTGAGAAAGAGCTTGACAGAAATCTTGAATTATTCAAGCAGATGGACGTAGAACAAAAACTAGATAACGCCATTAAGAAATTGGAGGAAATTAAAAAAGAACAAAAAGATCTTGCCGACAAAACCAATCCTGATAAAAAAGATCAAGAAAAATTACTTGATCAGAAGAAAAACGAGCTCAATAAACAATTGGAAGATGCTAAAAAGCAATTGAGTTCTAAAGAAAATCAGACCCAGGATAAAAAAGATCAACTCAATAAAAAGATTAATGAATTAAGTAAATAACTCTCAGAACTTAAAAAACAAGAAGACGAACTAAAAAAAGATTCCGGAATCGATAACAAAGC
>JBKCIQ010000084.1:0-31371 GCA_046302135.1 Bacteroidota bacterium | reverse complement strand
AAGAAACATATTTTCATTTGCACTCCTGAACGGAAGCCCGGCGAAAATCCATGTTGTGGCGAAGGTCATGGTTTAGCACTTGTAACCGCTTTCAAAAAACTCATAAAAGATAAAAACTTACCAATAAAAATTCGTGCCCAACGTGCAGGCTGTCTAGACATTTGTCATTTTGGGCCAACCGTAGTAATTTACCCTGAAGGAATTTTTTATGTTGGAGTTAACTTAAATGATGTTGAAGAAATTGTAAACAGCCATTTAGAGAATAATATTCCAGTAGAAAGATTGAGATTACCATCTAATAAATTCTGATGCAACCTGACTTTTCACCTGATAAATACATCAACGACAAAAACTTATTAAAGCTTACACTTATACAAACAGAAAAGGACTTTCAGGAAATCGGTGAAAGTATTGAAATTGAAAAGAATTTTATTTCTTTTGAAAGTCTTGTTTTAATGTTAAGTGAAAAACTGAATCATATTGATAAAAAGAATCCTTCTTTACTGCAACAGTTATTTTATAGAATCGATATATCTGAAACAAAAGTCAAAAATATTATACATGAATCAGACAACTTTTTCAAACAAGTAGCAGAATTGATTTTAAAAAGAGAACTTCAAAAAGTTGTAATCAGGGAACATTATAAAAAACAACATCATGAATCTTTTGATTAGAAAAGGTATTGAATCAGATTTACCCAGAGTATTGGAACTCATTAAAGAACTTGCTGTTTATGAAAAGGCGCCTGATGAAGTGGTGGTAACGAATGAGGAAATGATTAACTGGGGATTTGGAAAAGAAAAAGTTTTTGATTTTTTTGTGGCTGAGGTAGATGGCTTCATTCAGGGAATTGCTTTATATTACTACAAATATTCTACTTGGAAAGGAAAATGTATGTTCTTAGAGGATATCATTGTAACGGAAACTTTGCGGGGAAAGGGAATAGGTAAAAAACTTTTTGACGAAGTAGTTGCAATAGCCAAAGAAAAAAAAGTTAGAAGATTGGAATGGCAGGTACTAGATTGGAATACTCCTGCAATTAACTTTTATAAAAAGTACGGAAGCCATCTGGATCCTGAATGGATAAATTGCAAATTGACAGATGAAGATTTGGTAAAAATGTAAATTCAGTTTATGAAGTATAAGGTTTTTAAATTCGGAGGAGCATCTGTTAAGGATGCGGCTGCTGTGAAAAATGTAGCGGAGATTATTAAACGTTACCCAAACGAAAAATTAATTGTTGTAATATCTGCCATGGGAAAAACCACTAATGCCTTGGAAAAGGTAGTGAGCGCTTTTCAAAGCAATAATGGAGAAACAGATATATTGATTAAAGAAGTAAAAGATTATCATTACAAAATCATGAATGAATTGTTTAATGAGAATCAAAAAAATATTTTTGAAGATATAGATAATCTTTTTGTTGAACTAGCCTGGGCTTCAGAAGGTGAACCCGGCGATGTTTACGATAAAAGTTATGACCAAATTGTCTCTATGGGGGAGATAATTTCCACAAAAATTATTTCACACTATCTAGATAGTATCGGAATAAAAAATCATTGGATTGATGCTAGGGGATTAATCAGTACAGACGATACATATAGAGAAGGAAAAGTAAATTTTGAAGAGACACAATCAAATGTAACCAAACAAATCATCGAGAAATTTAAGGAGCAAAATAGTACATCAGTCATTGTCCCCGGATTCATCGGAGGAACCCAAGAGAATTATACAACAACATTAGGTCGTGAAGGATCTGATTTTACCGCGGCAATTCTTGCATATTGTACAGATGCAGAAAGCGTGACAATATGGAAAGATGTATCGGGAGTTTTAAATGCAGATCCGAAGTGGTTTGATAATACTCAAAAAATTGAAGAACTCACCTATCAGGATGCAATTGAGCTTACTTATTACGGAGCAACTGTTATTCATCCAAAAACAATTAAACCTCTGCAGAATAAAAACATTCCCCTTTACGTAAAATCTTTTATTAAGCCTGACGATGCAGGAACAACAATTAAAGATTCGAGTAAAAAACTTTCAATTCCATCATTCATTTTTAAAATCAATCAAATTCTGATTTCTATTCAACCAAAAGATTTTTCATTTATTGCAGAGGATAGACTTAGTAACATTTTCAATATTTTCCACAAGCACAACATACACATAAACGTAATGCAATTATCTGCAATTAATTTCTCGGTTTGTGTGGATCAAGATGAGAGAAAAATACCTCTGCTGATGAATGATCTTCATAATGAGTTTAAAGTTTTATATAACGAAAATCTTGAACTCTGTACAATAAGATACTTTGATCAATCTACAATTGAACGAGTTTCAAAAGGCAAACAGATTTTGCTTGAACAGAGAAGCAGATTTACCGTACAGCTGGTCATGCGTGCATAATACGTAAACAATTAATCGAATTCTAACAACAATTTGTGTAAAACGATTCTGGAAAAATAGGTACCATTAAGTGTATTTTCCTACATTAGAGCAGATTTATTTTTTGTGATAGCATTAATAACAGGAGCAACAGCAGGCTTTGGAAAAGCTACAGCAATTTTGCTGGCGAAAAACGGTTACGATTTAATTATATGCGGAAGAAGGAAGGATAGACTTTTGGAACTTGAAAAAAATATCAAGATTGAATATGAAAGAAAAGTTTTATCGCTTTGTTTTGATATAAGGAATTACAATGAAGTAAAAAATTCGATTGATTCAATCAAAGATGAATTCACTTCAATTGAAGTACTGGTAAATAACGCAGGATTGGCATCTGGGTTATCTACGATACAAGATGGAAATATTGATGATTGGGAAAAAATGATAGATACCAACGTGAAAGGACTGCTATACATGACGCGTTGCGTTTCACCGCTGATGATAAAAAATAAAAAAGGACACATTGTTAACATTGGAAGTATTGCAGGGAAAGAGGTTTATGCGAATGGAAACGTGTATTGCGCTTCAAAATTCGCAGTAGATGCCCTTAATAAAGCAATGCGACTTGATATGGTACAACATGGGATTAGAGTAAGCAGTATCAATCCTGGAATGGCAGAAACAGAATTTAGCATTGTTAGATTTAATGGTGATGAAGAAAGGGCTAAAAACGTTTACAGGGGAGTTGAGGCATTAAGTGCGGATGATATAGCGGAAGCAATACTATGGACTATACGCAGACCGCAACATGTAAACATTAATGAAATGATTATTATGCCCACAGCTCAGGCAAATACTACCTTAACAATACGAAAAGAATGAAAAATAAAATTACATTACTACACTTATGCGTTTTTTTTGGTTCTTTATTTTTTATTAGTTCTAAAATTTTTGCACAAGGAGTACAGAAGCCTGCCCACCATTATTACACATTCATAAGTGTAGGAACAGGTTATTCTTTCATTAATGGGAATAATGATCACCTATCGGATTTAAAACCCTTGGTAGGATACTATATAACTGCAAAAGAAGAATGGCAATATACCGAAAAAATAAATTTTTTACTAGGCCTAGATTTCGTTTCCAGCGCCTGTAAATTCAACTCGTACTATTTCACTAACCCAGATAGTGCAATTTATGATAAAAACTTTTCTAATGGTTACAAATTACGATTTAACCAGTTTAACGTTCCTATTTTAATTAGGATAAATTACTTTGATAAAAAGAAAGATAAGCATTGCTTCTACACAGACATTGGACCCGCCCTTCAATTTTTAATGCCTGCGAGACTTGAAGTTAAAGGCGCTGACGGAAAAACTATTACAAGCGGAGCGGGCTACACCGTATTCGATAATATTTCTGCTGGCGTGTTTTCAAATTTGATGATTAATGGAAGTGCAGGAGTACAATTTTATAAAGGCACAAGTCATTGGGGATGGGATGTAGAAATGAATTTCAGATTCTCACCTAATGCGCTCAAGCTGAAGGAAAATTTTGCGGCAAAAGACCTGTACTTCCGTCAATTTATGATTGGTATAAGCACAGGCATTAGATTTTAAATTCCTGCGCTACTTTTCTACCCAATCACCATTTTCCCTAATCAAATCAATTAAAGCACCAACTGCCTCTTCACTAGGTACGTTTTTTTTGACAACTTCTTTTCCTTTATAAAGAGTAATTTTTCCGGGTCCGGTTCCAACATATCCATAATCAGCATCAGCCATTTCACCGGGACCATTAACTATACATCCCATAATTCCGATTTTTACTCCCTTCAAATGATCTGTTACCTTTCTAATTTTAGCGGTAGTTTCCTGTAGATCAAAAAGAGTTCTTCCGCAGCTGGGGCATGAAATATATTCCGTTTTAGAAATCCTGCTTCTTGTAGCCTGAAGAATTCCAAAAGTTGTTGAATTTAAAATTTGTGAATTCACACATTGTTTTTGTTTGAACCATACACCATCACCAAAACCATCCAGCAATAATCCACCCAAATCAGTAGCAGAATACAACTGAAATTGCTGTTCGTCTATGTTTGCATAATTTCGTTTGATCACAACAGGGAAATCGATTTTAAATTGATTCAATTTAAAAAACATGGCACGCAACTCCTGATACGCGTTTTCACAAAACGCATCAAAAACAAAAACAACATTTTGATAAGATTTAATTTCACTTAAAAAATCATCGGTGAGGGAATTGAAATCAACTGCAACAAAATTCATTTGTTGATGTTTCTGTTCAGACCTCAAAAACTCTACAGCGCAAAACAAAGGGTAAGATCTTTCCTGA
Source organism: Bacteroidota bacterium (assembly GCA_046302135.1). Classification (GTDB taxonomy): domain Bacteria; phylum Bacteroidota; class Bacteroidia; order B-17B0; family Aurantibacillaceae; genus AM-1111. The sequence continues at coordinate 26,631 of JBKCIQ010000084.1, read as the reverse complement.
TTACCATTCTTTTTCCAATTCTCCGAATTATAAATTATACCTAGAGTACCGGGAATTTCAAAATTGATTCTCAAGTCTCCGGCATAGATGTAATCTACCGACTGATCACTTAAATTCCACTTATCTGAGGCAACATGGTAATTATATCCAAATGGATACAATGTTGAAAAAGTAATTTCTTCCCTGTCACTTAAATCTGCAATCACTCTTGGTACATTACTTTTTCCAAGGTTAATCACCTCAATCGTATGTCTTCTTTCATATTCAAATGGATGATAATTTATTTCTACATTACTCATCGATTGAAAAAAATCTTTATTAAGACTACTTTGACTTCGTTTTGAGTAACGCTCAACTAGAGCTCTTGCAACAGGAATTTCAAATTCAGGTTCTTCAGTTAGTGAAACACGCACGGTATCTCCCAAACCATCCTCAAGCAAAGTTCCAATTCCAACTGCAGATTTAATTCTTCCATCCTCCCCTTCCCCTGCTTCAGTAACTCCCAAGTGTAATGGATAATTCATGCCAGCATCTATCATTTTACTCACTAACAGTCTGTAAGCCTGCACCATCACCTGAGGATTACTCGCCTTCATACTTATTACTAGATTGAAAAAATTATTCTCCTCACAAATCCTCACAAACTCTAATGCTGATTCAACCATTCCCAAAGGAGAATCTCCATATCGGCTCATAATTCTGTCAGATAAAGACCCATGATTAGTACCGATACGCATTGCGGTACCATATTCCTTACAAATACTTACCAATGGAGTAAACTTTTTTCTGATTCGCTCCAGCTCAGCGTCATAAGATGCATCACTGTAATCAATTTGTTCAAATTTCTTTTTATCCGCGTAATTGCCAGGATTTACCCTAACCTTTTCAACAACCCGTGCGGCGTGTTCGGCCGCATTGGGAGTAAAATGAATGTCTGCACACAGTGGAGTACTGAATCCTCTGCTTCTTAATTCTTTCTTTATTACCTCTAAATTTTTTGCTTCATTAATGGAAGGAGCAGTAATTCTGATTATTTCACAACCAGCCTCAATCATTCTGACACTTTGTTCAACCGTTTTTAAAGTATCCATGGTATCCGTGGTTGTCATACTCTGCAAACGAATAGGATTATTTCCACCCAAACCCAATTCTCCTATTTTCACTTCTCGGGTTTCAAAACGACAGTATTGAAAAAGAGAATTGCAAAATTTATTATTCAACATAAGTAATTTATTTCAGTTCAAATTTAGTCATTAAATAAGGTAATTTTTTTACATTTTATTAAATTTGTATTTCAACCTACTAACACTTTTATGAAGAAAAATCTATTTTTTGGTTTGATTGCTTTGTGGTTCTGCCTTGAAAAAGTAAATGCCCAGTGTAATGCATCTTTCAACTTCAATACCGTAGGCAATACTACATTTTTTTCCAACACCTCTACAGTTGTTAATGACAGCATAATAAATTATCAATGGTCATTCGGGGATGGAGGCTCAGATACTACTCAAAATCCGTCACACAATTACACCAATTGTGGCGGTTATATCATAAACTTAACCATTACCACTCAAAACAATTGTACAAGTTCAATTACCGATACCATTTTTATAAATGGTAATCCGAATGTTAACATTAATGTTTCAATTGATACCACCAACGGAGATGTTACATTTAATGCAACACCGAACTTACCAGGATATTTTTTTAGTTGGGATTTCAGCAATGGAGCAACAGGAGTTGGCGCTAATATAACAAGTAATTTTTTACCGGGTCAGCAATGGGGCTGCACCATTATTTCAGATAATCTAGGGGCATGTGCAACCGATACATTCTGTACCTTCTTTAACGTTAACTATACTCCTGCTACTTGTCAGGCCTCATTCAATTACACATCTAATGGAACAAGCATTACGTTTAACAATACTTCTACAGCACCAGGAGACAGTATTACCGGATATCAATGGGGTTTTGGAAATTTTCAATCTTCAACCGCAGTAAATCCCACACAAAATTACACATCATGTGGTGATTATATTGTTCAACTTACTATGTATACAGCAAGCGGTTGCAGTAACAGTATCTTAGATACTATTCAGGTATCTGCTCAAATTGCAGGAAATTATACTTTTACCGTAGATACTCTTACAGGAACGGCTCAATTTTTCTCTACTCCGAACAATTCGAATTATTCTTTTGCTTGGGACTTTGGAGACGGAAGTTTTGGCGGAGGAGCTAATCCTTCGCATGCTTACGCAGAAGGAACCTATACAGCCTGCGTTATTATTTCGAATATTTCTACAGCTTGTGTACCTGATACCATTTGCAATGTTGTATTTGTGGATATTGATACTATTCCGGTTACATGTTCTGCAACTTGGACCAATGTAAGCAATGGAACCAATCAGACATTTATTGCTGATTCATTAAACTTTAACGATACTTTTAATTGGGATTTTGGAGACGGAAATACAGGAACAGGTGCTATTGCAAATTACACCTATGCGTCACCCGGAACATATACTGTTTGCTTAAATTACACATCGTCAACTACGGGATGTACTGCACAGTTTTGTGATACTGTTGATATTCCTGCTTGTTCAATGCAAATCACCCATACTGGCACAGATGGAAACATCACTTTTAACGCTACAGTTTCAGGAGGAGGAATTTTTCCTGTAGTTGTTTGGTCTTTTGGAGATGGAAGCACCGGGACCGGCTTAAATCCAACTCATCAATATACAAGCAACGGGTTCAAAGTAGTCTGTGCAATATTAAATCCCTCTCCGTTACCCGGCTGTAAGGATACGGTGTGTACATTTTTAAATATTACCGGGGTTGGAATTGAGGAACATCAATTAGAAAAATCACTTACGATAAGCCCTAATCCATTTAATGATCAACTTCTGATTGAATTTAATCTGAATGCTAATTCCGATTATCAAATTTCAATTTCAGACATCTCCGGAAAAGAAATACTAAAACAAGAAAAAATTAAAAATCAGATCGGACAACAGCAAAACAAAATCGAAGTTAGTGCGCTATCTACAGGTATGTATTTTGTATGTTTAGAAGTAGATGGAAAATTAATCAGAAGAAGAATAATTAAAAATTAAAAAAATGAGCACAGTTAAAATAGATTTAAATAAGAAAAGACATTTCATACCGCAAGATTTTGAAATAACCTCATGGGATACACTTAAGGTTTACTTTGAAGATTTAAAAAACAGAAAAATTGATTCAGTTGGTGACTTGGAAAATTTAATTGCTGACTGTAGTGAACTCAGTGCTATCGTAAGCGAGAACTTGGCTTGGAGATATATCAAAATGACGTGTAACACACAGGATAAAGGTCTTTTAGAAAGCTATACTTTCTTCGTAAATGAGATTTCTCCAAATGTTGCACCAATTGCTAATGAAATAAATCAGTTGATATGTAATTCTCCCTTTTGTGCTCAACTCAAACCGGAAACTTATAAAATTTATCTTAGAACCTTAAAAAACGCAGTAGAACTTTTCAGAAAAAAAAACATACCTGTTCTAACAGAAATGAAAAATTTAGAACAACGTTATGGGAGTATTTCAGGAGCACAAACCGTTACAATTGATGGCAATGAAATCACATTACAGCAAGCCGCGGTTTATCTTAAATCTCAAGACAGGAAAGTAAGAAAGTCAGTATATGATAAAATTCAGGAAAGAAGAACTAAAGATGAAAAAGAACTGAATGATTTATTCACGTCTCTTATTGAATTGAGAGATCAGGTAGCAATAAATACTGATTTCAAAAATTACAGAGATTATATGCATCGTGAGCTTGGAAGATTTGATTACACACCACAAGATTGCCTTGCGTTTCACGATTCAGTGGCAAAACATATTGTTCCATTGATGCGTGAATTGGAAATTGCAAGAAGAGATAAATTAAAAATAGAGGATTACAGACCTTGGGATACAGAATTTGATGAAGACGGAAATGAGCCATTGAATCCTTTTAGCAACGGTGAAGAGCTAACACATAAAACAATAAAATGTTTCAATCGTATTGATTCGTTTTTTGGAGAATGTATAGAGCTAATGAAAAAACTTGGGCATTTGGATTTAGATTCAAGGATTGGAAAAGCACCGGGAGGATACAATTACCCACTTTATGAAACCGGAATACCTTTCATCTTCATGAATAGCGCCGGTATGTTACGAGATCTGGTTACAATGGTACACGAAGGAGGACATGCCCTTCATTCTATTCTCACAAGAGATTTGAGCATCACTGAAAACAAAAGTGTACCGAGCGAAGTTGCAGAATTGGCAAGTATGTCTATGGAACTTATAAGTATGGAGTTTTGGGATGAATATTTTAAAGATAAAGAAGAATTAAAACGTGCAAAAAAAGAACATCTTGGAAAAATTATAAAGACACTTCCTTGGATTGCCTCCATTGACAAATTCCAACACTGGATTTATATGAATCCTAAACATTCAATCGAAGAAAGATATGACACCTGGGAAAAAATATGCAATGAGTTTGGAACAGGTATAATTAATTATTCAGGTATTGAAAATAATCTAAGAAGGAGTTGGCAGGGTCAACTTCATTTATTTGAAGTTCCATTTTACTACATAGAATATGGCTTTGCGCAATTGGGTGCAATAGCTCTATGGAAAAACTACAAAGAAGATCATAATAAAGGTTTAGAAGACTACAAGAGATTCCTGAAGCTTGGTTACACCAAATCTATTCCAGAAATTTACAAAGCCGCAGGAATCAGTTTTGATTTCTCAGCAGAATACATCAAAAGTCTTGCTGATTTTCTCATTGGAGAATACAAGAAAATTTAGTCGCTAAGGGGATAAAGATTTTTCGGTTCGAATTCTCGGAGATCCGGCATGAACTTCTTTTTCCGTTGATTTTCATAATTAAGGAACAAATCCCCCAGATGATTCAAATAAGGAAAGCCAACGGAGTAATATTCATAATTGCCGTCGTTTACAATGTCATCACTGTTTGCATAAACTATTGCAGACAACATAAATTCTGTTCCTTTTTCAAAATCAACTATGTATGCGCAATCTATCATACATCCCAAACTTAATCCAACAATATTAAATATCCTTTGGCTATCGTTAGTTATTGAATCCCTAGTTCCACCATGGATCAAATATTTTTTGTGGGCATCAACATAATCTTTACTGTATTTAGGATACTCAGATTCTCTTGGATACATTGACATATATTTCAATAAAAAATCTCGGTCGGATTCTGAGATATTAAATTTTTTACTTTCCGGTGCATATTCATAAAATACAAGCCATTTTAAAATATCGTTGATTTGTTGAAGATGTAAATAATTTTTATCGGACATATCTCTGAAAGATCTTATCCGTTTATTTTTTTCATTCAGATATGAACTACCAATTCTATGGGTACCCGGTATTTTAAAATAATTTTTCTTAGCCATACTCTCGGGCTGAGAGTATACTAACTCATTTTTCTCATTAAAGAAGTCAATCTTGTTGCAATAAAAATTATTGGTCCCCTGACATCTACCATCAAAACGCTGCATGATTCGCATACTGCCATATCCTCTCTTTTTTAATTCTGTGTGAATATAATCAGGTGTTAGAAATTCATATGTCCGCCCGTAACTAATATTATCACTCACTAGTAACATTTTTTTAATATGATGGGCGATCGAAGGAAAACCATTGGCTGAAGTTCCGTCATACTTTTGTTTTCGATGACAAGCAATAGAACTATCAGTAATCATAATTGAATTTTTATGCAATCCAGGAACCTTAAGTTGATTCAACTTTTGTAAACAAAGTATGGAGACAGGAAGCTTGACTAAACTCGCACAATAAAAATAATTGGTGCTATCCAGATAATAATTGTGCTGAGTGAAATTGGGCTTATTGTTTTTATCCCTATCGATTTGCGTGTAAATTATTTGTATTTTGTATCTACGGGGATTTGCTAAAAAAGGTGAAAAATATTCATGTCGGCTTCTGAGTAAAGAATCAATAAGACGAGAATGTTTATTGTAATTTGCGAGTGGAATATTCTCAATTGGAACTTTAAGCGGAAGGACTGGCTTACTCTTTTTGCTATAGTAAGTTTTTTTCTTTTTTCCTGATACTTTTTTCTTTTTACTGTAAACAATTTTCTTTTTTGATTTTACAGATTTTTTTTTCTGCTGTGAAAAAAAGAGAAATGGAGATAACAAAAAAAACAAAAATAAAAATCTCCTTACCATTTATTTTTAAATTTCCACGTTAAATCACTCACCAAAAATCTCAACGAGTTTCCTTTCTAAATCTGGACCCCTTAATCCTTTCGCAAGTATTTTCCCTTCCTTATCCAGTAGTAAATTAAAAGGTATAGAAGTTACTCCATAAAGCTTACCGGCCTCATTAGCCCAACCCTTTAAATCGCTTACCTGAGTCCAATCCAAACCATCCTTCTTAACAGCTTTCAACCATTTGTCTTTACTGTCATCGAAAGAAACACCAAGGATGTCAAATCCCTTTGACTTATATTTATTGTATGCCGCAACAACATTTGGATTTTCCATACGGCAAGGACCACACCAACTTGCCCAAAAATCTACCAGAACATATTTACCTCTAAAAGAACTAAGGGAAATTTCTTTTCCTTCAGGATCACTTTGTTTAAAGTCTATTGCAGGATATCCAATAGTTGTTCCTTTAATAGAATTGATTTTTTCTAAAGCTAACTTTCCAAATTTGCCCTTTTTTACATTTTCACCCAACGCATTGTAAAAAGCATCAAACTCCGGTATTCCTGCCCAATCGAATTTAGCAATAAAAATGAGGTAACCTCCAACATTTGAGGAAGGGTACTTTGTAATAAATTCTAGAAGCTCCCCACAAAATTTTTTCTCAAGCGCCTGAGCAGCATCAATAATGCTCTGCTGTCCTGCTTGATCACCCTTCATTCTGTAGGTTTGAAAGTCTTTTATTAAGTTCTCTCTCTTTTGATTATAAGTTTTTACCATTTCCAGGTAAATGAGATATTCTTTTTGAGTGCTTCCGCCATCAACTACCGCATTACCCAATGAATCCAAATTTCCTGTTATCTTTATTTTACCCCCATCTATAAAAAAAATCAAATCAGGGTTTACATTTCTAGAAGTAGTTAACCAGTACATATTAGGCTCTGCAGTTGAACCATTAAACTCTGCCTTTCCATTTTTAATTACTGAGGAGTCACATTTTAATTGATCGTTATATTTATGCTGCAAATAAAGCTTGGTTCCGTCTTTTGCTCCTGCTAAAGTAACACTGAGGTTAAATTTTATTCCTGAAGCACAAATAACTAAAGAGTTTACAAGAATAGCAGTTAAAAAAAAGAATTTTTTCATTTTAATTTTATTTTTTCGAAAGTTTTGTTTCCAATAAGTACGCCAAAAATTAAATTCATTTACACAAATTCAAGTCCGCATAAATTTACTCAATAATGTTTTGTTTATACAAACAAAAAGGCTTCGGAAAGTAATCCGAAGCCTTTTATCCTAAATTTTTGGAATTTTTATTACATCATTCCGTCCATTCCACCCATTCCCGGATGTCCTCCACCCATTGGAGCGGCTTTGTCTTCTTTCTTTTCAGCCAGAACACAATCAGTAGTCAATAACATAGAAGCAACAGATGCAGCGTTTTCCAAAGCTACACGAGCCACTTTCTTAGGGTCAATTACTCCTGATTTGTAAAGATGCTCATAAGTTTCAGAATGTGCATTGAAACCATAATCATCTTTTCCTTCTTTAACTTTATTTACTACTACAGAGCCTTCAAGACCTGCATTAGCACAAATCTGACGGAGTGGCTCTTCCAAAGCACGCTTAACAATTCCGATTCCGGTTGTTTCGTCTTCGTTAGATCCTTTTAATTTTTCAAGCGCTGCAATTGCACGGATATATGCAGTTCCACCACCTGGGATGATTCCCTCTTCAACAGCAGCGCGAGTCGCAGAAAGTGCATCATCTACTCTGTCTTTCTTTTCTTTCATTTCAACTTCAGTAGCAGCACCAATGTAAAGAACTGCAACCCCTCCTGCTAATTTAGCAAGACGCTCTTGTAATTTTTCTTTATCGTACTCAGACGTAGTTGATTCAATTTGTGCTTTGATTTGATTAACACGTGCAGTGATATCAGCTTTCTTACCTGAACCACCAACAATAGTGGTATTATCTTTATCAATCGTAACCTTTTCGCATTTACCTAACATGCTCAAATCTGCATTCTCTAATTTGAAACCTCTTTCTTCAGAAATCAAAGTTCCGCCTGTAAGAATTGCAATATCTTCTAACATTGCTTTTCTGCGATCTCCAAACCCTGGAGCTTTTACTGCAGCAATTTTTAATGAACCACGGATTTTATTTACAACCAAAGTAGCAAGAGCTTCACCCTCTACTTCTTCAGAGATAATCAATACCGGTTTTCCGGTCTGAACAGCCTTCTCAAGAATTGGCAACAATTCTTTCATGTTGCTGATCTTCTTGTCATAAATCAAAATTACCGGGTTCTCCAACACCGCTTCCATTTTATCTGCGTCAGTAACAAAATATGGAGAAATGTACCCGCGATCGAATTCCATACCTTCAACAACTTCTACAGTTGTGTCAGTACCTTTAGCTTCTTCAACAGTGATTACTCCTTCTTTCTTCACTTTTGCCATCGCTTCAGCGATTAATTTCCCAATTGAAGAATCGTTATTTGCTGAAATAGTTGCAACCTGTTCGATTTTTCTGTTATCGTTTCCGATAGTTGAACTTTGCTTAGCTAAGTTTTCACAAACAGCAGCAACAGCCTTATCAATTCCACGCTTCAAATCCATTGGGTTTGCTCCTGCCGCAACGTTTTTCAAACCGGCAGTAACTATAGCTTGTGCCAATACTGTTGCAGTGGTAGTTCCGTCACCTGCTGCATCAGCAGTTTTAGAAGCAACTTCTTTCAACAACTGCGCACCCATGTTTTCTACTGGATGAGTTAATTCGATTTCCTTTGCAACAGAAACACCATCTTTAGTTATAGATGGTGATCCGAATTTTTTATCAATGATTACATTTCTTCCCTTAGGGCCGAGTGTAACTTTTACTGCGTTTGCCAAAGCATCTACTCCGCGCTTTAAAGCGTCACGTGCTTCAATGTTGAATGTGATATCTTTTGCCATAAAATTTAAATTTTAATTATTGTTGTTAGTGTTTTAAAGAATTGCGTAAATATCGCTTTCACGCATGATTAGATACTCTTTACCATCTACGTGGATTTCTGTACCGGAATACTTACCGTAAAGAACAGTATCCCCTGCCTTCACCGTCATTGGTTCATCTTTTTTGCCTGCGCCTACAGCAATTACTTTTCCTTTCTGTGGCTTTTCTTTAGCTGTGTCAGGAATAATAATTCCTCCTGCAGTCTTTTCTTCAGCGGGTGCAGCTTCTACTAGCACGCGGTCCTGAAGTGGTTTTAATGATACTTTTCCCATGATTTTTATTTGATATTAGTTAAACATTTATTTTAACGAGTCGCCCGTTTTCAGAAATTGTGCCATTTAAAAAATTTGAAAATTTGTAGCCATTTTTTCATATTAGAAACCCGTTTAAAAAACAAATGTCAGCTTGAAATGACAAGCTGACACCTGCAAAATTTATTTTGAAAAATTAAGGTTTCTTTTTAGGCTCTTCTTTAGGGCTGAACTGATTTCCACCAGTTTGAAACGTCTTTGCCAGACGCTTGGTTTCCGATTGCTCTTCTTTGCTTAATTTTTGAGGCTGACCCTGCTTTCCGGTTTGTTCAGTGGTAGTTGTAGGAGCAACTTTAACTGCCTTTGGAGTGGCAAGGAAACATAACAAAAGTAACAACCCTGCTGCAATCCAGGTTACCATTTCTAAAGTATCTTTTGTTTTTGCAACACCTAAAATCTGATTACTTCCTGAGAAATTAGAGGCCAATCCTCCGCCTTTTGAATTCTGAATTAAAACGATAAAAATCAGAACTGCGCAAACTAAAATGATTAATATTCCCATACTATTTTTGTTTTTGTTTCAATTTAATTTTTTGAATAAGGCCTGCAAAGTAAACACTTTTTTCCGGAAATTTCAAGGATAAAGTTTGATAAGCCCTAATTGCTTTAGGATAATTACCCTGTTGCTCGTAAATCCACGCAAGTGTTTCTGTAACAAGGGTATCGTCTTCCTTATTGCTACCGCGTGCACTCTTGGTTGGATTAAAGAACTCCGGAGAATCACTCATTCTAATATGACCCGGCTCATTCTGTATAATTTTATCCATGATTTCCTGCCTTTTCTTTCTATCCTCTATAGCCTTTAAGTCCTCAGTCTTATTTTCATCTTTTTTGAATTCAATTTCCTCCTGTTTGTCAAGTTTTCTTTCTTTAGCAGATGATGAGCCTTGCTGCTTCTGCATAGAAAGCAATTTCAACCACTCGGTAAAGGAATGAGGCTCGTTTAGTGTTTCTTTTAAAACCGATTTTACCTTTTCAGAGGCATCATTTAAACCCTCAACTTTATTCTGATTATTCGTTTTATGAATATCGGTAACATGCAACACCTCTTTTTCTATGTAGGCATTTACCACAGGGTTTAAAATAATTTCATCAATTGCTGGCGGATTTAATGAAGTCTTAGAATCGCTTGAAATCTCCTCAGTCTTCAAATTATTTTCTTCAATCTTTTCTGCCTGAATTTTCTTTTCTGTTTCAGAAACTTTCGGTGTGATTTGAAGCTCTATTTTTCTAGCCTCTTCGCGATGCTCAACTTTTTTCTCTATTTCAATTTGTTTCTCTACTTTCTCTATTTGAATTTCAGTAACACGACTTTCTGCTGTTGTATTGGAAACAAATTTAATTTCACCGATGTCGGACTGAAGATCTTTGGTTTTTTCCTGGGGCCTAATTTCGGCCTTAGTTTCAATTAGATTTTCAGTTGATTCTTCTTTTGAGGTATCGGTGTTTTTAATTTGTTCTGGTTCTTGATTCAGTAAAAGGTAAAGCACCTTTCGATTGTTAACTGAAATAGAGGTTTTTTTTAGCTGACTATAGTAATCGTAATGATTGGTGGCACTTAGAGCTTTGGCGTATAACAATTGTGCGGTCTGAAACCAGGGAAAAGTATCTACAACCTGCTTCAACTCGCTTACAGAACTTTCATTCAATAAAGCAGGATTATTTAAATATTCGTGAAACCTTTGCTTATTCATCCAATTACCTTTTACCAGTCGTTAAAAGCTTTATTAAAAATATCTTCGCAAATTTGGCGGTTTATTTCATCCATCAATTGATTCTCTACCGAAGATAAAGATTTATCTGCTGGAAAATCGTTAAAACGTGTAAAGGCTTGCTCGAAATCTTTGTTTTTATTGAAGCGGTTATTGTACTTAACCTGGACACTTATTGTTAGTCGGTTCAGCGCAGCGTTATCGCCGGCCTGAATGGCCACCGGTGCCACACTGTAATCTGAAATGTAGCCTTCGAAATGTAAATCACCGGAAGAAGTTTTAAGCGATAAGTTGGTTTGTGAAGACAACATATCTCTGAGTTTTTCTGTAAATCTTTGAGGTAAAACAGGAGGAGAAAGTGATGCATTATTTTGAAACATTGTTACCGAAACCGTTTTGGCTTCAGCCGGAATTCCACCTTTATCTGACAAAGAATAATTTACCTTACATCCAGAAAGAATTAACTGAAATGTTGTGAACAAAACTAAAAGATATTTTAAAATTGAATTCAGAAAATTTATTCTTTGATGTGGTATTCGTTAATTTTTCTGTAAAGCGTTCTTTCGGAAATACCTAATTCTTTGGCTGCATATTTTCTTTTTCCTTTGTGTTTTACCAGCGCTTTTTTAATCATATCTATCTCCTTATCCTGAAGACTCAAAGACTCTTCAATCTCAATAGGTCGCTGAAAATTCTGTTGAACCGGTTGAACTACATTTGCAGTATTTTGCAAAGCAATGCCACCGGAATATGCATCACCAAAAGATTTCTGCAAAACTTGAATATCTTCTTGTGGCAGGTTTGTTACACTTCCCCCATTAACTATATCTGCAACTACTTTTTTCAAATCGTTAAGATCTTTTTTCATTTCAAAAAGAACCTTATATAAAATCTCACGCTCCGAAAAATCTGAATTGCCTCCACCTGAACTACCTACTTCTTGTCTTGTGAGTGAAGGCAATGTTGTTGTTTGGTAGTTAGGTAAATATTTAAGTAAGGTTTCCGAATTGATTTCTCTGTTTTTCTCAATGATGGAAATCTGTTCGGTAACATTTTTCAATTGACGAATATTCCCATGCCAGTAATAATTGATGAGTGCCTGCTCTGCATCCGGAGTCAATTTTATCAGAGGCATTCTATATTTCGCGGCAAAATCTGCAGCAAATTTTCTAAATAGTAAATGAATATCTTCTTTCCTTTCTCTCAACGCAGGTAAAGTTATCGGAACTGTGTTAAGACGATAATATAAATCTTCTCTGAACTTTCCTTTTTCAATGGCCCTTGGGATATTTAGATTGGTTGCCGCAACAACTCGGACATCTGTTTTCTGTACTTTAGATGAGCCCACTCGAATGTATTCGCCACTTTCCAAAACACGAAGTAATCTTGCTTGTGTGGCAAGTGGTAACTCGCCAACTTCATCTAAAAATATTGTTCCGCCACTGGCTACTTCAAAATAGCCCTTACGCGCCTCGGTAGCACCGGTGAAAGAACCTTTTTCATGCCCAAATAATTCGGAATCAATAGTCCCTTCCGGAATTGCTCCGCAGTTCACTGCGATGTAAGGGCCGTGCTTGCGAAGACTGAATTGATGTATGATTTGAGGGAAAACTTCTTTACCCGTTCCACTTTCTCCTGTAATTAAAACACTCAAATCAGTTGGTGCCACCTGACGTGCAATATCTATTGCTCTATCAATTATGGGTGTTGAACCTATAATGGAAAATCTTTGTTTAATGTCAATTACACTCATCCGTAATATTTTTCTTTCAATTTAAAATAATCATTCCTTAATCGGCTCTCCTATTAATGTAGATGTAGTACAAGTATTTACACTCACTTTAACGTATTGCCCCTTTTTTAAATTATACTTCGGAAAAACAACTGTTGTATTTTGGGAATTTCTTCCGCACAACATGTCTAAAGATTTTTTTGAAGTACCTTCAATTAAAACCTCATGGGTTTTACCAACTCCGGCTTGAGTACGAAAAGAAGAATGCTCTCTCTGTAAATTAACAATTTCCGTTAATCTCCTTTTCTTTATTTCCTCAGGCACATCATCTTTATATTTACGTTCTGCCAAAGTTTTTGGCCTTTCCGAATAGGCAAACATATAAGCAAAATCATACTTTACTTCACGCATTAAGCTTAAAGTCTGCTGATGATCTTCTTCTGTTTCACCACAAAATCCCGTAATAATATCAGTGGAAATTCCGCAGTTGGGTATTATTCTTCTGATTGCGGCGATTCTTTCCAAGTACCATTCACGGCTGTATCCCCTGTTCATTCTTTCTAAAACTGTTGTGCTTCCACTCTGTACCGGTAGATGAATGTATTTACAAATGTTATCGTACTTAGCCATCACATGCAATACTTGATCCGTCATGTCTTTTGGATGTGAAGTCGAAAATCTAATACGTAAATCGGGAGCAACCTGAGCAACCTTTTCCATCAATTGAGCAAAGTTTACTGCATTTGATTTCTGTTCTTCTGTAAGAATTTCTTTTTTCAACCCTCCACCGGTCCATATATAAGAATCAACATTCTGCCCCAGCAAAGTAACTTCTCTATAACCTTGCTCATATAAGTCTTTTGCCTCTTTCACAATTGTCTCGGGGTCACGACTTCTCTCACGACCTCTGGTAAAAGGCACTACGCAAAAAGAACACATGTTATCACAGCCTCGCGTAATGCTTATGTATGCACTTACACCGTTCGTTCCAACACGCACTGGTGTAATGTCTGCATAAGTTTCTTCCTTTGATAATATTACATTTACAGCCTTTTGACCTGTGTCTGCTGTTTGAATGAGGTTCGGCAAATCTCGATAAGCATCTGGTCCTACAACCAGATCCACAATTTTTTCTTCTTCAAGAAATTTTGATTTAAGTCTTTCGGCCATGCAACCTAAAACACCTACCAAGGCAGCGGGATTTTTTTTCTTCACCTTTTTAAAATCTTGTAGGCGCTGTCTAACTTTATTCTCCGCATTTTCACGAATTGAACAGGTGTTCAAAAAAATTAAATCGGCTTCTTCAAAGTTGTTTGTGGTAGAAAATCCTTCCTTATTTAATATAGATGCAACTATTTCGCTGTCAGAAAAATTCATCTGACAACCGTAGCTCTCCAAAAAAAGCTTTTTGTTTTGTTTAACATCATGACTATCAAGCATCAAAGCTTCTCCTTGTCTATTTTCTAAAATAACTTTTGAGCCTGATTTATTCTCCATTTTTATAATAAAGGGATGCAAATATAATAAAGAATGTGACATTTTGACACGATTAATTTTCTGGGGCAAATGAATTAATATTTTTTGTGAGAAAATAGTAAAGTTTAAAAATGAGTTGCATAAATCAATTTTTATTTTTTTTCTTTGCAGGCCGAAAAACTTCTGATTGGTCAGTTTTTTTCTAAGAAATATTTAAAATATCCGCGTATGTCTAAAAATTTAGTGATTGTAGAGTCCCCAGCAAAAGCAAAAACAATTGAAGGATTTTTAGGAAAGGATTTTACAGTTAAAAGTAGCTACGGACATGTTCGCGATCTACCAAAGAAGGGAGTTGCCATAGATATTGAAAATGATTTTGCTCCGACCTATGAAATATCACCGGATAAAGAGAAGGTAATTAGCGAACTTAAAAAATTAGCGAAGAACGCAGATACCGTATGGCTTGCAACCGATGAGGACCGCGAGGGAGAAGCCATTTCATGGCACTTATTTGAGTCTTTGGATTTGAAAAAAACCGATACCAAAAGAATTGTTTTTCACGAGATCACTAAGCCTGCCATTCAAAAAGCCATTCAAAACCCAAGAACCATTGACATAAATTTGGTTAATGCTCAGCAGGCTAGAAGAATTTTAGATCGTTTGGTAGGATTCGAGTTGTCTCCGGTATTGTGGAAAAAAGTTAGACCATCATTATCAGCGGGAAGAGTTCAAAGTGTTGCGGTGAGATTAATCGTTGAGAGGGAACGAGAAATTATGGGCTTTAAACCTACTTCGGCTTTTAGAGTTATAGGTTTATTTCAGATTGGAAGTTCAACTGTAAAAGCTGAGTTAGATAAGAGATTTTCAACAAAAGGTGAAGCGAATGCCTTTCTTGAAAAATGTAAAAGTTCTGAATTCACAATTGAAAACCTGGAAACTAAACCTGCTAAACGCTCGCCTGCGGCACCATTTACCACATCAACTTTACAGCAAGAGGCCGCAAGAAAATTAGGATTCTCGGTGGCGCAAACTATGGTTGTGGCGCAAAGACTTTACGAAAGCGGAAAAATCACATACATGAGAACAGATTCTGTAAACCTTTCAGAAACTGCTCTCAACATGGCAAAAGATGAAATTAATTCCCAATACGGAAAGAAATATCATCATCACCGAACTTTTAAAAATAAATCAAAAGGTGCACAAGAGGCACACGAAGCAATACGCCCAACGTATCTAAACGTTCATAATGTTGACGGGGAGCGTAATGAACAAAGATTATATGATTTGATTTGGAAAAGAACCATTGCATCTCAGATGAGTGATGCGGAGTTAGAAAAAACCACTGCAACTATTGCTTTATCTAATAGAAATGAAAAATTTATTGCACAGGGTGAAGTTTTAAAGTTTGATGGTTTTCTTAGAGTTTACCTAGAAGGCACTGATGAAGAAAATGAAAATGAGGAAAACAGCAGCATGCTTCCTCCAATGAAAACCGGTCAGAAACTTAACTTCAGTGAAATCACTGCAACAGAAAAATTTACTCATCACCCGCCACGTTATACAGAGGCAAGTTTGGTAAAGAAATTAGAGGAATTAGGAATAGGAAGACCTTCGACGTATGCACCAACCATTTCAACAGTTCAGAAGAGAAATTATGTAGTGAAAGAGGATAGAGAAGGCAAACCAAGAAATTATTTTTCTTTATCATTGGTTAAATCTGAAATAAAAGAAGAGATTAAGACAGAAAATACCGGAGCAGAAAAATCAAAAATGTTTCCAACTGACATAGGAATGGTAGTAAATGATTTTTTGATGCAATACTTCCCTGACATTTTAGATTTTCATTTCACCGCGAAAGTTGAAGAGGAATTCGATGAAATTGCTGAAGGAAAATTGAGCTGGACCAAAATGCTTAAAGGTTTTTACAAGCCATTTCATAAAGGCGTAGAAAAAACCATTGACAATAGCGACAGAGCAACAGGAGAAAGATTACTTGGTATTGACAAAGTATCAGGTAGAAATGTACATGTAAGGATTGGACGCTTTGGACCAATGGTACAGATAGGTGAAAGTACAGATGAGGAAAAACCTCGTTATGCAGGACTGAGAAATGATCAGCGGTTGGAAACCATAACATTGGAGCAGGCAATGGATTTATTCCGTCTGCCGAGAGTAGTAGGCACATTTGAAGACAAAGAAATTAAAGTAAACATTGGACGTTTCGGTCCGTACATCTTACACAACAATGCATTCACTTCATTAAAGAAAGAAGATGATCCTTATGAAGTAAGTTTAGAGAGATGTATTGAACTGATCAAAGCCAAAAGAATTTCAGATGCTGAGAAAATTCTGAAAACCTTTCAGCAAGATCCAGAATTGAAAATTATTAAAGGAAGGTGGGGACCTTTCATTAGTAGAGGAAAAGAGAATTTCAGAATTCCCAAAGGAACCGAATACGAAAAGTTGACTTACGAGGATGTATTGAAGATTGTTGGACCCGTGAAAGAAGCAAAGGTTGTAAAGTTAGATAAGAAAGTTAAAGGGGCTAAAAAGGAAAATAAGTCAGTGAAGAAAGCTGCAGCTAAAAAACCTGCACCAAGAAAAGTAGCAGCAAAAAAAGCGAGTACAAAGAAAGCAGCAAAGAAAACTTCAAAGAAGAAATCTTCGAAATAGTTTTCTCGAAAAATTTTCCAGGCAATAAACTCTTTTTAATTTCACTTGAGATTTACAACTAACTTAAATCCTTGGGCAAGGTTTTAATTATTTATAGTTTCCTCTTTGTCTGACGGCCTCAAATAAAATAATTCCTGCAGCAACAGAAACGTTAAGAGAAGAAATTTTTCCGATCATTGGAATTTTAACCTGCTCATCAGAGCGTTTTAAATACTCGGAAGAAATCCCACTTTCTTCAGATCCCATTATTATCGCAACAGGACCTACCATGTTAACATCGTAAATTAGTTTTTGAGTTTTCTCATGACAAGAAACAACCTGCACACCTGAAGACTTTAAAAACTCAAGAGTTTCCTTCAAATTTCTTTCGCGGCAAACAGGAATTCTGTGCAGTGCACCGGCAGAAGTTTTTATTGCATCTCCATTTACCGGAGCGGCGCCCTGTTCAGGAATTATTATCATATTTGCACCTGCACATTCCGCACTTCTTGCTACGGCACCAAAATTCCTTACATCAGTAACCTTATCTAAAACAATTATAAGAGGAACTTTTCCACTCTCAAATAATTCCGGTAATAAATCTTCAGTCTTATGATAAATTACTTCTGCAATGGTTGCAATAACACCCTGATGGTTTTTATTTGAACTGATTTTGTTGAGTTTTTCCTGAGGAACAATTTGGTAAGGAAGCGATTTTCCTTGAAGTTCTTTTCTCAACTCATGGAACAATTGGTTATTTAATCCTTTTTGAATCAGAATACGGTCTAAATTTTTACCGGCTCGAAGTGCTTCTATTACAGAACGCGTTCCGTATATATGTTGTACATCAGTATTCAAGGCCAAACTGTTTTAAATGATGAATCGCATGTTTGTGCAAAAGATGTAGCCATTCGTTGTAATTTAATTCGCCAAAAAAAGGGTTGGTAACTTTTTCTTTCGGATGGTTTTTCCAAAATTCAAGAAAATTTTCAATTTCCAACTTCAACTCTCTTTTTGCTGCATCAAGATCTGAACATCTTAATGGGTGGGGCGTTTCGCTCATCAGAGAGTTTTTCGTTCCGGGCTTAAAAGGTTTATCACTCAACATAAATGTCTTTGACTTTGCGACGATATCTTCGGAATACTGAACAGGAAAATGAATCCTTTTCCAGCCAATCCCAATTGAATCAGTCATGTGTTCTATCATACCTTGCAATGATAAAAAACCCCAGTTCGATTTTCTATCCAAAGGAATTAGATTTAGAGCCGTCAAATACCTATCTCTGAAAAAAGTCTCGTGATCCATAAATGACGAAGATAAAGAAAACTTTTTTAGGAAAAAGACATGAAATTAATAAAATCACTGATGTTGAGAAATTAGCAAAACAATTACAATAATCACACTTTATCTAATGACCAAGTTTGTAAAATGATTTTCAAAAAATGAAATTATTTTTTAGCTAAATACAAAGTACTTACCTTGAAAAAACATAAATAAATGCAAAATATTAAAAAATAATTTGATAATATAAAACGAAATAAAATATTTATCGTAATATTGCGATATATAACTTATGGGTGTCACAAAATCAACTTCATTTACTAAAAAACAAAATAAAATTTCCAGTTTATTTAAGGCCATTGGGCATCCTGCGAGAATTGCCATTTTAGAACACCTCCTGAAAGTAAATAAATGTATTTGCGGAGACCTAGTAAACGAATTGCCTCTTGCACAGGCAACCATTTCTCAACACCTTAAAGAGCTGAAAAATGCAGGCATAATAAAAGGTAATATTGAGGGCAACTCTATTTGCTACTGTCTCGATGAAAAAGTTATAAAACATCTCGAAAAATATTTTTCATTGATTTCAAAAAAAATAAAAAAACCAAGCAATTGTTGCTAGTACAAAAACAATTAAAATGAAACTATCTGAATTCAAAAAAAAATTGGGAGAAATTGAAAAATTAAGCTTTCAACTTGCTAACGGAAATCCGGTTCCTGAACATTTTCATATTACCGAAGCGGGTATGGTTACCAAACATTTTATTGACTGCGGAGGAACCCAGCGCCAGGAAAAATATCTGAGTTTACAGCTGTGGACGGCAGAAGATACAGATCACAGATTGCACCCCGAAAAATTATTAAGCATAATTTTATTATATGAGAATTTTTTTGGAAATGAAGACCTGGAAATTGAAGTTGAATACCAATCCTCTACCATTGGGAGATATGGACTTCAGTTAAATCAAAACATATTTATCCTTACCGATAAATACACCAATTGTCTTGCGCCTGACAAGTGCGGAATCGATAAGGAAAAACCTAAAATTAAATTATCTGAATTAACCATTAACTCCACATCTTGTTGTTCACCGGGAGGAAAATGCTGCTAAACTATGAAAGAACTAATCATCAAATTCAAGAAACCAATTATAATCATCATTTCAATCACGATTCTACAGCTCATTTTTGGTTTCGATCCTAAATTTTGTATTATAAATATCATTTGGTTATTTGTATAAAAATGGAAAAGAAAAAAATACTCGTTTTATGTACCGGCAATAGTTGCAGAAGCCAAATTGCAGAAGGTTATTTGCGTCATTTTTATGGAGGCGATGCCGAAATTTACAGCGCCGGAGTAGAAACGCATGGCGTTAACCCAAAGGCAATCGCTACCATGGCCGAAGATAATATTGACATTTCCAAGCATACGTCCAATCACATTGATGAATACAAACACATCAACTTCGATTTGGTAATAACTGTTTGCGACCATGCAAAAGAAGTTTGCCCCTACTTTCCCTCAAAAGCAAAACAAATACATCACAATTTTCCTGACCCTGCAAAAACTACTGGAACTGATGAAGAAATAAAAAATTCATTCAGTGAAGTCAGACTACAAATAAAAGATTTTTGCAGCACCCTAAGAGTTCATCTAGTCTGAGTTGCTTAACTAGGTACTTACATCGAATAATCGAACTTTAAAAATTATCTGAATATAAGTATTAATACCTATATTTGTTAGTCTGAGCGACTAATGAAATCTAAAGTAAAAACGGTTTCCATATCTATAAAGGAAGCTAAAGAAGAACTGCATAAAAAAGTTGAGAAAACACAAGTCTCAGTGACAATTATTGCTGCAGCGCTTCAGTTGCCATGGATTTTAAGTGACTATTTTATACTTCATGATAAATGGAAGCTCGTTTTGTTTCTTAGAATTATTGCATTTATTATTCCTGTTGGGATATGCCTTGTAAGAAAACAACTTAAAATTTCTGCAAGTATGTGCATGTTTGTGGCTGCACTAACCATTTCAGTTCTTGATGCGGTAATTGCGAACATAATACCGGAAAATGAATTTAAATCATTTTCTATCGGATATGTAGTATTATTCATTGGAATTGGGATGCTTGCAGTTTGGGATCTCATTTATTCAGTACTGCTGGTAATAATCTCAATTGCACTTAACGCTATTTTATTCTACCTATACAGTCCAATTTCACTGAAAGATTACATTGTGGATGGAGAAATGTCAATTTTCATAGTTGCAATCATCAGTATAGTTATGGTAAACATAAGATATCAATTGAATATAAGTGAAATTAAATCAAGATTAGAACTTGAAAGATCGAAACAGTTTATTGAAGAACAACAAGAGGAGGTTTTAAGTTCTATACGCTATGGAAAAAGGATTCAAGACGCATTATTAAAAGAAGAAGCTGATCTCAAAGATTTATTCCCTGATCATTTTATTATATACAAACCCAAAGATATAGTAAGTGGTGATTTTTTCTGGACAGCACGTAAAGAACATTGGTTATATGTTGCTGTAGGCGACTGCACAGGTCATGGTGTTCCGGGGGCCTTTCTCACAATGTTCGGCACATCATTTCTAAATGACATTGTAGGTAATTCAAAAGAAAGGCTGAAACCAGGAGAAATCCTGGATGCTTTACGCAACAAAGTTTTAAAAGATATTTCATCCAAATCCAAAGAAACTGAGAACAGAGATGGAATGGATATTTCAATGATTGCAGTTAATACTCTGAATGGAGAGTTTGAATGGTCAGGGGCTAACAACCCTTTATGGATAGCAGGAAACTTTAATGGAAATCATCCCGAAGCATGTGATGCAAACATTCAAAAGTTTGAAAAAACTGAGATTTTAGAAATAAGAGGGGACAAACAGCCTATTGGATTTCACGATAGAATGAAACCATTTTCAAATGTGAAATTCAGATTAGAAAAAGGACAGATGGTTTATCTTTTTTCTGATGGTTATTCAGATCAGTTTGGTGGTGCAAAAGCAAAAAAATTGCGTGCATCAGTTATGAAAGAAATTGTAGCAAAAATTTCTCATTTACGATCTTCCCGGCAACGAACACACCTGGAATCAGAACATGATACATGGAAGGGTGGATATGCACAAGTTGATGACATTTGTATTTTAGGATTCAGGTTTTGACGAGCACAAAAAAATTAAGAATTATCTTTAGGGCGTAATTCTTTTTCGCCTTGAAAAAAAATCTTTTCATTACCCTGTTTTTATTTCTACTAATTCCCTTTTCAAATGGACAGGCAAAATTTTCTGAATTATCATCAGCTGAAAAAAAATGGGTCTTACTGCATCCAATTTCCTCAATTAAGGTGAAGAAAAGAATGAAGAATATCTATAAAATACTTGAATCTGTTAAGGCAGACAGCACGCTCGATAAATATGAAAATGGAGGTAAAACAGATGCATTTAGACACATTTTTACAATGGCATTTTTATCAAAGCACATCAGCTTATATAGACTCCGTGCACTAGGCAAGGCGCATGAAGAAGGTAACTTCGAACAATTTCAAAAAAAAATAAATGAAGACGGAGAACTTCCTGATTCTGTAAGCTGTGAAATGGATTTAAGAAATAATGAAATCGGTTTTCTAGTTGGAAAAAAAAATAAAAATGCGAGCATCGATTCTCTTAAGAAAATTATTTTGAATCAAATCAGGTCAGGAGATGTATGGATCATAAAACGCAACAATAAGGGTGATTACTTAACCTGCAACGATTCTGTAATTAACTTTAATGAGGTAAAAGATAGATGGCGTGTTGCAAAATGTCTAATTAAATCAAATCAATAAATAAGTATTCTTTAATAACAGATGATTTATATGTTTACGCATTAATAATGCTGTAAAGCATAATCAAAAGTTTCCTCACTCGAATTCATCATGTCTAGTTCCCATCCCGAAGGATAGGGAGCTTCTAGCAGACATCCTTTTAACAGATAAGGATATGTTTCGGAATAAGTTTGAATAACTCCTGCTGAAATTCTCCTATATATCAATGAACGATGTAATTCACCCGGATGCTTTACGCCTGCTGCTGCCATTAACTCTACGGCAGATTTAATTGTTTCATGATGAAAGTTTGCAACCCTCACTTTCTTGTCATCAACGTCAAGGCCGTTAACCAGTTTTTTGTCTTGGGTTGCAATTCCGGTTGGGCAGGTATTTGAATTACATTCTAGTGCTTGAATGCATCCTAGTGCAAGCATCATAGCTCTTGCAGCATTACACAAATCTGCACCCAGTGAAAAATTCTTTACAAGATCAAAGCCTGTATGCACCTTTCCGCTTGCAATAATTTTGACGTGCCTTTTCAAGCCAAAACCATTAAGACAATCGTAAACAAAAGCAAGACCGTCACGCAGTGGCATACCAACACTATTACTGAATTCTAGAGGAGCCGCTCCAGTCCCTCCTTCTCCACCATCAACCGTAATGAAATCTGGCGTAATTCCTGTTTTAACCATTGCCTTACAAATTGCAATAAATTGATGTTTTCGTCCTACGCATAATTTAAAGCCTACAGGTTTTCCTCCGCTTAAGTCTCTCAGTTTCTTAATAAAATTAATTAACTCAATGGGGGTAGTAAACGCTGTATGATAAGGCGGGCTTAAAACATCCTTGCCTTTTTCCACCAGTCTTATTTTAGCAATCTCGTCAGTAACTTTTTTTGCAGGAAGAATTCCTCCATGACCCGGCTTTGCTCCTTGAGATAATTTAATTTCAATCATTTTAACGTTTGGCAGAACTGCACGTTCCGCGTAAGCATCAAAGTTAAAAGTACCGTCAGAATTTCTACAACCAAAATAACCTGTACCAATCTGCCAAATGACATCACCTCCCGGTTGAAGGTGATAAGGACTTAAGCCCCCCTCACCTGTGTTATGTGCAAAACGCCCTATCTTGGCTCCTCCGTTTAGAGCCATTATTGCATTCTGGCTTAGGGCACCGTAACTCATTGCAGAGACATTTAAAATACTAGCTTCATATGGTTGTTTGCAGTCAGGACCACCAACAAGAACCTTCGGATGATGATCTACCTTATTCAAAGGCACCGGGGTAATACTATGATTTAGCCATTCGTATCCTGTATCATAAACATTTAACTGTGTACCGAAGGGAGTAGTATCATTAACTTTTTTTGCTCTTTGATATATTACCGATCGACTTAAACGATTGTAAGGAGCACCATCAATATCTGATTCTACGAAATATTGATAAACCTTGGGACGTAACCATTCCGCAGTCCAACGCATTCTTCCCATTAATGGAAAATTTCTCATGAGTGTATGTTTTTTTTGACTAATGTCATAAAAACCAACCAAGATGAAAGGCAAAGTAATTGTGAGAAACCACAAGGAGTGAATCCAAAAATAACTACCAATTCCAATTGCTGTTAAAACTGTAAAACTGAGAATAAAAAAAGTGCTACGCATGATGATTTAATTTTTAAAATACCTCAAATAAAATTGCCTATGCAATTTATGAAATTGAATCACATGTTTGAACAAAAAAAAATCCCGAAAATTTCGGGATTTTTCTAAACTACTGATAGATCTTATTCAGCAACAACTTCAAAGTTGATGTTCGCAGATACCTCTTTAAAAAGGCGAACCTTAGCGCTATAATTACCTAAACTTTTAATAGCATCACCGTTAATCTCTATATTCTTTCTTTCAACATCAATACCTGCAGCCTTTAGAGCTTCGGCAATCTGAATATTAGTAACGCTTCCGAAAATCTTTCCTGTTTCGCCTGCCTTTGCACCAACTCTAAGCGTAATACTTGCAAGCTTTTCAGCGTTAACTGCCGCTTCT
Organism: Bacteroidota bacterium; assembly: GCA_046302135.1. GTDB lineage: Bacteria > Bacteroidota > Bacteroidia > B-17B0 > Aurantibacillaceae > AM-1111. Next base: position 2,366 of record JBKCIQ010000084.1, on the reverse strand, counting down.
TTTCTAAGCTTATCTTCTTTGAATGCTCTTTGCTTCAGAGTTTCTGCCTGAACTTTTCTGTTACTTTCGGTTGCAAGAACTGCAATACCTCTCGGAATTAAAAAATTTCTTGCATATCCCGGCCTTACCTTTACGATGTCGTACTTGTATCCAAGTCCTTTTACATCCTGATTCAAAATAATTTCCATGATTTTAATGATTTAATTATTTTAATAAATCTGAAACGTAAGGAAGAATTGCCAGATGACGAGCACGCTTTACAGCTTGTCCAACTTTACGCTGAAACTTTAGTGATGTACCTGTTAATCTACGAGGTAAAATCTTACCCTGTTCGTTGATGAATCTGAGTAGGAAATCTCCATCTTTGTAATCAATATATTTTATGCCCATTTTCTTGAAGCGGCAATACTTCTTTTTCTTCACCTCTACTGTGGGAGGATTTAGATATCTTATTTGCGAACTTGATTGTGCCATTTTGAATTTTTTAAATTTTCAATTTGATTATTTATAATCAGGATGCCTTCTCTTTCTTTGAAGTAGATTTTTCGCCTTTCATCTTACCTCTTCTTCTTTCGCTGAAAGCAATTGCGTGCTTATCAAGCTTTAAAGTAAGGAAACGAAGAATTCTTTCATCACGCTTATAGGTGATTTCAAGTTCAGCGATTGCTTCGGGTTTTGCCTGAAACTCAAACAGGTGATAAAAACCTGTGGACTTCTTTTGGATAGGATAGGCGAGTTTGCGTAGGCCCCAACTCTCCTCATGCACAACTTTCGCTCCCAGATCGGTGAGCGACTTTTTGAATTTTTTAGCCGCTTCCTTTGCCTGATCTTCAGACAAAACGGGAGTTAAAATGAAAACGGACTCGTACTGGTTCATAATTGTTTTTTATAAGGGCGGCAAATATAGGAATTATTTATTGATGTACGAAAGATTCGTTTATGAAAACAAGAAATAATTTGATTTTATCGCTAAACTTTCAACCCAATAATCAAAACATCGTCAACCTGCTCAAGTTTACCCTTCCATTTTAAAAACGACTGGTTCAAGAGCTCAGAGACGTGATAAATCGGACGGGCCTTTAGCTGGATGATTAATTCCTGCAACTGTTTATACTTAAATTTTTTTCCTTTTGGTCCGCCAAACTGATCCGCAAATCCATCTGTAAAAGTGATTATGAGATCATCATTCTTCAAATCAAAAGTACCCTCAGTGAATGGTCTTTCATAAGTAGGCGAGGCTCCAACAGGTTGTTTGTCAGGATTAAGTATAATGATGCTGTTGTCCCTTACTACATAAATACCATTGTTTGCAGCCGCATAAGTAATTCTTTTTAGGCGCTTATCGTAGCAATAGAGTGAAAGATCCATTCCGTCCTTCATGCTATCACCATCTGATTTTGAAAGAGAATTAACAATTGAAGATCTCAACTCATCTAAAATTTTGCCGGGACTTAAAATATTTTTTTCGTTTATTATTTCATTTAAGCTAGAAATACCAAGCATACTCATAAGTGCACCGGGAACACCATGACCGGTGCAGTCAGCTGTTACTACATATGTTTTACCATTTTTTTCTCCTACCCAGTAAAAGTCACCGCTTACAATATCTTTTGGACGATAATAAATAAAACTATTAGGAATAGTATTCTTCACCTCAGTTTTCGATGGAAGCATAGCTTCCTGAATCCGTCTGGCATATTTAATACTATCGGTAATCTCCTGATTTTTTTCTTTAAGATTTTCCGCATTAATTTTTGTAAGTTGATGTTGCCGTTCTAATTGTTTATTTATTACTTTTTTTTCCTTAATTGTTGTTATAAGAACTATAACTGCAACAAGTGCAAGAAGTGCAGCAATTAAATAAACATAATTAAAACCTTTAAGGGATTCGTGATGGTTTTGCGCCGACTTAATTGAAAGTTTAAGACTTTCTATCTCCTTTTCATTTTTAATTTTCTCCTGATTTAATTTGAAAATTAATTGACTACTATCTTTTAATTGTTGCTCGCTTTTTCTTAGCTGGTTAATAACGGTATCTACACTTTCCTTTTTATAAAATCTATATTCTTGCGCATTGAATATTAAACCACATAAAGTAGATAAAAAAACAATAAGATTTCTTTTACTCATAATGAGTGCAATTTAATCTATGCTAAATTAATAATATTCATATTTTAACCAATTATTCCCCCAACAAAAAACCCCATCTTCTTAGGGATGGGGTATTTGTTTTTGTAAAAACGGCGCCGACTTACTCTCGCAGGCTTTAGGCCAACTACCATCAGCTCTGCCGGGCTTAACTTCTCTGTTCGGAATGGGAAGAGGTGAGCCCCGGCGACATAGACACCATAAAACGTAGAGCTGTT